>CAXUDP010000093.1:2544-14601 GCA_964249735.1 uncultured Acetobacteraceae bacterium | reverse complement strand
TGCTGCGACACCGCGCGCAAAACCCACAGGCGCCAATGCGCACCGTGCTGCAGGGGTCCTGAGTCCTACCGGACCGGGAACCAGTGCAGCGGCCGGTCGCGCTCGAACACCGCCATCGCGCCGGGTATGAGGGTCGACGCCGCACCGGGCGGCCGGGTGCCGATGCGGTCGGCGTCGCCGTTCGGCCAGATGGCGAGAGGGTTGGCGCCGTCGTTGAACACCGTGATCGGCTCGCCGACCGGATAGTCGGGCAGGGCGGCGCCGGCGCCGGTCGCGACCGTGGTGAAGGTGTCTGTGTCGGCGTAGATCGGGTAGGCGGTGGCGCGGGTGCGTCCCGCGGCGGCCAGGCCGCCGAGCGCGTAGCGGGACGCGGCGTAGCGCAGCAGGCCGAGATCGGACTGCGCGATCACCGGGCCCCAGATGGCGTTCCAGGCGTCCGAGGCGGGATGGTTGATGCCGTTCCCGCCGCCAGGACCGGGGGTGGGCCCGGCCGTGCCATAGGTCTGCTGCTCGTCCAGGATCGGGGCATACTGCCGCGCCACCCCCTTGACGAACCTGGTAACGACCACGGCCTGGCCCGGGCCGTGGTCGACGGTGATGCGGGGCGTGAACGGCGCGGTCGGCTTGATGACGGTCCGCTGCACGATGTTGCCGTTGACCACCACGGTCAGGAAGTCCTGCTTGACCGCGATCTCGACGGTGAGGTCCGTGCCGCCGGCCGGACCGTAGATCGGGCCGAAGCGCACGGTGCTGCCGGCCGAATAGTTGATGTAGACGCCGCCGTGTCCGCTCGGCGTGACGTAGACGACCGGATCATTGTAGCGGTCGCCGTCGAACGAGCCGACGGTGAAGAAGATCCCCCTGGGCATGGCGAGGGCGCCGGGGAAGGTCGCCTGGAGGTCGAGGTCGCCGTCGGTCGCGGGGAGCGCGTAGCTGGCGGAGGGGGTGAGGGTCGCGGTGCGCGTGGCGAGCGAGGGGGTGGCGTCCACCGCCGTCTGGTTGCCGTAGTCCCTGCCCAGGGTGGCCATCTGGAAGAACCGGCCGACGTCGATCAGGCCGAGGGAGGACGGGTAGCCGGCGGGCACGGCGGTGAAGCCGGCCGAGCCGAGTGCTGTCATGGCGCGTAGCAGCGAGGGCACCGCGACGAAGCCGGCTTGGTTGGCGGGGTTGCGGTCGACCGCCGGGTTGGCGACGCCGCCCGTCATCCAGATCACGCCGGGCGTGCCATTTGCCTGTGTGGCGGCGATCACGGCTTTCACCAGGTCGGGGCCGACGTTCCAGCCGTCGTTGACGCCCCAGTTCAGGATGGCGACGTCGCAGGGCGTATGCAGCCCGACATACTGGTACCACTTGCGCGCGCGGTCGGCGTACCAGGTGAGGCCGGCAGCGACGGCGCGGTCATGGGCGCTCGCGTTCGTGAACTGCCCCATGGTGGTGCCGGGAATCGCATAGTTCTGGAACGCGAAGCGCACGCCGGGATTCTGGTCGGCGAACGCGCGCATCAGCGAGTACCACAGGCCGTCGGTGAGGTGCACGCCGTTCGGGGTGCCGATCGTTGCGGTGCTCGACGTGCTGTCGCCGGCGATGCAGACCTGCACGGTTCGGCCCGCCTTGGCCTTGGCGATCGCCTGGGCGAGCTGGAGCGGCGGGACGACGCCGTTGGGCGGCAGGTGCGGCGTCGGCAGGATGGGCGCGGGCGGCGGTACGGCCAGCGCGGGACAGGCCCGCAACGCGGCGGCGAGGACGGCGAGCGGGAGGTGCGGGATCGCCTTGCGCCCCAGCCGGAACGGGCGTGGTCGATGCGCGGTGCCTGCCCGGAACCGGCCCCGGCACCGAACGACATGCGGGAAAAGGCCTGCAGGCGCATCCATGGAGAGGCGCTGCCGGCTATCTACGAAGATCGAGCCCGACAACCGATGGATGCATCAGGGACGGCGACGAGCACGCGTGACAGGACATCCCGGCATCGTTGCGCCATCCGCTCGGTTTCGCATCGCGACAGCCGACACGCCTCCAGGTCTGCTGTCAACGGGCAGGTCCATCCACCTGAACGAGCAGGTGCAGCAGCTGTCGTGCTCCCGGTCGGATGGTAGTGAACTTCCTGTCTCCCAGCTCACCCTTGCCTTGAACCGGTGGGAAAGGATCGCGAGGATCGGCCGCAGCATTGAGTTTGCTACGGCCGCCGGCACGTCAGGTGACTGAGGCTGCCGTGATGGTCCTGGCCGCACGCCCAGGCTCAAACCTCATAATGCAGCCAAAGGCAGTCGTCACGATCATGTAGATGGCCGAGAAGAAGGCGCAGTGGTCGCCAGGTCTGTCGGATGGCTGGCTCGTGCTGCCAGCCCCGACATGCCGTGGACCTCGAGCCACAGGCCCCCGGCATGACAACATACTCGCGGTCCAGCTACTGCACGTTGCCGCCGAGCAGGACGGTGGACGAACTGTCGATCATCAGGGTCGCCTTGGCGAACTGCGTGGTGGTTGCATGGAGCAGAGTGCCCGAGCCGTTCTGCTCGACCGTTTCGCCGGTCGCGCCGACGAACTTGACGATGCCCGTCCCCGCGCCCGCCTGGATCACATAGATGCTGCAACCGATCGGAAGTCCTGTCGGCACCGTGTCGTTATGAGCAGTTGTTCCGGTGTCCCGGATCGTCGTTCCGCAGTCGCTCCTGGTGAAGGTGTAGGAGGCGCTCTGGGCGGTCACCGGCGAGGCGACCTGGCGCGACTGCCATGATCCATCGAGATAAACCTCGAAGGGATTGGTGCCGGAGTTGATTTCCCCGAAAACCATCTTGGGAGTCAGACCGGATCCACCGTAGGTCCAGATGTTGGCCTGGTTGGTGCCGACGAGAAAGGTGTGCAGGACCGTGTCGGCGGACGTGGGCACGGTGCCCGGCGTGACGGTGGCGTTGAAGGCGACGGAGCCGTAACCATAGGACTGACGCCCTCCATCGTAGATGCCGCTGGAGATGCCCTGCGCGCCCACAGGCGTGTAGGCATCAAGGAGCGACGACGGCGAGTTGCCGCTGTCCAGTCCCACACGCCCGTTGACGCGATCCCAGACCATGAAGGGATCATGCATTGCGCCACCAAACGAGTTGACGAAGGTATACACGTTGACCGGCCCGGTCTCGGTTGCCTCGAACCAGTTGTACTGGCCATAGGCAGTCGGGCCGTACTCCACTGTCAGATAACCGTTGGTGACCACCGCTGGCTTGGACATGGTGATGGTGCTGCCACTGACCGAACTGATTACCGCCCCCTCGGCGATGTAGTTCGGAAACTCCTCCGAGGTGATGTTCTGGCCGGCATTTGCAGAAACCGGAGCAGTGCCTTGTACGACGGTTGCCGTGGTGCTGCCCGCTGTCGTCGAGATTACGATCGTGGTTGGAGGGGCGGTGAATTCTCCGCCGGTCTGCAGAAGTTCGAACGGAGGCGCAAGTTCGTGCGCGTTGGACGAGCCGTCGTAGCGCGATGCTTCCACGAAATCGCATCCCAGGCCACCACGCAGGTTGCATCGCGTCGCCCAACCGAATGCGGCATGCTCAAAGGCAGCGCCCACGTTGTAGGCGAGATCCGCACCGCGTGCGGTCAGGGCGGCAAAGCCGGAGGTGCTGTTGTTCTGGACCGAGAAGGTGTTCGCGTTTCCGGCGTTGTTGGTGACCGCCAGCTCATGCGTGTTGGAGTTCCAGCCGATCGTTGTGCTGCCGCCGTCCGGATCGGGCAGAACTGCCGGCGTCGAGCCGTGCCCGGTCTCGAGGTAGAGCGCGCCGGTGAGCGGCACGGTGGCGCCAGCGGCGAGCGGCAGGTAGTTGCCGAACGTTTGAGCCAGCGTCCTCATGCTGCCCGACACGGTGACCTGAGCAGCCGTGAGATCGCCCAGCACGGCCTTGACGTTGATCGTGCCGGTAGGCGAAATGTAGTCACCGAGGTCGTCGATGGTCAATGTCGAGCCAAGGGCGGTGGTGCTTCCCTCAAAGAAGTTCTTCCAGGTGCCGCTGCCCGTGTTGCCAACGTAGATCGCGGACTCGCCTTGACCGCTGGTCATGTTGGCGGCAAAGCCGTAGGTGGTTTCGAAGAAATTGTTGTTGGCGAAGGAGCCTGACGGGTTCATGACGCCCATTTGCACGTTGAGCGTATAGGGTGACGTGTTGGTGCTGGTGTTCACGGGGCCGAGGGTCGCCTTGATCACGTTCAGGAAGCCGCCGCCGGTGTTCTCCAGGTTGAACAGTGCGCCGCTCATGTCGCCGGTTCCGCCCTGCCGGCCGGTGACGTTGATGCAGTCTTCCTCGCCGACACCCGTCGCGGTGTAGAAGTTCGTCTTGCCGCACGTCATGTTCAGAGCGAGCTGAGCCGTGGTGGGACCGTTCGTCCCGCTACCCGCACCACTATAGTTCATGTTGACCACGGCATCGTTTGCCGTAGTCGAGTTGCCGGTCTTGGTGAAGGTGGACGTGCCGGTCACCGGAGCATTTTGCGCGTAGGCGCTGCCAAGCATGAGGATCGTCAACGTGATCGTGGAAAGGGCAACATCCTTCATGATGAAGGTATTCTCCTTTATAGGACCAAAAGAATGATGCTGGTGGTCAGGGACGATGTGACCAAACAGGAGCATGAAGAAGGCTTTCGCCTCGTTCATGATCCGGAAAACGGCTAGGTCCGGCGGCTGTTCTGTGCGGGATACGTGTGCGTATCCTTGCCGGGTTCGAAAAGCGCTGGCATCGATACGAACAGCCGATCGATCGGGCCGCCGTGTCAGGACGCTAGGCTACTTCATACGGATGCGGCCGGAGTGCCTGTTCTGTATGATGACAATGTATCGCGATCCCACGACTCTTGCGTTGCTGCCTGGGATGCAGTCGACATTGCTGGCTTTGTCGAACAGGACTGCGTAGATCAAGAAACGACGCTGTTGTCACTCGCCGTCCAGGGGAGATCCTCTTCCGCTACCAGAACACGGTTGCGTGTCGAGGTCGACATGCCGAGCTTCGCGACCTGGATCAGGTCGGCATGCACATCGCTGGTGCCGATCCTTGTCTGTTTCATTGAATATCAGGGGACTGAAGCCTGGTAGATGCAGTAGTGATCGGCATGCAGACAAGCTGCCGCCGTCTTCATGAAGACAGCCAAGCCCTCAACGTGCATCCTCGCGAAACCTACAGCCGGCGAGATGTTCCAGATGAGCGGTGCGTCGTCGACCGGCGGAAGCCGGCGTCTGCCTGGTTTCGTCAAATGCTTATACGACGAGTGTGTAGATACGTTAGGTCATTACGGACCCGTCGTCAATCGAAGATGACGTGCGGAATGCGGTGGTCGGGCTCAAAGCGTCCCATCCGTTGCAGCGTGAGGCGACAGGACGCCGGTCCTTGAAGCTGCCGAGGGCGTTCTGGATGCAGTGACGCTGCCGGCAAGGGACGTCGTTGCATGCCGGGGCTTGTCAGCGCTTATGCCGTGCTACGGCGACCTTCCCGCTCCAGGAGTCCGGCTCGTTCTGGCCTGGGCACCTTCTCCAACTCGCGGGAAGCCTTTCCCTCTGCCGTCGAGCCGGTGATCCTAACGGACCGGCGTCTCCGCCTGCGCCGCATCCGGCTCGATCGAGGGCTCATGCGGCTGGTCGGCCAGGATGACCAGCAGACGTCCGGCGACGCTGGGTATGGTGCCCGGCTCCAACCGGACCAGGACCTCCCTGCCGCACGATGGCGCGTCCGGGCCCTGTCCAGCCGGCACGGTCGGCCGCCCGTCCGCGGTCGGCCTGTCCCCGGTGTCGGACGGGTCGAGCAGCGCCATCTGTTGCGCGCAGCGGGCCAGACCGCCGGCGTTCCGGGTGGCGTCCTCCACGCTGTCGCGCGGTGCCATGACGACCGGATGGCCGATCCAGTCGCGCTGCCAGCCGGGCTGCGGCGGTATCGACGGCGCGGCCGCGCCGGCGGCGGCGCCCGGCAGGGTGACGAGGGTGGGGCCGGTTCCGTACCGCGCCAGCAGGCGATCGACCAGCGCCGACAGGACCTGCTGGTGGCCGCGCGCGAACCGGACAGCATGCATCACGAGGAAGACCGTGCCGGCATGGCTGCGCACCTCGTATCGCTCGCTCTGGTCGGGCGTTTCCGCAACGAACCCGGCGTCCCGACCATCTCCCGATCCGGCAAGGTCGAAGACGACATAGGCGCCGGCGAACCTGCGCCTGGCGTCGCGCGTCGTCATCCCCAGCGACAGGAGCCCGGTGGAAAGGCTCCGGCGCGTGCCGCCCGGCCCGGCCACGGCAGCCGGCCGATCCGCCGACGGTGCTGCAGCCGTGTCCTGCGGGATCGGCGGTGGCCGGGACCGGACAAGGCCGGCGCCACGACCGTCCGACGCTGCGGCCCGCTCGAAATCGATGTTCGCCACATACACCGTCAGCGGACCCGTATCGTCGATCGCGTAGGCGGTGACGATGCTGGTCTGGCGCCGGATCGAGTGGGGAAAGACCGTCATGCCCGGCCCGAACGGAAAGCATCCGCCGCGGCGCGCGATCTCCCGGGCATCGGCCGTGGCGTTCGCCGGCGTGCTGCGGCTGCTGCCGTCCGGCCGCGTGAGTCGTGCCAGCGCGTCTGCGGACGTGCAGGCGACACCTGGCCGCACCGAAACGAGCATGTCGGCCCGTGCCGGAGCCGACGCGATCATGCCCAGGACGATCGAGCCGATGAGGATCCTGCTGGACGACACCATGGCTCCGAAATCGATGTCCCCGCTCCGCCATGGTCTGCGCGGAGCAGGACGAACCCGGCCACGACCTGCCGCGTCAGTCGACCTTGCCTCCTGCACGCTGACAAGGCCAGGGCCTGCTGGAACTCGGACCTGTTTGTCGCCGTCTGGCGTTCCGCTGGCCTTCGGAGGCAAGACCTGGATGCCGACGGATGAGCAGCGGACGGGCCTGGGCCGCTGATCGAGGCGTGCCGGCCGCCGGCGAATGCAGCGCCGCAGAACCTGCGCCAGACGATGGATGGGCGGTGCCGGAGGTGCTGGGACCTTGCCGGAAAGCCGCTCGGACGCTTATCCGGTGGTCCAGACTGGCGTGTGGGAGCGGCTGCCGGCCCTGGTGCGATGCAACCGTCGTGCCAGGGCAGAACCGGGACCACGAGCTTCCTCACGTTCTTCCGCTGCTGGACGTGGACGCATGTCATGTCGAACGGAGGCCGATCGGGCAGTTCTTAGAGACGATAGGGCTGCCGACAGACCCGGTCTGCGACGCGTTCTCGGCCGGGCTGGAGTTAACGGGGACTTGCACCCGCCGAGCAGTCATGTCGGCACTCGCTTCGTGTGGAGGAACGCGAACGTGGCGATCCCGAAGGTGGCAGCCTTGGGCAACCCTTGTTTCGAATACGGCGGCGATGTGGGCAGGCTGAGCCGGTGGTTCACGTGGATCTTCGCCGAGTTCCACTTCGTCCGGGGCCTGCGGATAGATGCTGACCATGTCACGGCCGAGAAGCCGGACCGGATCGTCTGCCGGACGGCGGAGCGGTTCCTGCCCCCGGTTCCCGGCGTCGAACCATCTGGCCGGACGCCCTCAGGAGGCGCGCTTGCGCGACGAGTGCAGCTTCGGCGCGGTGCGGGAACGCGGCGCGGGAGCGGCGGCGCGTCGCGCCGGCGGTCCGGCCGACGGGGGAGCGGCATGGATACGCGAACCCTGTCCGGGCGACGGCGCCGTGGCCGGCACGATCCGCACCTCGTCATCGTCGGCCGCCGACACGGCCTCGGTGAAGCGCGCCGCCATCGCGGGGCTGATCTCGAAGCGGGTCTCGGTGTCGAGGATCCGGATCAGGCCGATGTCGCGCTTGGTCACGGCACCCAGGCGGCAGATCAGCGGCACCAGCCATTTCGGGTCGGCCTTGTCCTGCCGGCCG
The DNA here is from genome assembly GCA_964249735.1 of uncultured Acetobacteraceae bacterium. Classification (GTDB taxonomy): domain Bacteria; phylum Pseudomonadota; class Alphaproteobacteria; order Acetobacterales; family Acetobacteraceae; genus Lichenicola. The sequence goes on along the minus strand of CAXUDP010000093.1, from coordinate 6,721 downwards.
ATCGGCATGCCGAACCACACGCCTGGTCCGCTCGCGTGGTCGTCCGCGGGACGCGGCGCGCGCGGCGTGCGCTCGGCGCGCTCCTCGTAGGAGCCGCGCCGCTCCTCATAAGGGCTGCGCCGCTCGGGGCCAGGCTGCACGGTCCGTATCTCCTCGGGGTCGGGCAGGCGGGCTCGGTACAGGCGCACCAGGGCGGCGGCGATGTCGTCGGGGGTGCGGCCGGCGAGCAGCGACTGCGCCAGCGCCTGGTCCTCCGGGGTCGGCTCCTCGAGGAGGATCGGGTCGGCCAGCAGGCGCTCGCCGTCGCGGGCGCGTATCTCGTCAGCGGTGGGAGCGCCGCTCCAGTGCGCCTGCACACGGGCGCCCGACAGCAGTTGCTCCGCCTTGCGACGGCGGATCTGCGGCACCACCAGCACGCAGGTGCCCTTGCGTCCGGCGCGGCCGGTGCGGCCGGATCGGTGCAGCAGGGTGGCGCTGTCGGTGGGCAGGGCGGCGTGGATCACCAGGCCGAGGTCGGGCAGGTCGATGCCGCGCGCCGCCACGTCGGTGGCGACGCAGACGCGGGCGCCGCCGGACCGCAGCGCGTCCAGCGCACGAGTACGCTCGGTCTGGCTGAGCTCGCCGGACAGCGCCACGGAGCTGAAGCCGCGCTCCAGCAGGGAGCCGTGCATGTGCCGCACCATCTCGCGGGTGGAGCAGAACACCATCGCGGTCGGGCTTTCGAACCAGCGCAGCACGTTGACCACCGCGTGCTCGGCCTCGTGCGGGGCGGCCAGCACGGCGCGGTACTCGATGTCGGCGTGCTGGCGGGTGCCGGACTGGGTGTCGATGCGCAGCGCGTCGCGCTGGTACTTGCGGGCCAGCGAGGCGATCTCACGGGCGATGGTGGCGGAGAACAGCAGGGTGCGCCGCACCGGCGGCATGGTGTCGAGGATCTGGTCGAGCTCGTCCTTGAAGCCGAGGTCGAGCATCTCGTCGGCCTCGTCGAGCACGACGACGCGGATCGCGGAGGTGTCGAGGCGGCCGCGGGACAGGTGGTCGCACAGCCGGCCCGGGGTGCCGACCACGATGTGGCAGCCGCCTTCCAGCGCGCGTGCCTCGCGGCGCACGTCCATGCCGCCGATGCAGGCGACGATGCGGGCACCCGCCTCGGCGTAGAGCCAGGACAGCTCCTTGTGTACCTGCACCGCGAGCTCGCGGGTCGGTGCGATCACCAGCGCTAGGGGGGCGGTGGCGCGGCCGAAGCGCTCGGCGTCGCCGAGCAGGGTGGGGGCGGCGGCGAGGCCGTAGGCGACGGTCTTGCCGGACCCGGTCTGCGCCGACACCAGCAGGTCACGCCCCTCGGTGTCCGGCTGCAGCACCGCGAGCTGGACCGGAGTCGGCTCCTCATAGCCGCGCGCGGCAAGGGCACGGGCAAGGGAAGGGTGGGTGGCGGGAAAGGGCATCGGGAACCGTCCATCGGCGCGCGCGGCCGGCTGCCCGGCTGCCGACGCTGCGTGCGACGGGCCGTACGGACGGATGCGATCGGTGTTGATGACGCGCACATAGGAGGCCGCACCGGCAAAAGCCAGGAAAACCGCGTCGCGGCTGCCGTGCGGAGCGATCCGGGCAGGTGGCCGGTCAGGCGCCGTCGGTGGCGATCCAGCGGTCGATCGCTTGTTGCGCAGTGTGTACCGCGACCTTGAACGAGCCGCGCAGTCCTTCGCTGCGCGCGGTGCCGCGGGCGGCGCCGGCTTCCGGACCATCCTCGGGAAAGATCGTCCAGCTGCGGCCGCGGTCGCTTTCCGGGCCGATCACGTAGCGGCAGTCGCGGTAGGTGAGGCTCTGCTGCATGGGCGTGTCCTGGATGGTCCGAGGCGGGAACGCATCCGGACGGCGCGCGTTCGCGGCGGTCCAGCGTGTTGCTGCAAGCTACCCCGGTCAGCAGGTCCGGCTGATCAGCGCGGGCAGGGCACGCCAAGCCGCGATCGGCGCGACCGCCGCCATGTCCGGGAGCAGGCGGGGGTCCCGGGCCGGCGCGTCGAGGCAGGACGCCGCCAGCTGCTCGCTGTCGCGGGACGAACTCATTCGTCGTGCACCGGGCGCAGCAGGGCCCGGCTTGCTGCGTCGTCGGCGAGTGACGGGTGGTAGCCGGGCTGGAGGGTGAGGTGGTTGGCCTGCTCGAACGCGTAGCCGAGCGCCAGCAGCCTCCCTTCCGACCAGGCCGGGCCGATGAAGGACAGGCCCACCGGCAGGCCGGAGACCAGCGCCATCGGCACGGTGAGGTGCGGGTAGCCCGCCACCGCCGGCAGGGTGCCGGCGCTGCCCATGTCGTGGTCGCCGTCGATCGTGTCGATCAGCCAGGCGGGGGCTCCGGTCGGCGCCACCAGGGCGTCGAGGTGGCTGGTGGCCAGCAGCCGGTCGATCCCTTCCGGGCCGGCGCGGCGGTGGGCGTTGTCGCGTGCGCTGCGATACGCGGGGTCGTCGAGGCCTTTCGTCGCCTCCGCCTTCAGGAACAGCTCCTGGCCGAACAGGCCGAGCTCGCGGTCGTGGTGCGCCTGGTTGAAGGCGATCAGCGCAGCCAGCGTGGCCGGCTGGCCCTTCGCCGGGGTGCCGGCGAGGTAGCTGTTCAGCCCGTCCTTGAGCTCGCATAGCAGCACGGTCTGCTCGTCGTTGCCGATCGCGTCGAGGTCGGGGAAGCTCGGGATCTCCACCAGCGTGGCGCCCCCCTGCCGGAGCACGGCGAGGGCGGCGTCGAACGCCTGGTCGAGCTCGGGATGGTAGCCGGCGGCGAAGCGCATCACCCCGATGCGTCGGCCCTTCAGCGCGCCGGCGTCGAGCGCGGCCAGGTAGTCGGTGCGGTGGGCGTCGGCGTCCCGGGTGGCAGGGTCGGACGGGTCGCTGCCGGCGATCACGTCGAGCAGCCGGGCGGTATCGGCGACTGTGCGGGTCATCGGTCCGGCGGTGTCCTGGGTCGCCGAGATCGGGATGATGTGGGTGCGCGGGATCAGCCCGACCGTGGGCTTCAGGCCGACCAGGCCGCTGATGGAGGCCGGGCAGGTGACGGAGCCGTCGGTCTCGGTGCCGATCGCGGCGGCGGCCAGCGAGGCGGACACCGCGACGCCGCTGCCCGAGGAGGAGCCGCAGGCGGAGCGGTCCAGCGCGAAGGCGTTGCGCGTCAGGCCGCCGACGCCGCTCCAGCCGCTGACCGAGCGCGAGCCGCGCATGTTGGCCCATTCGGACAGGTTGGTCTTGCCCAGGATCACCGCGCCGGCCGCACGCAGACGCGCCACCAGCGGCGAGTCGCGGCCGGTGAGGTTGTGCTGAAGGGCCAGCGAGCCGGCGGTGGTCGGCATCGGGTCCCTGGTCTCGATGTTGTCCTTGATCAGCACCGGAACCCCGTCGAGCGGCAGGGGATGGCCGGCGGCGCGTCGCCGGTCGCTGGCTTCTGCCTCGGCGAGCGCGTCCGGGTTCAGCACCAGCACCGCGTGCAGCGACGGGCCGGCGTGGTCGATCGCGGCGATCCGCGCGGTGTAGGCGCGCACCAGTGCTGCCGCGGTCACACGGCCGGCGGCGAGGTCTGCTTCGACCTCGCTCATGCTGCGTCCTTCGACGGGGTAGGGGGAAGCGGGATGGTGGGGCTGGTCGGCGGACATGGCGAGGCTTCCCCAGGAAAGGCTGCACAGCAGCGCCGCCGCGATGCGGCGCGGCAGGACGGATGGCATGAACGGGACGATCGAGGCGCGGTGTGGCATGGGCGCTTTCGGGTTGGGCATGGTCAGGGTGCCGGCGAGGGATGGATGGCGGCCCAGCGGGCCATGGTGGCGATCTCGTGCTTCTGCGCGGCGATGACGTTCCGGGCCAGGCGGCGCAGTCCGGGATCGCGGCCGTAGCGCAGCTCGACCTCGGCCATGTCGATCGCGCCCTGATGGTGCGGCATCATCATCGACACGAAGTCGTGGTCCGGGTCGCCGGTGACCGGTGCGCGGTCCATTGCCTGCTGCATGGACCTCATCCCCGACATCATCGCCCGGTCTGCGGCGCTGCCGGCGCCGTCCGGAGCGGTCATGGTCATCTCGGCGGCCCGCGCCAGGGGAAGCGGCATCCCGGCGAGCAGGACGCACAGCAGGATCCTGCGGACGGATGTGCGGCGCTGGTCGATCATTCTGGCTCCCCTGGTGGCGACACGTCCCTTCGG
>CAXUDP010000093.1:0-2444 GCA_964249735.1 uncultured Acetobacteraceae bacterium | reverse complement strand
GGAGCCGCGATCCCGTATAGGAGCGCCGATGCAGCTCGCCTTCCACAAGATGCACGGGGCCGGGAACGATTTCGTCGTGCTCGACGGGCGCGTCCGCCCGCTCGACCTGTCGCCGGAAACGGTCGCACGGCTGGCCGACCGGCGCACCGGGATCGGCTGCGACCAGCTGGTGCTGCTGGGGGCGGGCGAGGCGCCGGACGAGGTGGGGGCGCGCTTCTTCAACCCGGACGGCAGCGAGGCGGGCGCGTGCGGCAACGCCACACGCTGCGTGGCGCTGCTGGTGGCGGGAGCGGTGCCGGGCCGCGCGGTGGCGGTGCGGACCCGGTCCGGGCGGCTGCCGGCACGGGTGCTGGAGGATGGGCTGGTGCAGGTGGAGATGGGCGTGCCGGCGTTCGGCTGGCGCGCGCTGCCGCTGGCGCGGGAGGCTGACACGCTGCACCTGCCGCTCCCGGGCGACCCGGCCGGGTGCTCGATGGGCAACCCGCACGCGACCTTCTTCGGCCATGGGGGCGATCCCGGGCTGGCCGGACCGGCGCTGGAGCGCGATCCGCTGTTCCCGGAGCGGGCCAACATCGGCTTCGCCACCGTGCTGTCGCCCGAGCGGCTGCGCCTGGTGGTGTGGGAGCGCGGCGCCGGGCTGACGCGCGCCTGCGGCTCCGGCGCCTGTGCCGCCGCGGTCAACGCGGCCAGGCGGGGGCTGACCGGACGGCGGGTGGCGGTCGAGATGCCGGGGGGCGTGCTGGAGGTCGACTGGCGCGCGGACGGGCCGGTGCGCCTGACCGGGCCGGCGGTGCTGGCGTTCACCGGCAGCGTGGCGCTGGACAGCGTGCGGTGAGCGGGCCGGACATCCTCACCTTCGGCTGCCGGCTGAACACGGTCGAGAGCGAGGTGATGCGCGCGCATGCCGGGGGGCTTGAGGAGCTGGTGATCGTCAACACCTGCGCCGTCACTGCGGAAGCCGAGCGGCAGGCGCGGCAGGCGATCCGGCGCACTCATCGCGAGCGGCCGGGGGCGCGGATCGTGGTCACCGGCTGCGCGGCGCAGCTCGATCCCGGCGCCTGGGGAGCGCTGCCGGGGGTGGTGCGTGTGCTGGGCAACGAGGACAAGCTGCGGCCGGACAGCTGGAGCGAGGCGGCGCTCGGCAGCGGAAACGCGGTGTCCGACATCATGGCGGCGCGGGACACGGCGGCGCACCTGGTCACGGAGTTCGTGGGCCGGTCGCGCGCCTTCGTGCAGGTGCAGCAGGGGTGCGACCACCGCTGCACCTTCTGCATCATACCGTTCGGGCGCGGCCCGAGCCGGTCTGTGCCGGTCGGCGCTGTGGTGGAGCAGGTGCGGGCGCTGGTGCGCGCGGGGTATCGCGAGGTGGTGCTGACCGGGGTGGACGTCACCTCCTATGGCAGCGACCTGCCCGGGCGTCCGGCGCTGGGGCAGCTGGTGCGCCGGCTGCTGGCGCTGGTGCCGGAACTCGGGCGGCTGCGGCTATCGTCGCTGGATCCGGTGGAGATCGACGAGGAGCTGTGGCGGCTGATCGCGGAGGAGCCCCGGCTGATGCCGCACCTGCATCTGTCGCTGCAGGCCGGCTCGGACCTGGTGCTGAAGCGGATGAAGCGCCGGCACGGGGTGGCAGACGCGGCGCGGGTGGTGGAGCGGGCGCGGCGCCTGCGTCCCGGGATCGGTTTCGGCGCGGACCTGATCGCGGGCTTCCCGACCGAGGACGAGGCGTCGTTCGCGGAAACGCTCGGCTTCGTGCGCGAGCAGGCGCTGCCCTACCTGCACGTGTTCCCGTACAGCGAGCGGCCGGGCACGCCGGCGGCGCGGATGCCGGCGGTGCCGGTGGCGCTGCGTCGCGAGCGCGCGGCGCGGCTGCGCGAGGCGGGGGTGGAGACCGCGCTCGCCTTCCACCGGGCGCTGGTCGGGCGGACGCTCGGCGTGCTGCTGGAAACGCCGACCGGCGGGCATTCCGAACAGTTTGCGCCGGTGCGGTTCGCGGTCGAGGCGGGGAGGCCGGGGGAGGTGGTTGCGGCGCTAGCGGTCGAGGCCGACGCGCGCGGGCTGCACGGGACGAGGATCTGACGATGGCGCTGGGCTTCTTCAACCGGCTCAAGGAAGGGCTGTCGCGGTCGACGCAGAAGCTGGGCGGCAACCTCGCCAGCGCCTTCACCCATCGCCGGCTGGACGAGGCGGCGCTGGAGGAGCTGGAAGAACTGCTGATCGCGGCTGACCTGGGGCCAGCGGTGGCCGGACGGGTGATCGACGAGTTCCGTCGCACCCGGTTCGGCAACGACGTCACCGACGCGGACGTGCGGGACGCGCTGTCGGCGGAGATCGCGCGGGTGCTGGAGCCGGTGGCGATCCCGTTCGTGCCAGACCCCCTGCTCAAGCCGCACGTGGTGCTGGTGGTGGGGGTGAACGGCACCGGCAAGACCACCACCATCGGCAAG
>CAXUDP010000092.1:10583-14960 GCA_964249735.1 uncultured Acetobacteraceae bacterium | reverse complement strand
GCGCGGTGCGTCCCGACGCCATCATCGCCACCGGCCGCTCGGACTACCCGAACCAGGTCAACAACGTGCTGTGCTTCCCGTTCATCTTCCGCGGCGCACTCGACTGTGGTGCCCGCGAGATCAACGAGGCGATGAAGGTGGCCGCGGTGGAGGCGATCGCCGAGCTCGCCCGGATCGAGGCCAGCGAGGCGGTGGCGGCGGCCTATGGCGGCGACGCCCCGGTGTTCGGGCCCGAGTACATCATCCCCAAGCCGTTCGACCCGCGCCTGATCCTGGTGGTGGCGCCGGCGGTGGCGAAGGCTGCGATGGAGACCGGCGTCGCCGAGCGGCCGATCGCCGACTTCGAGGCCTACCGTCAGGACCTCGACGACGTGGTGTACCGCTCGGGCCAGGTGATGCGCCCGGTGTTCGAGGCCGCACGCAAGAACCCCAAGCGAATCGCCTATGCCGAAGGCGAGGACGAACGCACGCTGCGTGCCGCCCAGGCGGTGGTGGACGAGCGCATCGCCCGGCCGGTGCTGCTCGGGCGTCGCAGCGTGATCGAGGGCAGGCTGCGCTCCATGGGGCTGCGCCTGGACCTCGACCACGACGTGGAGGTGATCGACCCCGACACCTCCGAGCTGTTCGGGCCGCTGACCGCCGAGTACCAGCACCTGGTCGCCAGGCGCGGCCTGCCGATGCAGGCGGCCGAGCGCGCGCTGCGCCGTCGTCCGACCATCGCCGCCTCCATGCTGCTGCGCGCCGGCATCGTCGACGCCGCCCTGGTCGGCGGGCTGAACGCGTGGTGGCAGCAGGTGCGCTACGTGCTGCCGGTGATCCCGGCCAGGAAGGCGGCCAACCGGGTCTACGCGCTCACCGCGCTGATCCAGGGCAACGGCGCCCTGTTCTTCTGCGACACCCATATGGTGGTCGACCCGACGCCCGAGCAGATCTGCGAGATGACCCTGCTGGCCGCCGACGCGGTGCGCGAGTTCGGGCTGGTGCCGCGCGCGGCCCTGTTGTCGCATTCCAACTTCGGCTCCAGCGACAGCGCGTCCGCGCGCAAGATGCGCCAGGCCCTGGCCGCGATCCGCGTTGCCGCCCCGGAGCTGGAGGTGGACGGCGAGATGCAGGCCGACACCGCGCTGAGCGAGGCGCTGCGCAGCCGCACGGTGCCGGACAGCCGGCTGAGCGGCTCTGCCAACCTGCTGATCATGCCGACCCTGGACGCTGCCAACATCAGCTACTCGCTGCTGAAGGCCGCCGCCGAAGGGCTGCAGGTCGGCCCGATCCTGCTCGGCGTCAGCAGGCCGGTCCACGTGCTGACCCAGAGCGTCACCGCGCGCGGCATCGTCAACCTCAGCGCATTCATCAGCGCACAACCTGTGAACAACGACATCGGATAGGGTAATCCTTGACCCCTTGTCGGATCTGATGGTTCCTTCCTATGTCCCTTGCGGGACGAGGGAGATGTCATCGTGCTCGACATGACGGTCAGGCCGCCCGAAGCGGTTGTCGCGGCGGCGCGTGGATCGTCCGGCGGTGCCGGCGGACGCGCGCGCCGCCTGCTGCCGACCGGCCTGCTGCGCCGCTCGGTCTCGCCGCTGCTGCTGCTGCTGGTCTGGCAGGCGGCGTCCTCCACCGGGCTGGTATCGCCGCAGACGCTGGCCTCACCGCTGCGCATCCTGTCCACGGCGGTCGGCCTGACCGCGGACGGCACCCTGCCGCGCAACCTGCTGGTGTCGCTGGTCCGCGCCGGCTCGGGCCTGGCCATCGCCATCGTCGCCGGCATCGTGCTCGCCCTGGTGGCAGGCCTGTCGCGGCTCGGCGAGGAGGCGATCGACGCGCCGATGCAGATGCTGCGCACCCTGCCGGCGCTGGCCCTGGTGCCGCTGTTCATCCTGTGGTTCGGCATCGGCGAGCTGCCCAAGGTGGCGCTGGTGGCGCTCGGCTCGATGATCCCGATCTACCTCAACCTGTACAAGGGCATACGCTCGATCGACCCGAAGCTGCTGGAGATGGGCCGCACCCTCGGCCTGTCGCGCAGCCAGATGGTCCGGCAGATCGTGCTGCCGGGCGCGCTGCCGGACCTGCTGACCGGCCTGCGGTTCTCGGTCGGGATCTCGTGGCTGATGCTGGTGGTGGCCGAGCAGGTGAACGCCAACTCCGGCATCGGCCACATGATGACGGACGCCGAGGACTTCCTGCGCACCGACATCATCCTGGTCGGGCTGCTGGTCTACGCCCTGCTGGGCCTCTTCAGCGACCTGGTGGTGCGCGTGCTGGAGCGGACGCTGCTGGCCTGGCGGCCGTCCTACGGAGGTCGGGCATGAGCTACGAGCGGCCGGTGGAGCCGGCGATCCGGATCGAGGGCCTGACCCGCCGGTTCAACAACAACGCCGTGCTTGACCGCCTCGACCTCCAGATCGGGTCCGGCGAGTTCCTGGCCCTGCTCGGGCGCAGCGGGTCAGGCAAGACCACCCTCCTGCGCACCCTGGCCGGCCTCGATCCGGTCGAGGAGGGGCAGGTGCTGGTCCCGCGCAACGTCGCCGTGGTATTCCAGGAGGCTCGGTTGCTGCCGTGGCGCCGGGTTTGGGAGAACGTGGCACTCGGCCTTTCCGGGGGCCAGCCCGGACGCGTCGCGCGCGACCGGGCGGTGGCGGCGCTGGAGGAGGTCGGGCTCGGGCACCGGCTGGACGCCTGGCCGCTGACCTTGTCCGGCGGCGAGGCGCAGCGGGTCGGCATCGCCCGTGCCCTGGTGCGCGAGCCCGAGTTCCTGATGCTGGACGAGCCGTTCGCCAGCCTGGACGCTCTCACCCGGCTGCGCATGCAGGCGATGGTCGGACGGCTGTGGCAGAAGCGGCGCTGCGCGGTGCTGCTGGTGACGCACGACGTCGACGAGGCGCTGCTGCTCGGCGACCGCGCCGTGGTGCTCGACCGTGGCCGCATCCGCACCGAGCTGCCGGTGACGCTGGACCGGCCGCGCCGGCACGACGATCCGGGCTTCGGCTCCGCACGTCGTGCCCTGCTCGCCGCCCTGGACGTGCACGAGACGGTCTGACCGGCCAGGCTATTCAACGGAACAGCCGCGCGTCCCAGCGCACCGGCTCGTGCAGCGAGCCGGTCACCCGGCCGAACTCCGGATGGTCCGGGTTGAGCAGGAAGTTCCGTTCCGAGCGCGCGATCACCGACGGCACGATCAGCAGCAGCGACCGCCGTCCCTGCTGCCAGGCCTCGCCATGCGCGCGCGACGCGCCGCAGGAGATGTCGTCCCAGCCCGGCAGGCTGTCGCGGGTGACGACCTCGTAGGACACGCCGTTCGGGATCGTGATCGTGATGACGTGCTGGCCGGGCGGCATCTGGCCGCTGCCGCGGACCAACTTCTCCAGCATGGCGGTCGAATAATGCTCCGAGGTGTAGAGCATCGGGCTGCTGGCGGTGTTCCAGCGGCCTGGCGCCAGCTTGGACCCGGTGGCGTCGAAGATGGGATAGGCGCCGTCCGGATCGCCGATCCGGGTGCAGGTGAGAACCCGGTCGAGTGTCTGCGCCGTCACCTTCCTTGGGCCGTCACGCGGCCGTGCCGTGCTCCAGTCCTCCGAGGATCGCCTCCACCAGCGGGCGGCCGAGCTCGGTCGCCATCACCACGTCGACCGGACGGCGCCCTTCGAGCATCGCGTGTGGCCGGAACAGGAACTCCCGTGCCGCCTCGTCGGACTTCCACACCTCGACCGCGCGCGCCCAGACCGAGGCGAGGCGCGTCACCTTGTCACCCTCCTCCGGCGAGAGCCTGCTGTCCGCCCGCCGCCGGTTCAGCGTCGCCTTAGGCACCATTCGGAACAGGAAGCCGTTGATGTCAGACGGCGCGATCGACCGGGCGACCCGCTCGATCGCGGTGACCGGAAGCCCCCGCTCGACCGCGGCCGCCAACCCGATCGCGGACATCGCTGGGTCGAATCCCATCAAGGCCATCGGCGAGATCAAGGTCATGGGCGGCGTCCTGAACCAGTTGATACGCAAAGTAGTATCATCTGGACCAGGAGGCAAGGGTCAGCCCGGTTGCCGTCCCGGACTCCGTCGAGGACGGAGGCCTTAGCGCCTGTCAGCCGCGCCCGTGGGTGGGCGCGCCGACATTGGCGATCATCTCGCCGAACGGTCCGGCGTTCCGGGCCGGCCCGTAGCCGTTGCCGGTGGTGGCCTTCAACGGCAGCAGGGGGAACACCAGTTCGGCGAAGCGGTAGCACTCCTCCAGGTGCGGATAGCCGGACAGGATGAAGCGGTCGATGCCCAGCGCCATGTACTCCTTCATCCGCGCCGCCACCTCGTCGGGATTGCCGACCAGCGCTGTGCCGGCGCCGCCGCGCACCAGGCCGACGCCCGCCCACAGGTTGGGCGAGATTT
>CAXUDP010000092.1:2374-10483 GCA_964249735.1 uncultured Acetobacteraceae bacterium | reverse complement strand
GTGCCGGCGCCGCCGCGCACCAGGCCGACGCCCGCCCACAGGTTGGGCGAGATTTCCAGCTGGTCGCGGCCGCCGCGGTGCAGGCTGGCCATGCGCTGCTGGCCGACGCTGTCGAAGCGCGAGAACGCGGCCTGCGCCTTGGCGATGTCCTCGTCGCTGACGTGGCGGATCAGCGCGTCGGCCGCCGCCCAGGCCGCCTCGGTGGTTTCCCGCACGATCACGTGCAGCCGGATGCCGAACGACAGGGTGCGGCCGCGCGCCGCCGCCAGCGCCCGCACCGCCGCGATCTTCTCCGCCACCGCCGCCGGCGGCTCGCCCCAGGTCAGGTATACGTCCACATGCTCGGCCGCGACCTTCTGGCCGACCTCCGAGGAGCCGCCGAAATACAGCGGCGGATAGGGCTGCTGCACCGGCGGATACAGCAGCTTGCCGCTCTTGCTTCGCAGATGCGCGCCTTCGAAGTCGACCGTCTCGCCGGCCATCAGGCGGCGCCAAACGTGGAGATACTCGTCGGTCGCCTCGTAGCGTGCGGTGTGGTCGAGGAACACGCCGTCCCCGGCAAGCTCGGCCGGATCGCCGCCGGTCACCACGTTCACCAGCAGGCGCCCGCCGGACAGCCGGTCAAATGTCGCCGCCATCCGCGCCGTCATCGACGGCTCGGACAGTCCCGGCCGTACCGCGACCAGGAACCGCACCCGCTGCGTCAGCGGGATCATCGACGACGCCACCACCCAGGAATCCTCGCAGGACTTCCCCGTCGGCAGCAGCATGCCGAAATAGCCCAGTTCGTCCGCGGCCCGCGCGATCTGGCTCAGGTAGTTCAGGGTGACGTGCCGCGCCCCCACCTGCGAGCCGAGGTGACGCCCGTCGCCGTGGGTCGGCAGGAACCACAGCACGTCGGTGTCCCGTGCGGCATGCTCGCCCGGAGCGATGCTGTCGGAAGCCTGGATGGAGTCGGGCGGCACGGCGTTCTCCGGATCTTTGCATTTAGCACATCGGAACGACCGATCTGGTTGGCAACCCTGGCGCAGGGCGTGGAATTAGGCAATGCACGGGATCGAGATGGAGTGTGCACGATGCCCCTGACCAGACGTTCGATGCTGTCCGCCGCCCTCCTGGCGTCACCCCTGGCGACCGCGGCCCGCGCCGGAGCGGCCGGCGCGCGCACGATCCGCATCGGCTACCAGCGCTACGGCACGCTGATCATCCTCAAGCACACCGGGATGCTGGAAGCGGCCCTCGCCGGCACGCCGGACCGGGTCAGCTGGAGCGAGTTCGCCGCCGGGCCGCAGATGCTGCAGGCGATGCAGGCCGACGCGATCGACTTCGGCATCACCGGCGATGCCCCGCCGATCTTCGCCCAGGCGGCGAGCAACCGGGTGGTCTATGTCGGCCATGAGCCGGTCGCCCCGTTCGGCGAGGCGATCATCGTGCCGGCGTCGAGCCCGATCCGCACCGTCGCCGACCTGAAGGGCAGGACGGTCGGGCTGAACCGCGCGTCCAACGTGCACTGGCTACTCCTCGCAGCACTCGCCAAGGCCGGACTTGGCATGGCCGACATCCAGCCGGTGTTCCTGGTGCCGGGCTCGGCGCGGCCCGCCTTCGACAGCGGCCGGATCGACGCCTGGGCGATCTGGGACCCCTACCTGTCCGCCGCGGAAGCTGGCAGCGCCACGCGTGTGCTGGCGCAGGCGGACGGGCTGGTCGGCAACCGGCAGTTCTTCCTGGCCGAGCGCGGCTTCACCGACCGCGCCCCGGACCTGGTGCGGCTGGTGCTGGCGCAGATCTCGCGCTCCGACGCGTGGGCGCAGGCGCACCATCCCGAGGTCAGCCAGTACCTTGCCGACGACACTGGTTTGGCCGTGCCGGTGGTGCGACGGGCGGTGGACCGGCTGACCTTCGGCGTCTTGCCGATGACGCCGGACGTGGTGGCGGAGCAGCAGAAGATCGCCGATGCCTTTCTCGCCCAGCACCTGCTTCCGTCCCGCCTCAGCGTGCAGGATGCGGTGTGGGCGCCGCCTGCCTGAGTAGCATGTCGGGCGGAACGCGGGCGGGAGCCAGGGCGGCGGCGATCCGCGCCGTGGCTGCCGCGCGCAGGCGCTCCGCATCCGCCCGGGACAGCGTCTCCTCCCGCGACACCAGGCAGAACCGCATCACCCCGCGGTCGCGCAGCGAGAAGATCGCCGTGCTGCCGCGCCAGGGCATCGAGGACAGGAACGCCAGCACCGAGTCCGCTGCCGCGGCATCCGGACGGCGAGGCAGGGTCGCCTCGCCGAGATGGGAGAACATCAGGTCGTTGCGCGCCCGACCGTGCAGCTGCAGCGTGACGAACCAGTCCGACAGGCCATGCAGCCGCTCCGCGCTGAGCAGGGTGCGCTCCGGGTCCAGCCGCGCGCGCGCCACGGTCAGGTCCCGGCGCAGGGCGCGCGCCTGGCCCCAGAAATTGTCGTCCAGGCCGCGCTCCACCGACAGCCGTACCGTTTCCGGATAGCCGAACAGCGTGTCCGGCCCGAGGCCCGGCACCTGCGCGCGCACGTCGACCGGGCAGAGCAGCCGGTTGCGCGCCCGCTTCGGCCTGACCGTGCGCGTGGCGCGCAGGAACGCCGTCGCCAGCGCGGCATAGGGCGTCACCGCCTCCTCCCGGCACCGCGCCGACAGCCGCTCGCACAGCGGCTCCCCGATCTCCCAGCGCAGCACGTAGCCCGGCGTCGATGGGCGCCTGCCGCGCAGGTGGCGCAGCATCCGGCGCACGTCGCCAGCACCCCGCAGCAGCCAGCCGATCGCGCTCGCCCGCGACACCATGCCGAGCCGCCGCGCCACCGCACCCGGCGGCTGCGGGAACAGGTCCTGGATGCAGCCGATCGGCGGCCGGCCCGCCCGGGGTGGCCGGATGCCGTGCAGCCCGTCCAGCAGCTCGCGCGCCAGCAGCAGCATCGAGCGTCCGTCGCAGATGCAGTGGTCGGCGACCAGCAGCAGCTCGTTCGCCTCCGGGCTGCGGAGCCAGACCGCGCGCAGCAGCGGCCCGCGCAGCCGGTCGAACGGCTGCTCCAGCTCCTCCCGCACCGCCGCGAACCAGTCTTCCGGGGTGGAACGCTGCACGATCCGCAGCTCGACCGGCGGCGCGCCGGTATCGAAATGCGGCCGGCGCCCGTGCTGCACCACGCCCACGCCCAGCATCGGGTGGTCGGCCTGCAGGGCGTCGAGAGAGGCCCGCATCGCCGCCCCGTCGACCGGACCGCCGATGCCGAGCGCCAGGATCACGTTCCAGGGCAGCCGTCCGCCGACCAGCAGGAAGCGCTCGAAGAAGAACAGGCCACGCTTCATCCCGTCCACCATCGGACAGCGCGGGACCCGGCGCCAGCGTCTGGCGCCGGCGACGCAGCCGGTTATCCTGGAGTTGAACAGGAAGGACACCGTCAGCATGAAGAACGCGTCGACCAGGACATCGGCCTCTGGACGCCCCCTCGGCCGGCGGGCGCTGCTGCCGCTGTGCCTCGCGATGGGGCTGCACGGCACGGCGCTGGCGCAGCTTCCGGGACCGGCGCTGCAGGCGGCGATCGCCGGCCCGGCGCGCGACCCGGCCTTCGTCGCCCGCGACCCTGCCCGCCATCCGGGACCGGAGCTCGCCTTCTTCGACGTCCGGCCGAACCAGAGCGTGGTCGAGATCTGGCCGTTCGGCGGCTACTGGACCGAGATCCTCGCACCCTATCTGCACGACCACGGCACCTACACCGCCGCCCTGGAAGGACCGATGAAGCCGGACTCGCCGTTCGCGCGCCGCCTGGCGGCGCATCCGGACCTCTACGGCCGGGTCCGGATCACCGAGGCCACCGGCAGCACCGACATCGCACCCGCCGGCAGCGTCGACCGGGTGCTGACCTTCCGCAACCTCCACAACTGGATGAAGCACGGTAACGCTCCGCAGATGCTGGCCTCGTTCTACCGGGCGCTGAAGCCGGGCGGCCTCCTGGGGCTCGAGGAGCATCGCGGCAACCGCCACGTCGCGCAGGACCCGCAGGCCAAGGACGGCTACGTCAACCAGGACGCGGTGATCGCCATGGCGCAGGCGGCCGGCTTCAGGCTGGTCGCCAGCTCGGAGGTCAACGCCAACCCAAAGGACACCGCGCAATGGCCGGCCGGGGTCTGGACCCTGCCGCCCACCTTCGCGCTGGGCGCCAAGGACCACGACCGCTATGCCGCGATCGGCGAGGGCGACAACATGGTGCTGGAGTTCCGCAAGCCGTGAACGACGTTCAAGGATCCTAACCGACCGGGACGGCCGCCGGCTGCTCAGGGCGGCGCGCCGGCTTCCCGCAACGCCCTATCCGGGACGCCGCGCGACGCCAGCGCAACCCGCGCCGCGACCCGGGCGATGATCGGCGTGCCGACCAGGGTCGGGACGATGAACGCGACCGGCGGCGGCAGGAAGGTCAGGGTGACCACCGCGAAGGCGGTCACGGTGGCGATGTAGGCGCCGCCCATGTCGACTAGGTGGCGCAGCAGCCAGCCGCCGGGCGCGATCCGGCCCGACAGCAGCCGCATCTCGCGCGCGGCGAGGGCGCTGCCGCCGGCGCCGAAGAACAGCGCCACCACGTCGCCCTCCCGGAGCCCGGCCAGCAGCAGCGCCGCGCTGAACAACAGCGTCAGCGCCGACAGGAGCCAGTCGAACCAGCGTGCGCCCAGGCGCTGGTGCAGCCGCTTCTGGCCCAGCGCACGCCAGCCGTTGAACACCAGGAAGAAGCTGAACACCGCGATCACCAGCAGCAGCCGGTTGGCCGTCGCCAGCGCCAAGCACAGGGCGGACAGGGCGGTGCAGCCCATGGCCAGCGCGTAGGCGAGGCCGGCGCTCCGGTGCAGCGTCCGGCCCTTCGGCGCCAGCATGGCGACCGGTCCGGCGAGAAGGGCGACCGTCCCGCCGGTCACGTGGACGGCCAGCATCGCCATGAAGCAGAGGGTCATCCGGCGCTCCCTGATCTTGACGGTGACTAGATCAGGCGAGGATTCGCCGGTCAACGAGAATCTTTACACTGTCAGGTGACGGTTTGTTATCCATCGAAGCCGCAGCGGGCGAGTGCGTCCCGCATGTGCGCCGGTGGCGGCGCCGTTGCCGACACCTGCGGCTGCAGCGGCAACGACAGGGAGCGCGCCAGGAGGTGCAGCCGCGTGTCCCCCGTCCCGTAGACCGGATCACCCAGAACCGGGCAGCCGAGCAGGGCGCAATGCACCCGCGCCTGGTGGGTGCGGCCGGTGAGCAGGCGCAACTCGAGCCAGGCCAGGCCGGGCGCCCGGCCGCGCACCATCCAGGCGGTGCGGGCCGGCTGCCCGTCCGGATCCGGCTGCACGCGCCAGCCGGCCGGGGTGCTGTGCCGGGCGAGCGGCTGGTCCACCAGGCCGGACGGCGCCGCCGGGCCGCCCGTGACCACCGCCCAGTAGGTCTTGTCCGCCCGGCCTTCGGCGAAACAGTTCTGCGCCTGCACCAGGGCAGTCTTGCGCAGCGCCACCAGCAGGCAGCCGGCGGTGTCCGCGTCCAGCCGGTGCGCGAGCCACGGTCCGTCCCGTCGCCGGCTCAGGGCGGGGAAGCAATCCTCGACCGACGCGCCGCCGCGCGGCCCGGCATGCACCGGCAGACCGGCCGGCTTGTCCAGCACGACGAAGCGCTGGTCGGCGAACAGGACAGGCGGGATCAGGCCCCGGCCCTGCGGTCGAGGTCCGGCAGCAGCGCAGTGAGGATGCCGAGTGCGGGCAGGAACGCGCAGATGCCGTAGACGAAGTCGATGCCGCGCGCATCCGCGAGCAGGCCGAGCAGCGCGGCACCCAGCCCGCCCATGCCGAAGGCCAGCCCGAAGAACAGCCCGGCCACCATGCCGACCCGTCCGGGCAGCAGCTCGGTCGCATAGACCAGGATGGCGGAGAACGCCGACGACAGCACCAGCCCGATCGCCACGCTCAGGGCGATCGTCCAGCCCAGTCCCACGTGCGGCAAGGCGAGGCTGAACGGCAGCACGCCCAGGATCGACACCCAGATCACCCGCTTGCGCCCGATCCGGTCGCCGACCGGGCCGCCGATGAAGGTGCCGGCGGCGACCGCGCCCAGGAACACGAACAGGTCGGTCTGCGCGGCCGCCGTGGACAGGCCGAACCGGTGGATCAGGTAGAAGATGTAGTAGCTGGTGAAGCTGGCCAGGTAGAAGTATTTGGAGAACACCAGCGCGATCAGCACGGCCAGCGCGCCTGCGACGCGGCCGCGGCTGAGCGCCGGTCCGCCGCCGCGGCGTGCGCGTGGTGCGACGGCCGGCTGGGCCGCATACCAGCGGCCGACATGGGCCTGCAGCCCGGCGCCGAGCAGCGCCAGCAGACAGAACCAGCCGAGGCTCGCCTGTCCCAGCGGCAGCACGATGAAGGCGGCCAGCAGCGGCCCGAACGAGGTGCCGAGGTTGCCGCCGACCTGGAACAGCGACTGCGCGAAGCCGTGCCGGCCGCCCGACGACAGCCGCGCGATCCGCGACGATTCGGGGTGGAAGATCGACGAGCCGACGCCGAGCAGCGCCGCCCCCATCAGCAGATGCGGATAGCTGTGCGCGATCGACAGGCCGAACAGCCCGCACAGGGTGAACAGCATGCCGACCGACAGCGACCAGGGCAGCTTGCGCCGGTCGGTGTACTGGCCGATCAGCGGCTGCAGCAGCGATCCGGTCGCCTGGAAGGTGAAGGTCAGCAGGCCGATCTGGCCGAACGACAGGCTGAAGCTGCGCTTGAGCAGCGGATAGATCGCCGGCAGCAGCGCCTGCATCGAGTCGTTGAGCAGGTGGCACAGGGTGATGATCAGCAGCACCGCGAAGGCGGCGCGCGCGGCCGGATCGGCGGTCACGGGACGATCGGCGACGATGCTGCGGTTCATGGTGTCTCGCCCCGGTCCTGTGGACGTCGAATGGTGCAGCACGGCACGCGCGACCGGAACAACCGGTCGTGCATGGCTGGCACCCTATGACGCGCCGGGACCCGGACCGGATCCCGGCCGGCAGGGGCGCCCGCTCAGGCGGCTGCGATCAGCTGCTCGATGTGCGAGCGGGTGTCGGCCACCAGGCTGGTGATCTCGCCGGTCGAGCTGGCGGAGCGCAGCGCCAGCGTCTTCACCTCGGACGCCACCACCGCAAACCCTTTGCCCGCTTCCCCGGCCCGTGCCGCCTCAATGGTGGCGTTCAGCGCCAGCAGGTTGGTCTGGCCGGAGATGCCGGAGATGTCGGCGGCAACCCGGCTGATCCGGTCCAGCATGCCGCTCATCACCCGCTCGGTTTCGCGCACCGCGGTGCGCCGGACCGACATGTCGACCGCATACAGCACCGTGCGCCGCAGGGCGCCGTCCACGTCCCGGAGCGGCTGCACGGTGCCGGCCAGGAACAGGGCCTGCCCGTCGCCGACACGCAGCTCGATGTCGCGGCTGACGGACCGGCCGGCGGTCAGCGCGACCCGGTTGGCCTCCGAGAACACCGAGCCGTGCGACAGCTCCGGCCTGGCCGACGCGTCTGCGGCGGACATCCCCAGCAGCTGCAGGGCGAGCTGGTTGAGCCGGACGACCCGCCCCTGCGCGTCCCACTCGATCACCACGTTCGACCGCTCGATCGCTTCCAGTCTGGCGCCGGTTTCGACCGCGAGCTGCTTGGTCGCGGTGACGTTGGCCTGTACCGACACGTAGCGCTCCAGCGTTCCGTCCTTGCCCAGGACCGGGTTGATGGACAGCGAGATCCAGTAGGGCTGGCCGGTCTTGGTGTAGTTGAGGATCTCCTCGTAGAAGGGCTCGCGGCGGCGCAGGTACTCGCCGATCCGCCGCACCGTGTTCTCGTCGGTGTGGCGTCCCTGCAGTAGCGCGCCCGGCTTGCGCCCGATCACCTCCTCGGCGGTGTAGCCGGTCAGCCGGGTGAAGCCCGGGTTGACGTACTCGATCCGGCCCTGCGCGTCAGTGATGATGACGCTGTTGTCGGTCTCGTTGGCGACCAGCGACAGGATGGCGAAGCTCTGGCGGCGCTGCATCTCCGCGGTGATGTCGGTCGCGAACTTCACCACCTTGCAGGGGCGGCCCGCGGCATCCAGCACCGGGTTGTAGCTGGCCTG
>CAXUDP010000092.1:0-2274 GCA_964249735.1 uncultured Acetobacteraceae bacterium | reverse complement strand
TCACCACCTTGCAGGGGCGGCCCGCGGCATCCAGCACCGGGTTGTAGCTGGCCTGTATCCACACCTCACGCCCGTCCTTGCCGATCCGGCGGAACTCGCCGGCCTGGAACTCGCCGCGCCGCAGCGACTCCCAGAGGGCTCGGTAGGCGGGGGTGTCGCGTTGTTCCGCAGGCATGAACATGGCGTGCTTCTGCCCGCGCACCTCATCGAGCGAGTAGCCAACCGCGGACAGGAAGTTGGCATTGGCGGCCAGGATGGTGCCGTCGAGCGCGAACTCGATCACCGCCTGCACCCGGTTGATCGCCGCCATCTGGCCTTCGTGGTCGGCCGAGCGCCGCTTGGCCTCGGTGACGTCGGTGGCGAACTTCACCACCTTGCAAGGTCGGCCGGCGGCATCCAGCACCGGGTTGTAGCTGGCCTGGATCCACACCTCGCGCCCGTCCCTGCCAACCCGGCGGAACTCGCCGGCCTGGAACTCGCCGCGTCGCAGCGACTCCCAGAAGGCGCGGTAGGCAGCGGAGTCGCGTTCCTCCGCCGTCACGAACATGGCGTGCTTCTGCCCGCGCACCTCGTCGAGCGAGTAGCCAACCGCGGACAGGAAGTTGGCGTTGGCGGTCAGGATGGTGCCGTCGAGGGCGAACTCGATCACCGCCTGCACCCGGTTGATGGCGGCGATCTGGCCCTCGTGGTCGGCGGAGCGCTGCCTGGCTTCGGTGACGTCGGCGGCGAACTTCACCACCCGGTTGATCCGGCCGCCGAAGCCCTTGATCGGCGTGTAGGTCGCCTGCAGCCAGACCTCGCGCCCGTCCTTGGCGATGCGGCGGAACTCGCCTGCCTGGAACTCGCCGCGTCGCAACGCGTCCCAGAAGGCGCGGTAGGCCGGCGTCTGACGATCCTCTGCCGGCATGAACAGCGAATGATGCCGGCCGTGCACCTCCCCGGCCGCGTAGCCCATGGTCGCCAGGAAGCGGTCGTTGCCGCGCAGCACCGTCCCGTCAGGCTTGAACTCGACCACCGCTTGCGACAGCTCGATTGCCGCGGCCCGCGCCCGCGCCCCATGCCAACCCGACATCATCCCTCCCGTCGATCACAAGACGGCGGTCCTGTAGCCGGAGGCCGTTAACCGCAGGTGAACGGCGGGCGACCGTTCGGGACGCGGCCGATCCCGACGATGCCGGTCACTCCTCGTCGGCGGTGCGTCGGACCAGCACCTCGCGGCGGCCGACATGGTTGGCCGGGCTGACGATGCCCTCCTTTTCCATCTGCTCGATCAGCTTGGCCGCGCGGTTGTAGCCGATCGACAGGTGCCGCTGGATGAACGAGGTCGACGCCTTGCCTTCCCGGGCCACCAGAGCCACCGCCTGGTCGAACAGCCCCGTCTCGCCGTCGTAGCCGCCGCTGCCCAGGCCGTTGCCGGAACTCCCGCCGCCGCCGGAGCCGCCGGACGCGGCTTCCTCCTCAAACAGCGACGTCACCTCCTCGACATAGACCGGCTCGCCCTGCGCGCGCAGCTCCCGCACCACCTCCTCGACCTCCGCGTCGCCGACGAACGGACCGTGCACGCGGGTGATGCGGCCGCCGCCGGCCATGTAGAGCATGTCGCCCTGGCCCAGCAGCTGCTCGGATCCTTGTTCGCCCAGGATGGTGCGGCTGTCGAACTTGGAGATCACCTGGAACGAGATCCGGGTGGGGAAGTTGGCCTTGATGGTGCCGGTGATCACGTCCACCGACGGGCGCTGCGTCGCCATGATCACGTGGATGCCGGCGGCGCGCGCCATCTGCGCCAGGCGTTGCACCGTGGTCTCGATCTCCTTGCCGGCCACCATCATCAGGTCGGCCATCTCGTCGATCACCACCACGATGAAGGGCAGGTTCTCCAACGACAGGCTCTGCTCCTCGAAGATCGGCCGGCCGGTCTCGGGATCGAAGCCGGTCTGCACCTTGCGCGTCATGGTCTCGCCCGAGGCGCGCGCCGCGGCGACCCGCTCGTTGTAGCCGTTGATGTTGCGCACCCCGAGCTGGCTCATGCCGCGATACCGGCGCTCCATCTCGCGCACCGTCCACTTCAGCGCGGTCACCGCCTTGGCCGGGTCGGTCACCACCGGCGCCATCAGGTGCGGGATGCCGTCATAGATCGACAGCTCCAGCATCTTGGGGTCGATCATGATCAGCCGGCATTCCTCCGGGCTCAGCCGGTACAGCAGGCTCAGGATCATCGAGTTGATGCCGACCGACTTGCCCGAGCCGGTGGTGCCGGCGATCAGCAGGTGCGGC
>CAXUDP010000091.1:13412-15221 GCA_964249735.1 uncultured Acetobacteraceae bacterium | reverse complement strand
GTCTCGGAGGCTGGTCCGGGCGGGGATGCAGCCGCGTCGGCGGCCGCTGTGCCGGGCGCGGACGCCGCAGCCGTGCCGGCCGGCCCGGCGGTACAGCTCGCGGCGCTGGACAGCGAGGCGGCGGCGCAGGCGGAATGGGCGCGGCTGGCGCATCGGGCGCCGTCCCTGTTCGCCCGGCACGATCCGGCGATCGTTTCGGTCAGCCGCGACGGCAAGCGGTTCTTCCGGTTGCGCACCACCGGCTTCGCCAATGCCGCAGAGGCGGCGGCGTTCTGCGGCCGGCTGCACGGGGTGGGCATCGCCTGCACCGTCGCGGACTTCTGAGACTTGGCACGGGCGGCGGTCGTCGGGCTGTCCGGGCCCGTCCTCGCCGACGAGGAGCACGCGCTGCTGTCGGAGTTCGCACCGCTTGGGGTGATCCTGTTCAAGCGCAATATCGAGGATCCGGAGCAGCTGCGCGACCTGGTCGGTTCGATCAAGGCGATCGTCCCGTCCTGCCTGCTGATGGTCGACCAGGAGGGCGGTCGGGTGGCGCGGCTGCGGCCGCCGCACTGGGGTGAGCATCCGGCGGCTGCGGCGCTCGGACGGCTGCATGCCCATGATGCCGAGGCGGGACGGCGGGCGGCGTTCCTGACCGGGGCGCTGATCGGCACGGACTGCGCCTCGTCCGGGTTCGACGTGGCGTGCGCGCCGGTGCTGGATCTGAGCGTGGCGGGGGCCAGCGACGTGATCGGCGACCGCGCCTATGCGGCCCGGCCGGAGGCGGTGGCGGTGCTCGCGGGGGCGGTGGCGGACGGGCTGCTGGCGGCGGGGGTGCAGCCGGTGGGCAAGCACGTGCCGGGGCATGGCCGGGCCGCGGTGGACAGCCATCTGCTGCTGCCCGAGCTCGACGACGTGGACGAGGACGACCTGCTGCCGTTCCGCAGCCTGTGCTGGCTGCCCTGGATGATGACGGCGCATGTCCGCTTCCGCCGGCTGGACCCGGTGCATCCGGCGACGCTGTCCCGGGTGGTGCTGGAGCAGGTGGTGCGCGGCCGCATCGGCTACGGCAACGTGCTGGTGTCGGACGATCTGAGCATGCACGCGATATCGGGGGATCCAGGTGCGGCTGCGGCGGCCTGTCTCGCCGCAGGATGCGACGTGGCGTTGCATTGTTCCGGCGTGACGGCGGACAGCAGGGCGGTGCTGCATGCGGTCGGCGCGCCGGATGCGGCGGCGCGAGCCCGTCTCGAGTCGGCGGCGGCGCTGGCGGCGCGGCGGCGGCAGTCGCTGGACCCGGCAAGGCTGGCGGCGGAGCGTGCGGCGCTGCTGGCATGAAGGGCAGGCGGCCGAACCCTTGACGTGATCCGGCGGAACCGGAACGCGCGGTCCGTCCGGTCGAGGCACTGGTGCCTGCCGCCGCGGAGCCGGTGACGGAGCCGGCCGCGGCGGCGGCGGCGTGGTCGCACGGGCTGCTGGAGAAGGATGCGGAGCTGGCCGCACGCAGGGCGCTCGCGCGGCGATGCGGCGACGCTGGTGCCGGTCGCCGGCGGCTGGCGGTTCCGCATCGCTGCGACCTGGCGCCGCTGCTGACGCGTGTGATCGAGCGGCCGCGGCAACACCCGCGCCGAGATCGAGGCGATCCGCGGAGGGATCGCTGCGGGGCCCGTCGCCGCGGTTCCTGAGCCGGTTCGATCTGCGCGACCTGCCGCGGCTCCCGCCCTTGGCGGGTAGGCGGATGGCTGAGGGCGTGGCAGCGTGTTACTGAAGCATCACGGACTTCGCGCTGCCGATCCTGCGCCGCTGACCTTGGGACCTTGGGGACATGTT
>CAXUDP010000091.1:0-13312 GCA_964249735.1 uncultured Acetobacteraceae bacterium | reverse complement strand
CGGACTTCGCGCTGCCGATCCTGCGCCGCTGACCTTGGGACCTTGGGGACATGTTCGACTTCGCCTGGCCCGAACTGGCGCTCATCGGCATCGTGGGCCTGCTGTTCATCGGCCCCAAGGACATGCCGGTCGCGATCCGGACCGTGACCAACCTGCTGAGGAAGGGCCGCAAGCTCGCCGGCGAGTTCCAGACCCACGTGGACGAGATGGTCCGCGAGGCCGACCTGGGCGACGCGCGCGACCAGCTGCGGCAGCTGCGCTCGTTCAACGTGCGCGGCCAGATCATGAAGGCGCTGGACGAGGACGGCACGATCAAGCGGACGCTGGAGGAGAAGCCGTTGGCGGCGTCGCAGCCGCGCTACGTATCCGCGCCGCAGACGGTGCCGGTCGGCGCGGGAGCCGCGGTGCCGCTCAACGGGCAGATTGTTCCGGAGCGTCCGGCGTCCGTCGCCAACCGGAACTGGCACAGCGGCGGAGCCGCCGCGCCGGCAGTGGGCGGGATGGCGGACCAGGCCGATGGCGAGGCGATCGACCAGGCGGCACTGGCGGCCGCCGATCCGGCGCCGCCGATCCTGCCGCCGCGCGTGGCCGGTCGCCTGCGCGTCGAGCGGGCGCGGGCGGCACCGCCCGCCTTCGTGCCGCCGCGGCCGCGTCATGCCGATCCGGCGACGCAACCCCGCGCCGCACGTTCCGGCATCGTGCGTCCCGGCGATCGTCCCGGCGCCGCGCCGGGCTGACGGCGCCGGCCGCGGTTCCCCATCCCATTCCGGAGACAGACTGTCCTGGCCGACGATCCGATCAACGACCAGGCGATGCCGCTGCTCGAGCATCTGGTCGAGCTGCGACGGCGGCTGCTGTGGTCCGCGGTCGCCTTCGCGGTCGGGTTCCTGCTCTGCTACCACTTCTCGCAGCGGATCTACCTGTTCCTGGCCGAGCCGCTGGCGCACATCATGCGACAGAAGGGCGAGCCGCCGCACCTGATCTACACCGCGCTGTACGAGGCGTTCTTCACCTACATCAAGGTGGCGTTCTTCGGCGCCTCGTTCCTGAGCTTCCCGGTGGTGGCGATCCAGGCCTGGATGTTCATCGCCCCCGGGCTGTACCGCAGCGAGAAGCGCGCGTTCCTGCCGTTCCTGGTGGCGACGCCGGTGCTGTTCTTGGCTGGAGCGGCGCTCGCGTACTACTTCGTGTTCCCGTTCGCCTGGAAGTTCTTCCTGAGCTTCCAGACCACCACCGGCCCCGACCAGCTGCAGATCCAGCTGCAGGCCAAGGTGAGCGAGTACCTGGCCCTGGTCACCAAGCTGATCATGGCGTTCGGCATCTCCTTCGAGCTGCCGGTGGTGCTGACGCTGTGCGCCCGGGTCGGGCTGGTGAGCTCGAAAGGCTTGAGGAAGGTGCGCCGCTACGCCTATGTCGGCGCCTTCGTGGTGGCGGCGATCCTGACGCCTCCGGACGTGATCACCCAGACCGGGCTCGCGGTGCCGCTGATCGGGCTGTACGAGATCTCCATCGTCTGCGCCCGGCTGGTCGAGCCGAAGCCGACGGCCGAGGAGGAGTCCTGATGCACGACCTCCGGGCGCTGCGCGCCGATCCCGAAGGCTTCGACGCAGCACTTGCCCGTCGTGGCCTGCCTGCCGCGGCGGCGGCGCTGCTGGTGCGGGACGAGCGCAGGCGGGCGGCCCTGACGGCGCTGCAGGCGCTGCAGGCGCGTCGCAACGCCCTATCGCGGGAGATCGGCCAGGCGCGGCGCGCCGGCGACGGGACCGCGGCGCTGGAAGCGGAGTCGGTGTCGCTCAAGGCCGAGATGGACCGGCTGGAGGCGGAAGCTTCGGCGGAAGCGCTGGCGGTGCAGTCGGCGCTGGCCGAGCTGCCGAACCGGCTCGATCCCGAGGTGCCGGAGGGTGCGGACGAGGCGGCCAACCTCGTGGTGCACGAGCGCGGCGCCCGGCGGAACTTCGCGTTTCCGCCGAGACAGCACTACGAGCTCGGCGAGGCGCTGGGGATGATGGACTTCGCCGTCGCCTCCAAGCTGTCCGGCAGCCGCTTCGTGGTGCTGCGTGGCCCGCTCGCGCGGCTGGAGCGGGCGCTCGGGCAGTTCATGCTCGACCTCCACGTGGCCGAGCACGGCTATGTCGAGCACGCGGTGCCGCTGCTGGTGAACGAGGCGGCGATGTACGGCACCGACAAGCTGCCGAAGTTCGCCGACCAGTCGTTCTGCACCACCGACGGGCGCTGGCTGATCCCGACCGCCGAGGTGCCGCTGACGAGCCTGGTCGCGGGCGAGATCCTGCCGCAGTCGGCCTTGCCGATCCGGGTGACGGCGCTGTCCGCCTGCTTCCGCAGCGAGGCAGGGGCGGCGGGGCGCGACACGCGGGGCATGCTGCGGCAGCACCAGTTCATGAAGGTGGAGCTGGTGTCCGTGGTGGCGGCCGAGCACAGCGCGGCCGAGCACGAACGCATGACGCGCGCGGCCGAGACCGTGCTGGAGCGGCTGGAGATCCCGTATCGCCGCATGCTGCTCTGCGCCGGCGATACCGGGTTCGGTGCGGCCCGCACCCATGACCTGGAAGCCTGGCTGCCGGGGCAGGAGGCCTGGCGCGAGGTCAGCTCGTGCTCCAACACCCGCGACTTCCAGGCGCGCCGGATGGACGCGCGCATGCGCCGCGATCCGGTGGCGGGGGAGAAGGCGGCGCCGGAGTTCGTGCACACGCTGAACGGTTCCGGCGTGGCGGTGGGCCGGGCGCTGATCGCGGTGATGGAGAACCACCAGCGCGCGGATGGCGGCATCGACGTGCCGGCAGCGCTCCGTCCGTATCTCGGCGGGCTGGAGCGGATCGGGGCCTGACCGCTTGCCGGGCGAGCATCGCGGACGGTCCGGCGAGGTCGAGCGCCTCCTCAGCGTGGTCCATCTCTACCGGCTCCTGCTCCGCCGCACCGTTGATCGCGGCGGGCTGCTGCATCACGCGGAGCGGCTCGACCATGGCGAGAGCCTGGAGGCGGTCGCCCTGTCGCTGCTGCACACGGCGGAGGGGAAGGCGGTCTGGGCTGGCCTCGCGCCGGTTGCGATCGGCTTGCGGATCTGGCAGGCGGCCGGCGCCCCGGACCAGTTCGATGCCGCCTGGGTCGAGGCGGCGTCGGATGTTCCCGCCCTGGTGGCCAGGCTGGTGCGGAGCCCGCGCGTGCGCGAGGCGCCGATGCTGGAGGCGCTGTTCTGCGCCGGGGTCGATCCGGCCGCGGACGACGTGTATCCCGGCTGGGCCTACCGGCTGTGGGCGGCGGAAACCGGGCGTGCCTTGTCGGATGCGGCGAGGCGGCTGTTCCCGCTGCTGCGTGTGGCAGGGCCCCGGATCGGCCTGGTGGTCGAGATCGGGCCGGACGACCGGCCGGAACAGCTCGATGCCACGCTGGCCAGCCTGTCCGGCCAGATCTATGGCCGCTGGCGGCTGTTGCTGCGCGGCAGCCTGCCGGCGGGGTTCGTGCTGCCGCCGGACGGGCGGGTCGCCGCCGTGGCCGCTGCGGAGCGTCTGCCGCAGGCGCGCTGGATCGGCCGGCTCCACCCCGGCGACACGCTTTGCCCGTCGGCACTGGCGCTGCTGGCGTTCGCGGCCTGCCGCCGGCCCTGGGCCGGCACGGTACGGTGCGACGAGGACCGGCGGCGCGACGACGGATCCTGCGTCGATCCGGTGCTGGCGTCCGGCGGCGATTGGCCGGCGGCGGAACGGCCGGGCCGGGTTCCGGGCTTTGCCATCCGGCGCGGCAGGCGAGGGCGGCGCGGCGACGGCGGACCGGCCGCGGGCCGGCTGGTGCACCTGCCGGCGGTGCTGTGCCACCGGCTGGTGCGGTTCGGGCCCCCGGTGCCGGAGGGGGATGTCCCGGCGGAACCCATGCCCGCGGTCTCGGTGGTGATCGCCACACGGGACCGACCCGAGCTGCTGGAGCGCTGCGTGCGCTCGCTGCGCGCCTGCACCGACTATCCTGCCCTCGAGATCGTGCTGGTGGACAACGGCAGCACCGAGCAGGACGCCCTGGCGTTGCTCGACCGGCTCGGTCGGGACGGGTGCCGGGTGCTGCACCGGCCGGGCCCGTTCAACTGGTCGGCGCTGAACAATGACGGGGTTGCGGCGGCAACCGGCGACATTGTCGTGCTGATGAACAACGATGTGGAGTGCGTCGTGCCGGGTTGGCTGCGGGCGATGGTGCGGGCCTGCCTGCTGCCCGGAGCCGGGGCGGTCGGCGCGCTGCTCCGCTACGCCGATGGCACGGTGCAGCATGCCGGGGTGGTGCTCGGGCCGGGTCCGAGGGCGGCGCATCTGCGCTGCGACGATCCGCGCCTGCCGCCCGTGCAGGAGGTTCCGGCGGTGACCGGCGCCTGCCCCGCGCTGCGTCGCGCGGTGTTCGGGCGGCTGGGCGGTCTGGACGACGCGCTGCCGGTGACCTGGAACGACCTCGACCTCTGCCTGCGGCTGCGCGAGGCAGGACTTCGCGTGCTGCTGGCGCGGGACGCGGTGCTGCTGCACGACGAGCTCGGCAGCCGCACGCCGGATTCCGATCCGGATAACCGGCGCCAGCTGGAGCGCAGCCGGGCGCGGGTGGCTTCGCGTCATCGTGTGGCGCTGCGCCGGGAGCGGTTCCTGCATCCGCTGCTGACGGTCGAGAGCGGCGGGCGCTGCCTGGATCCGGCAGCGCCGCGCCGTGTCTGGCCGCTGGTCCGTGGCGGTGGTCGGGTGGCGGGGCGATTGTGACTGAATTGACGGTGGCACCGTCGCATGGTTCCTGCGCTCCAGGAACGAGGGACAGGGATGGGACAGGCATCTGCGATCTGGATCGATGTCGATGACCTGTTCCACTACGTTCGCCACAACACCAGGCCGAGCGGCATCCAGCGCCTAACCTTCGAGCTGTACAGCGCGCTGGAGGTGCGGTGCCATGCTGCCGGACGGCGGATCGGCTTCGTGCGGATCGGGCCGCACAGCGACACCTTCCGCCTGGTGTCGTGGGCGGAGGTGCGGGCGCTCTGCCATGGCCTGACGGCGGCGCGGATCGAGCAGGAGCAGGCGCCGCCGCCGGCGAGGCCGCGCCCGCCGCGCCGGCTGCAGCGCCGGATCGCCGCGGCGGTGGATGCCAGGCTGCCCGGACCGGCGCGCGAACGCTTCCACCGCTTCCGCGTCCTGCAGAAGGCGGCGCTGCGGTCGCTGTCCGAGCTCGGCCGGGAGCCGCCCCCCGACGCGTCCGGAACCCAGGCGGCCGAGCGTCCGGAGCCGGTCGAGCCGGTGCGGGAAGGGGTGGCGCTTCGCGACGTCGCTCGTCCCGGCGACTGGCTGCTGTCGCTGGGGGCCTCCTGGCACCGCACCGACTACGGGCGGCTGCTGGAGCGCGCGCGGCGCGAGCAGGGCGTCCGCACCGCGGCGCTGTTCTATGACCTGATCCCGCTGCGACGGCCGGAATGGTGCCACCACAGCCTGGTCGACAGCTTCGGCACGTGGCTGGAAGGCGTGCTGCCGTCGCTCGACGGCTTGTTCGCGATCTCGGGCGCCACGGCCCGCGACGTGGACGCGTTCCTGTCCGGCCAAGGCCGATCGGACGTCTGGCCGGTGCGCACGATCCCGATCGGCACCGGGTTTCCCGCATCGCTGCAGGCGGTGCGCGAGGCGGCCGAGCCGGTGCCGGATCACGCCCTGCCGGTCGCCGGCAGCTACGTGCTGTTCGTGTCGACGATCGAGGCGCGCAAGAACCACGCCCTGATGTTCCAGGTCTGGCGCCGCCTGGCCCAGACCATGCCGCCGGACGACCTGCCCACTTTGGTGTTCGCCGGCCGGGTCGGCTGGCTGGTATCGGACCTGCTTCTGCAGATCAGCAACACCAACTACTGCGACGGCAAGCTGCTGATCATCGAGGATCCGTCCGACGCGGTGCTGGTGCGGCTCTACGAGGGCTGCCTGTTCACCGTGCTGCCGTCGCTGTTCGAGGGCTGGGGCCTGCCGGTGACCGAAAGCCTGGCGGCCGGCAAGCCCTGCATCACCGCCAACGGCAGCGCGCTGCCGGAAGCGGGCGGCGGCCTGACCCGGATGTTCGACCCGCTGGACCTCCACGACGCGGTGCGGGTGATCGGCGCGACGCTGGCCGACCGGGAGGACCTCGTGCGCTGGGAGCAGGCCGTGCGGCGCTCGTTCGTGCCGGTGCCTTGGACCCGTTCGGCGGACGCGCTGCTGGCCGGGCTCGCGTCGGAGGAGCGGCCGGTCCCGCGCGATGCCGTGGCCCATGCGTGACGAGGTGCCGACCGGCGGCACCGACCGGCCGCGTATCTGGTTCGACGTCGAGGACCTGTTCCATTTCGCGCAGCGCAACGCCCGGCCGACCGGGATCCAGCGCGTCTGCTTCGAGATCTACCGGGCGGCGATGGCGGACCCGGCGCTCGCGGCCCGTGTCGGCTTCCTGCGCCACGCGACCGCCGAACGCGGCTTCGTGGAGGCGGACTGGGCGGTGCTGCAGGCGCTGTTCCGCCGTGTCACCGATCGTCCGGCGGAGCAGGGGCGGCTGCGGCCGGAGCCTCCGCAGCCCGGCCCGGGCTTGCCGTCCCGTGCCGATGCGCTGCCGCAGGCGACGCCGGAGCCGGCAACCGGGACGGTGGAAAGGCACCGGCGCAGGCTGCCGATCCGCCTGCTGAAGCGTGCGGCCGGCGTGCTGCCGGACCGGATCAGGCGGCCCGGCATCCTGTTCGCGGTGATGCAGGCGCAGGCGGTGGCGGCGCTGGCCGAGGCGGCCGGGGAGGTGGCGCTGGCCGGGATGCGCGAAGGCGGCCGACGGGCGGCACGGCTGCCCTCGGTGCGGACGGTGCTGTCGAGGCCCGTGCCGAGCGAGCTGGCGGTGGAAGCGCCGCCGCGCCGGCTGGCCGACATCGCCCGTCGCGGCGACGTGCTGGCGGTGCTGGGCTCGCCCTGGTTCGAGCTCGACTACGCCGAGCTGGCGGCGCACGCACGTGGTCGGCTGGGCCTGCGTCTGGCGGTGCTGCTGCACGACGTGATCCCGGTGCGACGGCCGGAATGGGTCGATCGCGGCACCGCGCGTGTGTATCGCGACTGGTATACCGCGGTGCTGCCGCTGGCGGACGTGGTGTTCGCGAACTCGCAGGCGACCGCTGACGACCTGTCGTCGTGGTGCGCGCGCGACAACGTGTTCCTGCGGCGTCCGGTGCGGCCGGTGCCGATTGGCACCGGGTTCGGCGCCGTCGTCGACCAGCTGGGCGAGCCGGCCGGGCCCCTGCCGGTGGTGCTGGAAGAGGTGCTGGACGGGCGGCCCTACGTGCTGTTCGTGTCCACGGTGGAGGCGCGCAAGAACCACCTGCTGCTGTTCCGGGTGTGGCGCCGTCTGCTGGAGGAGATGGGGCCGGAGCGGGTGCCTGACCTCGTGTTCGCGGGCAAGGTCGGCTGGATGGTCAGCGACCTGATGAGCCAGATCGAGAACAGCCGGAACCTCGACGGGCGGCTGCACGTGGTGGAAGGGCTGGACGACCGCGAGCTGCGCGCGGTGTATGCCGGCTGCCTGTTCACCGTGTTCCCGTCCTTCTACGAGGGCTGGGGCCTGCCGGTGAGCGAGAGCCTGGCGATGGGCAAGCCGTGCGTGGCCTCGAATGCCACCGCGCTCCCGGAAGCGGGCGGGCGGCTCGCACGCTACTTCGACCCGTTCGACGTCAACGATGCCACCCGGGTGATCAGGCAGGTGATCGAGGACCGGCCCGGGCTGGCGGCGTGGCAGGAGGAGGTGCGGCAAGGGTTCCGGCCGATCACCTGGCACCGCACGGCATCGGCGATCCTGGACGCGCTCGACCGCCGGGGCTGACCGCGGGGAGTCAAGGCATGCGCAGCCGGCCGGTGAGGTCCTCGACGAATTGCCAGGCGACGCGGCCCGAGCGGGCGCCGCGCGTCGCCGACCACTCGATCGCCTCCCTGCGCAGCCGCTCGGACGCGATGACGAGCTCGCGGTCGGCGGCATAGGCCTCGACCATCGCCAGAAAGGTCGCCTGGTCGATGCCGTGGAAGCCGATCCACAGGCCGAAGCGGTCGGATAGCGAGATCTTCTCCTCGACCGCCTCCGCCGGGCTGATCGCGGTGGACTGCTCGTTCTCGATCATGTCGCGCGGCATCAGGTGGCGCCGGTTGCTGGTGGCGTAGAACAGCACGTTGGCCGGACGGCCGCGCAGGCCGCCGTCCAGCACCGATTTGAGCGCCTTGTAGTCGGCGTCCTCGCGCTCGAACGACAGGTCGTCGCAGAACAGCAGGAACCGGCGCGGCTCGCGTCGCAGCAGGTCCAGCAGGGCGGGCAGCGAGTGGAGGTCGTCGCGGCCGATCTCGACCAGCGCCAGCCGACGTTCCGGCGCCGCGTCGCCAGGAAGGATGGGGGCCGGACGGCCGAGCAGCTCGCCGTGCACCGCCTTGACCAGCGACGACTTGCCGGTGCCGCGCGCGCCCCAGAGCATGGCGTTGTTGGCCGGCTGTCCGGCGGCGAAGCGGGCGGTGTTGTCGAGCAGCAGCCGGCGCTGCCGGTCGATGCCGGCGAGCAGGCGCAGCGGCACCGCCGCGACCTCGCGCACCGGGTCGAGTCGGCTGGTTGCCGGCATCCAGACGAAGGCGTCGGCGGACCCGGTGTCGAGCGGCGCCGGCTCCGGCGGCGACAGGCGCTCCAACGCGTCGGCGATCCGCAACAGGGCGGGCACCAGGGCGGGCGATAGTGCCGGATCCATGGGCGAGGGGGGTTTCCTTGTGTGAACGGGCTGCGAAACCTATGGTCCGCAGCACGGGGCGGCAAGCGGCACGCTCCGCTGCGGGTGCCAAAGCATGAACCTCCTAATCTCCTCCGCCTATGCCCAGGATGCGGCCCAGGGTGCCGCGCAGAACGCGGGACCGCTCGGCGGCCTCGGGCAGTTCGCCAGCATTCTGCCGATCGTGCTGGTGTTCGGGGTGTTCTACTTCCTGCTGATGCGGCCGCAGCAGCAACGGCAGAAGCAGCTCAAGGCGACGCTGGCGGCACTGCGTCGCGGTGACCGGGTGGTGACCGCGGGCGGGATCATCGGCGTGGTTCAGAAGGTCAAGGAGGGCACGTCGGAGATCGAGGTCGAGATCGCCGCCGGGGTCCGGGTGCTGGTGCTGCGCGACACCATCAGCTCGGTGGTGAGCGACGTGCCGGCGGCCGCCAACGACTCGGTGCCGGAGAAGCGCACCGCCAAGCCTTGAGCCGGCAGCGCAGTCGACGCGGTGGCGGACACGGTGAGATTGCTGTCGTTGCACTGGCAGTGATAGCGTAACCTGTGGTTGCAGCAGGGTCGGCCTAGTTGGAAGGATGAACAGAACCCGTGAAACGTCTGGTGGTCGATCTCGACGACACGCTGACCGTGTCCGACGCGTCCCGCTCCTATCTCGACAAGGAGCCGAACCTGCCGCTGGTGGCAAGGCTGCGCGAGTACAAGGCGGACGGCTACGAGATCATCATCCAGACCGCACGCAACATGCGCACCTATGCGGGTTCGGTCGGTAAGATCAACGCCAACACGCTGCCGGTGATCATCGCCTGGCTGCAGCGCCACGACGTGCCGTATGACGAGATCTATGTCGGCAAGCCGTGGTGCGGGTTCGACGGCTTCTACGTCGACGACCGCGCGGTGCGTCCATCCGAGTTCGTATCGATGTCGCGCGAGCAGATCGAGACCCTGATCCGGCCGGCCGGCTGAACCTTGGCTGGGTATCGCCTCATCACCTCCGCCGCCTATCCCGGACAGGAGCTGTCGGCCGAGTTCGGCGAGGTGCCGCCGGCGTTCTTGCCCGTCGGCGTGGCACGGCTGTACGAGGCGCAAGTTGCCCGCCTCGGCACCGATCTGCCGATCTACCTGACCATCCCCGAGCGTTTCATGCCGCACGCCTACGACCTGCGGAGGCTGGAGGAGCTCAACGTTTCCCTGCTGCGTGTGCCGGAAGGGCTGCGGCTCGGTGAGTCCGTCGTGTATGCCATCAACTTCATCGACCTTCCGGCCGGTCCGGTGCGGGTGCTGCACGGCGACACCCTGATCGAGGACCTGCCGTCGGAAGGCGGCGACCTGATCGCCGTGCATGCGGAAGGCGACGACTATTCCTGGGCTGCAGTCACCGTCGCGGACGGTCACGTGACCCGGTTCGAGAACATCGGCGCCGGCAGCGGTCAGGATCGCGGCGGTCCGGTGGCGTGCGGCTATTTCTCGTTCAGCAGCAGCCGCGCCCTGGTGCGCGCGATCACCCGGGCGCGTGGCGATTTCGTCGAGGGGCTCAGCCTGTACAGCAGCGAGCGGCCGCTTCGCGCGGTGGCGGTGGAGACGTGGTACGATTTCGGCCATATCCAGACCTATTTCCGCTCGCGCCGCTCCATCACCACCGCACGCTCCTTCAACACGCTGCACATCGATGCCCTTTCCGTGCGCAAGTCCAGCGCGGATGCCGCGAAGATGCAGGCGGAGGCGAACTGGTTCGGCTCCATCCCGGCGCCGGTGCGGCCGTTCAGCGCGCGCCTGCTGGAGGCGGGCGAGTCCTCCGGCCTGGCGTTCTACAGCACCGAGTACCAGTACGCGCCGACGCTTTCGGAGCTGTTCGTGTTCTCCTCGATCGGCCGCAACACCTGGAGCAACATCCTGCGCTCCTGCCACGACTTCCTGCAGGCCTGCACCGCGTGCAAGGGCCAGGGCTCGGGCGATGCGATCCTGACCGAACTGGCGGTGGCGAAGACCGGAGCCCGGCTGCAGCGGTATGCCGAGGAGACAGGGTATGACATCGACCACCCGACCCGGCTGGACGGACGGCCGCTTCCCTCGCTTCGGCGCATCGCGGAAGAGGTGGTGCAGCTGATCGACCTGCGTTCCGGGCGGCCGGACAACGTGATGCACGGCGACTTCTGCTTCAGCAACATCCTGTACAACTCGCGTGCGGCGCGGATCAGCGTGATCGATCCGCGCGGCTACACCGAGGCCGGCCAGCGCTCTATCTTCGGCGATACCCGCTACGACCTGGCCAAGCTGTCGCATTCGATCCACGGCCATTACGACCACATCGTCGCCGGCCGCTACACGCTGGACCGGCCGGATCCGCACTCGTTCTCGATCCGGTTCGAGACCAGCACGCATCACGGCTGGCTGCAGGACGCGTTGTCGGAATTCGAGGTGGACGGGCTGGAGGCCGGCGGCCGCGACGTCAGGGCGATCACGGTGGGGCTGTTCCTGTCGATGCTGCCGCTCCATGCCGACCGGCCGGACCGGCAGGCGGCCTTCATCGCCAACGCGTTGCGGCTGTACTCCAGGCTCTGAGGTTCCCGATGATCGTGATTCCGATGGCTGGCCTGTCGCGTCGCTTCAC
Source organism: uncultured Acetobacteraceae bacterium (assembly GCA_964249735.1). Lineage (GTDB taxonomy): Bacteria > Pseudomonadota > Alphaproteobacteria > Acetobacterales > Acetobacteraceae > Lichenicola. The sequence goes on along the minus strand of CAXUDP010000091.1, from coordinate 1,946 downwards.
CCTGGCCGGCTACGCGTTGCCGAAATACATGCTGCCAGTGGGCGACACCACCGTATTCGCGCATGCGGTGGGCAGCTTCGAGAGCCTGTTCGCGGACACGCCGTTCCTGTTCATCGGACGCCACGTCGCCGACACCGAGGCGTTCCTGCGACGCGAGTGTGCCCGGCTCGGCATCGCCGACGCGCGGATCGCGATGCTGGAGCAGGAAACCGCCGGCCAGGCCGAGACGGTAGAACTGGGCCTGGAGCAGGCGGGGGTCGGGGACAACGAGCCGGTGACGATCTTCAACATCGACACGTTCCGGGCCCGGTATACCTATCCCGAAGCAGCCTGGTTCGCATCCTCGGACGGCTACCTGGAGGTGTTCCGCGGCGGGGGCGCGAACTGGTCCTATGTGGGACCGGCGGAGGGCGCGGGCGACGAGCCGCTGGTGGCACGCACCACGGAAAAGCAGCCGATCTCCGACCTGTGCTGCGACGGACTGTATCACTTCGCGCGCGCCAGCGACTTCCGTTCGGCGCTGGCGGAGGAGCGGAGGAGCCCGACCCTGCCGGAGCTGTATGTGGCACCGCTCTACAACCACTTGATCCGGATCGGGCGGCGCATCCACTTCGACGTGGTGCCTGAGCAGGTGATCACCTTCTGTGGCGTGCCGGCGGAATACGAGGCGGTGCTACGGTCGCTGTAGCGCTCCCGGTCACGGCGCCGGATCGTCGTCGGGTGCGCTTGCCGGACGTGGCACTCGGGTCGACGACAGCAGCCGGAAGCCGGCCACCACCATCAGCACGCCGATCAGGATCGGCAACCGGGCGGCCAGCCACCGGCCGGTCCAGGCGGGGACGTTGCTGGAGTTGAAGTTGAACGCCAGCACCCAGACGCTGATCGAGGTGATGACGAAGCCCGCGATCATCAGGCCGATGATCAGGAGGATCCGGGAGTTCAGCATGCGGGCGGTTCCAGGCAGCGTGCGGCGGCGGTGTCGGCCGCAAGCCGGGAATGGTGATAACCGTAGGCGAGGTAGCACAGCGCGCCGATCATCACGTAGCCGAGCAGCAGCAGGGCCGGGACCGGGTCGTGGTTCAGGAACGCGCGCACGATGTCGATCAGCAGCGGCACCGCCATCACCAGCGCGAACAGGATCCCCAGCATCGGCACGATGCCGAGCCAGACGCCGCGGATGCGGAGCGCCCCGAACGGCACCGGGAAGGGCGGCCTGAGACCGGGGTTGGCGTTGCGCTGCCAGATCACGGTGAAGCAGACGATGCCGAACGCGGTGGTGGTGCCGAGGCTGACTAGGTCGCTGATGATGTCGATCGGCAGCAGCGCGGTGGCGGCAGCGACGCCAGCACCCAGCAGAATGGTGCCGAGCCAGGGCGTGCGGAACCGGGGATGCAGCACGCAGAACACGCGCGGCAGCAGCCCGTCACGGGCGATGGTGAAGAAGATGCGGCTCTGGCCGTATTGCAGCACCAGCATCACGGAGCACAGGCCGGTTACGGCGCCGATCTTCACGAACAGCGCCAGCCAGGGCTGGTGCATCGCGTCCACCGCGATCGCCAGCGGGTCGGCGACGCCCAGCTGCTTGTAGGGCACCACGCCCGTCATGACCGCAGCGACGCAGACATAGATCACGGTGCAGATGCCGAGCGAGGTGATGATGCCGATCGGCACGTCGCGCTTCGGGTTCAGGGCCTCGGCGCTGGCGGTCGAGACCGCCTCAAAACCGACATAGGCGAAGAAGATCACCGAGGCGGCGCGGAAGATGCCCGGGACGCCGTAGCGGAAGCCGCCCTCGTTGGGGGGTATGAACGGGGTCCAGTTGGCGGGATGGATGGCAGAGATGCCGAGCGCCACGAACACCAGCAGCACAGACACCTTCAGCACCACGATGACGCTGTTGACGGTGGCGGACTCCTGGACCCCGATCACCAGCAGCACGGTCACGA
>CAXUDP010000090.1:0-15309 GCA_964249735.1 uncultured Acetobacteraceae bacterium | reverse complement strand
GCATGATGTGGCCGACGCAGTTCATCTCGAACAGGTTGACGTGAAGCTGCCTGGGGTCGGTCATCGTCTCCCGTCCGGGGCTGGGGCGGGCGCCGGCGGCGCTACTCCGCAGCCTGATCCGCTAGCCGATCCGCCGCCGGAAAGCGATGCCGGCCGCCCGGATGCTCGGCGCCAAGCCGGTCGCCGCGCCCAAACAGCTTGTGCCGCAGCGTGCCCGGCGCGTAGGCGGTCTTGTAGCGTCCACGCCGCTGCAGCTCGGGCACCACATAGGCGACGATGTCCTCGAAGGTTTCCGGGGTGACGGCGTAGGCCAGGTTGAAGCCGTCCACGCCGGTCTCGTCGATCCAGGCCTCCAGCGCGTCGGCGACGCGTCCCGGGCCGCCCACCAGCGTGGTGCCGAGGCCGCCGATCGCCGCGTGCTCGCCCAGTTCGCGCACGGTCCAGACCCGCGTCGGATCGTCCACCGTCAGCGCGTCCATCGCCGAGTGGATCGCGTCGTTGCGTATCTGCCGGACCGGCTCGTCCGGCGCGTAGGCAGCAAAGTCGACGCCGGTCCAGCCGGACATCAGCGTCAGCGCGCCCTCGGTGCTGGCGTGGCGGCGGTACTCCTGCCACTTCGCCTCGGCCGCCGCGTCGTCCGAACCAGTGATGATCGTCAGCAGCGAGAAGATCAGGATCGCGCCTTCCGGCCGGCCCTGCGCCGCGGCGCGCCCGCGCAGGTCGCGCACGGTGGCGGCCGTCACCTTGGCCGACGGGCCGGCCAGGAACACGCACTCGGCGTGGCCGGCGGCGAAGTCCTTGCCCTTGGACGAGGCGCCGGCCTGGTAGAGCAGCGGCGTGCGCTGCGGCGACGGCTCGCACAGGTGCAGGGCGTCGACCTGGAAATACGCCCCGGCGTGGTGGACCTTGCGCACCCGCGCCGGATCGGTGAACACGCCGCGCACCGGGTCACGGTGGACCGCGTCGTCGGCCCAGGAGCCTTCCCACAGGGCGTAGACCACCTGCATGTACTCGTCGGCGATCTCGTAGCGGGTGTCGTGCGCGGTCTGGTCGCGCCCGCCAGCGCCCTTGGCGGCGCTGTTGAGGTAGCCGGTCACGATGTTCCAGCCGATCCGCCCGTCCGTCAGGTGGTCCAGCGTCGACATGCGGCGCGCGAACGGGAACGGGTGCTCGTAGGACAGGGTGCAGGTCAGGCCGAAGCCGAGGTTGCTGGTCACCGCCGCCATCGCCGAGATCAGCATCGCCGGATCGTTCACCGGCACCTGTGCCGCGTTGCGCAGCGCCGCGTCCGCGTTGCCGCCGAACACGTCGTAGACGCCCAACACGTCGGCCAGGAACAGCCCGTCGAACAGCCCACGCTCCAGCACCTGCGCCAGGTGGGTCCAGTAGCCGAGCGTGTTGTACTGCGCCGAGCGGTCTCGCGGGTGCCGCCACAGGCCGGAGGCCTGGTGTCCGACGCAGTTCATGTCGAACGCGTTGAGACGGATCTCCTTGGCCATGTTCGTCCTCCCTGCTGCGCGGGCAGACCGTTCCACGTTCTGGAACCGTCCTTATCGGCCTGATCATCCGACACCATCAAGCAGATATGCGCAAGCCACCCGTTGTTAACGGTTTCAACTGGTTTCTGCCGTTGTTTGCGGATGCTCGTCGGGCAGGACGCTACAACAGCCGGGCCGGATCGGTTTCCGGCTCGTCCATCTCCGATCCGGCCGGCCCGGCCAGGGTTCCGGACAGCACCGCGGCGGCAAGGGCCCGGGTCACGCCGCGTCCCGAGGCCAGCGCCGTCTCGTCCAGCCGGCGCGCCGCCTCGCGCATAGCGCCGGCGGTGCGCGGCAGGCGCGGCAGCAGCCAGTCGATCACCGCCGGCGCCACCACCAGTTGCCGCTCCACCAGCAGCCGGATCAGCAGGATGCGCAGCAGCTCGTCGTCCGGTCGGCCGATCGCCACCGAATGGGTCGCGCGCAGGCGGCTGTCGAGGTCGGGCAGCGCCACCCCCCAGCGCGCCGGGGCGGCACGCGCGGTCAGCAGCACCGGCAGCCCGGCCTCCTGCGCCGCGTTCAGCAGGTGCAGCAGCGCCGGCTCGTCCGGGGCGGCGTCGGCGTCGTCCACCGCGATCGCCCGCACGCGCTTAGGGCGACGCAGCAGGTCGGGATCACGCAGCGCCGTGCCGGGCAGCAGCAGCGCGTCGTGCTCGGCCGCCCACACGTGCAGCAGGTGGGTCTTGCCGGTGCCGGCCTCGCCCCACAGCGCCAGCCGCCGCTGCGGCCAGCCGGAACCGCTTCCGGGACCGAGCCAGGCCAGGGCCTGGGCGTTGGAGCCGGCCCGGAGGAAGTCGGCGCGCTCGAAGCGCGGCCGGTGCGCGAACGGCAGGGCGAGCTGGCGCAAGCCCCGCTCCTCGCCCTCGTCATGATCGTCCGCCTGCACCGCCGACTCGCCCTTGCCCACCGTTCCGCCGCTTTGCGCGCCGTTCCGCCTGCCGTAAATGGTCCGGTTCAAGAGTCCAGCTTCGGGCGTGCTTCGGTCCCCGCCGCATCGGGGCGCCGCAGCCGCAGCCGCGATCGAACCGGAAGGTCATGCCGCATGAACGTCGAACCGCCAGCCGGAGCGTCCTATCGCGGAGCCGGCGTGGACATTGAGGCCGGCGACGCGCTGGTCGAGGCGATCAGCCCTGCGGCGAAGGCGACCGCGCGGCCCGGCACCATGGGCGGCCTGGGCGGGTTCGGGGCGCTGTTCGACCTCAAGGCGGCAGGCTTCCGCGACCCGGTTCTGGTGTCGTGCACCGACGGCGTCGGCACCAAGCTGATGCTGGCGATCGAGACCGGACGGCACGAGACGGTGGGCATCGACCTGGTGGCGATGTGCGTCAACGACCTGGTGGTACAGGGCGCCGAACCGTTGTTCTTCCTGGACTACTTCGCCACCGGCAAACTCGCGGTCGACGACGCGGCGAAGGTGGTGCGCGGCATCGCCGAGGGCTGCCGGCTGTCGGGCTGCGCCCTGGTCGGCGGCGAGACCGCGGAGATGCCGGGCATGTACGCCCCCGGGCACTACGACCTGGCCGGCTTCGCGGTGGGGGCGGCGGAACGCGACGCGCTGCTTCCCGGCCGGATCGGGCATGGCGACCTCATCCTCGGCCTGCTGTCCAGCGGGGTGCATTCCAACGGCTTTTCCCTGGTGCGCGCGATCGCCGCGCAGGCCGGCCTCGGCTGGGACGCGCCGGCGCCGTTCGCCCCCGGCTCGTCGCTCGGCGAGGCGCTGATGGTGCCGACACGCCTCTACGTGTCGCCGGTGCTGGCGCTGCATCGCGCCGGCCTGCTGAAGGGGGCGGCGCACATCACCGGCGGCGGCCTGCCCGGCAACCTGCCGCGCGTGCTGCCGGCCGGGGTGACCGCGGTGCTGGACGGCAGCGCCTGGACGATGCCGCCGGTGTTCAACTGGCTGGCACAGGCTGGCCAGGTGGCGCCGGAGGAGATGCTGCGGGTGTTCAACTGCGGGATCGGCATGGCGCTGGTGGTGTCGAACGTGGTCAACGCCACGGCCCTGCTGGCCGAGCTCGGCGAAGCGTTCACCCTCATCGGCCGGATCGAGACGGCACCGAGCCCTGACACACCGGCGAGCCTGCGCTTCTCGCACGACCCCCTGTTCTGATGCAGCCGCAGCGCACTCGGGTCGCGGTGCTGGCCAGCGGCCGCGGCAGCAACATGACGGCACTGCTGGACGCCGCCCGCGACCCCGCCTACCCGGCCACGATCGCTCTGGTGCTGAGCAACAACCCCGATGCCCCAGCGCTGCGTGTGGCGGCAGAGGCCGGGATCGCATCGCACGCGATCGACCACCGGCCCTATCGCGGCGACCGCGAGGCGCATGAACGGGCGATCGATGCCGCGCTGGAGGAAGCCGGGATCGGCTGCGTATGCCTTGCCGGCTACATGCGGCTGCTGACCTCCTGGCTGACCGGTCGCTGGGCCGGCCGGATGCTCAACATCCACCCGAGCCTGCTGCCGGCCTATCCCGGCCTGCACACCCACGAGCGGGTGCTGGCGGCGGGCGAGACCCGGCACGGCTGCACCGTGCACCTGGTCACGGCCGTGATGGACGAGGGCCCGATCCTGGGCCAGGCGACGGTGCCGGTGCTGCCGGGCGATACACCGGACATCCTGGCCGCCCGTGTGCTGGCGCAGGAGCACGTGCTGTATCCGGCGGTGCTGGCCCGGCACCTGGCGCAGGTCGGCGTGCTGCCGGACGCTTGAGGACGGACGGGTGCGCGATCGACTGCTGCGGCCGGATCCGGTCCTGATCCCGCGCCTGCTGGCGGCGCTGTTCTGCGTGTATGCCGCAGTCGCGGTGCCGGCGATCGCGCTGCTGATGCCACCGCTCCAGGCCGCCGACGAGCTCGGCCACGCCGAGCGCGCCGACCAGATCACGTCCGGCCGGCTGGTCGCCACCCGGTTCGGCAGCGACAACATGTCCGGCGGCATGGTCCACCTGGGGCTGGAACAACTGTCCATCGCGGTCGAGGGGATCCGCTTCCATCAGGAACGCAAGGAGACCCGGGCGATGGCGGACCGGGCGGCGGCGATCGGCTGGGGGGAGACGGGCATGGCGTCGTTTCCCAACACCGCGCAGTATCCGCCGGCGCTCTACCTTCCCTCGGCGCTCGGCAACGCGGTCGCACGCGCAGCCAGGCTGTCGGTGCTGCACGGGATGCTGTTGTCGCGCCTGCTGAACGGCGCCGCGAGCACCGCGATCGCCGCCGTCGCGATCGTCCTGTCCGACGGGCTCGCCCCGCTGCTGTTCACCCTGCTGTGCCTGCCGATGGCGCTGGCGCTGTTCGGCTCCATGTCGCAGGACGGGCCGATGATCGCCTTGTCGGCACTGTCCGCGGTGGTGCTGGTGCGCCCGGCCGCGATCCGCCACGGCTTCGTTCTCGGCTGCGCGGGCTTGGCGGTCGTCGCCATGGCCCGTCCTCCCTATCTCCCGCTCTGCCTGCTGCCGCTGCTGTTGTCGCCGCCACCGTCGCTGCGTGTCCGGTTCGGCGGGGCCGGCGCGGCAACGGGAGCGGTGCTGGGCTGGACCATGCTCACCGGCCGGGTCAGCCTGCCGCACGCCGCGGCGGCGCACATGGCGGAGCAGCTGCGCGCCCTGGTTTCGCATCCCGTCCTTCCGATGGTACTGGTCCGCACCACCCTCCACATCCAGTGGAGGGAGGGCTGCCCGTACTGCCGGGAGGCAGTGGGCGTGCTCGGCTGGCTCGACACCCCGTTGCCGAACCCGTACTACGCCCTGACCGGCCTGGTGCTTCTGGCGGCCCTTTTTGCGTCGCGGACGCCGACGCCGCTCGACGCGCGCCGCCGGATCGCGGCGGTCGGCCTCGTCTGCGGCGCGGTCGCCACGATCTTCGTGCTGCAGTACCTGAGCTGGACCCCGATCGGCAGCCGCACGATCGAGGGCGTACAGGGCCGCTACTTCCTGCCGCTGGTGCCGTTCCTGGGCCTCGCGCTGCCGCGCGGCCGGTTGCGGATGTCGTCCTGGGCGCTCGCGGCGTTGTGCTTCTACCCGGCGCTGTCGATCGTCGTCACGCTGCGGGCGATCGTGTTCCGCTACTACCTGTGAACCGGGCGCCGGCGCATCAGGATCCACGCGGCGCCGACGCACAGGAGGTTCACCAGCGCCAGGTACCAGGCCGGCGACACAGGATCGCCGGTCCAGCGGATCAGCGCGGTGAACACGATCTGCGCGGTACCGCCGAAGGCGGAGATGGCGACGGCGTAGAGCAGCCCGAACCCGGTGCTGCGCACCGCAGGCGGGAACAGCTCGACCAGCAGCACCAGGCTGGCGGCGAAGCTGCCGACCTGGAGCACCGCGATCACGGCGACCACGATGCCGAACAGCCAGGGCGCCGGATCGGCGTGCAGCAGCATCAGCATCGGCACGATCAGCAGCGCCAGCAGCAGCCGCGGCAGCAGTATCACCGCGAACCGGCCGGTGCGGTCGGACAGTATCCCGCCGGCCAGCGCCGCCAGCGCGCCGAACAGCCCGGCCAGCACGGTGCCGGACAGCGCGAGCGCTGCCGGCATGTGCAGCGCCACCAGGGCATAGGTGGTGATGTAGTTGAGGAAGTACTGGCTGACGGTGCCGGCCACCAGCAGCATCAGCGCGCACCCCAGCGACAACGCGCCGCTGCTGCCGAGCAGGGCGAGGCGGCCTCGACCGGATGCGGGCGGCAGCGGCGGTTCGCCGCCCAGCCCGGTGCGCAGCAGCAGGCCGACCGGCACCAGAAGGGCGCCGAGCGCGAACGGCACCCGCCATCCCCAGCCCGTCATCGCCGCGCCGCCCAGCAGCGCGGTGGCGACGAGGCCGATCAGGCCGCTGGCGAGCTGAGCCAGGCTCTGGCTGGCGGACTGCCAGGACGCATAGAACCCGCTGCGGCCAGGCGGCGCGTTCTCCAGCAGGAAAGTGGTGGCGGGGCCGACCTCGGCGCCCCAGGCCAGGCCCTGGATCAGGCGGGCCAGCACCAGCAGCGCGGGTGCTGCGAGACCGATGCTGTTGTAACCCGGCAGCACCGCGATCAGGAGGCTGCCGAGCCCCATCAGCCATAGCGAGACCAGCATCCCGGCACGCCTGCCGTGCCGGTCGGCGATCAGGCCAACCGCCAGCGCGCCGAGCGGGCGGGTGACGAAGCCGATGCCGAAGGTGGCAACAGACAGCAGCAGCGACACGAACGGGTCGTGGGCGGGAAAGAACACCCGACCGATCATCACCGCGAAGGTGCCGTAGGCGATGAAGTCGAACACCTCGAGCAGGTTGCCCGCCACCGCGGCCGCGATGGCGGTCCAGCCTGCCCGGGGTGCCGGCACGGCCCGGGACGCTACCGTCAGGGCAGGATTTCGGTGCCGGCGAAGAAGAACGCGATCTCGGCGGCGGCATTCTCCGGGCTGTCCGAGCCGTGCACCGAGTTCGCCTCGATGCTTTCGGCGAACTGCGCGCGCACCGTGTGCGGCTCCGCCTTCTTCGGGTCGGTGGCGCCCATCACCTCGCGGTGCCTCGACACCGCGTTCTCGCCTTCCAGCACCTGCACCACCACCGGCCCGGCGGTCATCGACGACACCAGGCTCGCATAGAACGGGCGCTCCTTGTGCACGGCGTAGAATGCGCCCGCCACGGCGTCGGACAGCCGGATGCGCTTCTGCGCCACGATGCGCAGGCCCGCCTCCTCGAACAGGGCGTTGATCTTGCCGGTGAGATTGCGACGGGTCGCGTCCGGCTTGAGGATCGACAGGGTGTGCTCGGTCGCCATGATGGTGTCTCCTGGTGTGCGGGATCGGGGTTGCGCGCCGCTTAGAGCAAAAAACCGGCGCCCGCCACTGTGACCGCCGATGGGCCGGCTGCTAGAGCATGATCGCTTGATCACGCTCTGCCTTGTCTCGAGGAAGAGCAGTGTCACGCCCAGGACGCATCACGGAGCATCGCGCGGTTGAGCCTGCTGGTCATTTCCGCCCTGAGCCTGCGCGTCGCCGGACGCACGCTGCTGGACCATGCCGACCTGTCGGTGGAGCCGGGACGGCGGATCGGGCTGGTCGGGCGCAACGGCGCCGGCAAGTCGACCCTGCTGGCGGCGATCGCCGGCGACATCCAGCCGGACGGCGGCGAGATCCGCCTGTCCAGCCGGGCCCGCATGGCGCGCGTGCTGCAGGAAGCGCCGTCGGGGCCGTCGTCGCTGGCCGACACCGTGCTGGCCGGCGACGTGGAGCGCACCGCGCTGCTGGCCAAGGCCGAGGCCGCCACCGACCCGTCCCGGCTGGCCGACATCCACGAGCGGCTGCGCGCGATCGGCGCCGACAGCGCGCCGGCGCGGGCTGCCGCCATCCTGTCCGGGCTCGGCTTCGACGCAAGCGCGCAGGCACGCGCCGTGGACGACTTCTCCGGCGGCTGGCGCATGCGCGTGGCGCTGGCGACTGCCCTGTTCCTGAACCCGGACCTGCTGCTGCTGGACGAGCCGACCAACCATCTCGACCTGGAAGCGACGTTGTGGCTGGAAGGCTGGCTCGCGCGCTTCCCCGGAGCGGCGCTGATCGTCAGCCATGACCGCGGCCTGCTCGACCGCGCGGTGGAGGCGATCGCCCATCTCGACCATGGCAGGCTCAGCCTGACCCCGGGCGGCTATGACGAGTTCGTACGCATACGCACCGAGCAGGCGCTGCAGCAGAACCGCGCCGCAGAGCGGATCGCGGCCAGGCGGGCGCACATGCAGTCCTTCGTCGACCGGTTCCGCGCCAAGGCGACCAAGGCGCGCCAGGCGCAGGCACGGATCAAGGCGCTGGAGCGGCTGCCCGCGATCGAGAGCGTGGTCGAGGACGCGCCCACCCGCTTCGCATTCCCCGAGCCGGCGCAGCTCGCACCGCCGATGCTGGTGCTGGAGCGCGCTTCCGCGGGCTATGACGGGCGGGTGGTGCTCGCGGGGATGTCGCTCCGGATCGACATGGAGGACCGGATCGCGCTGCTCGGCGCCAACGGCAACGGCAAGTCCACCTTCGCCAAGCTCCTCGCCGGCCGCCTCCCCCCGCTGTCCGGCACCGTCCGGCACAGTCCGAAGCTCAAGGTCGGCTATTTCGCCCAGCACCAGGCGGAGGAGCTGCTGCCGGAGGAAAGCCCGGTGCAGCACATCGCGCGCGCCCTGCCCGCGGCGCTGCCGACCGCGCTGCGTGCCCAGCTCGCCCGGTTCGGGCTCGACGCCAACCGCGCCGACACCCCGTCGCGCGACCTGTCCGGCGGCGAGAAGGCCCGGCTGCTGCTGGCGCTGGCGACCCGCGACGCGCCGCAGCTGCTGATCCTGGACGAGCCGACCAACCATCTCGACCTCGACGCCCGCGACGCGCTGATCCGGGCGCTTGCCGAATTTGAGGGCGCCGTGCTGCTGATCAGCCACGATCCCCATCTGGTCGAGCTGGTCGCCGACCGGCTCTGGCTGGTGGGGGACGGGCGGGTGCAGCCGTTCGAGGGCGACATGGCCGACTACCGGGGCTGGCTCGGGGAGCGGGCCCGCGCCGCTGCCCGCGAGGAGTCGGCAACCCAGCCGGCGCCGGCCCGTGCCGACGAGCGGCGGGACCGCGCCGAGGCACGGCGGGCGCTGGCACCGGTGCGCAAGCGGGCGCGCGACGCGGAAACGCTGCTGGGGAAGCTGGCCGAGGAGCGGCGGGTTCTGGAGGCAATGCTGGCCGATCCGGCCTCCTACGCGCCCGGCAAGACGGACGGGGTCACCCGCGCCAACACCCGCCTCGCCGCCATCGGCCGCGCGGAAGCCGCGGCCGAGGCGGAGTGGCTGGAGGCAGAGCAGGCGCTGGAAGCGGCGTCCTAGCGGGGCGGCTCAGCGCCAGTGTGCCGGAACCCAGAACGGACGCGGACCACGGTGGTAGTCCCAGTGCCCGGGGACCCAGCGGCCGTAATGCGGACGCCAGGCGACATAGTGGCCGCGCTGCCAGACATAGGCGGCGCCGTTCCATTCCCAGCCGCCGCCCTGCCACACCAGGCGCTCGCCCGGCGGCGGCGGGGGCGGCGGCTCGTACTGGGGCGGCGGGATCGGGGCATAGCCGTAGGGCTGGGCGGCCGCCTGACCGGCGGCGGCGAGGCAGCCGAGCAGCGCCAGCGCCGGGACGATCCGGTTGCGTATGCGCATGGTCGAGAACTCCATCGATACGGCCGCGCCGTCGTGGCGGCGCGGAACCGGCACAACCTCGGCAGCCATGATGGCAGCAAGACGGCGGAGCCTTTGACGACTCTCCTTTTACCGAAATTTAAGCTGCCGTCGTCAGAATGCCCGGCATTGCTTGCAACGGGACCCATGTGGATGGACACGATCTTCAGCAGCCCAGACAGCCGCACCGGAACGGGCTGCGCCGGATGCCAGGGCGACCGCTTCGACACCCCGATCGCGATGGCGTTCCAGCCGATCGTCGAGGCGACCGGACGCGTGTTCGCGCACGAGGCGCTGGTGCGCGGGACGAACGGCGAAGGTGCCGGCGAGATCCTGTCGCGGGTGACGGAGGCCAACCGCTACGCCTTCGAGCAGCTGTGCCGGATCACCGCGATCGACACCGCAGCCAATCTCGGCCTGCGCGACAGCGGCGCGATGCTGTCGATCAACTTCAGTCCCAACGCAATCTACGAGCCGGTGCGCTGCCTGAGAACCAGCCTGGCCGCGGCCAGACGTGCCGGCCTGCCCAACCACATGATCCTGTTCGAGATCACCGAGAACGAGAAGCTGCGCGATCCGCGCCACCTGCGCGACATCGTGTCCAGCTATCGCGACATGGGCTTCAAGGTGGCGATCGACGATTTCGGCGCCGGGCACTCCAACCTCGACCTGCTGGCCGGGTTCCAGCCGGATCTGCTCAAGCTCGACATGCACCTGATCCGCGGCATCGACTCCGACCCGGTGCGGCAGGCGATCCTGCGCGGCATGATCGGGCTGTGCCGCGAGCTCGGCATCACCCTGGTGGCGGAAGGCGTGGAGCAGGTTGCCGAGTACCGGACGCTGCGCGCCCTCGGCATCGCGTTGTTCCAGGGCTACCTGTTCGCCCGGCCCGCGACCGGCGTGCTGTCGGCGCCGGTCATGCCGCCCGGCTGAACGACCGGCGTCCTGGGGCGGCCGGCCCGATTTACAGCGGCACCCGGAGCGGCGCTAATGCGCCATGCCTTCCCCCCTGCCCCGCCGGCCGACGCGCGTGAGCCGGCCCGCCCAGCCGCGTGTCGTCCTGGTCACCGGCGCGTCGTCCGGCATCGGCCTGTGCAGCGCCGCCCTGTTCGCCGCCCGCGGCTGGCGGGTCGGGCTGGTGTCGCGCAGCGCAGAGGGTCTGGCCGCCGCCGCAGGCCTGATCGGGCAGCGGACGCCCGGCGCAGTCGTCGCCTCCGCCGTGGCCGACGTCACCGACAGCGCGGCGCTCGGCGCGGCCGCGCGCGCGATCGCCGCCGCACTCGGACCGATCGACGTCTGGGTCAACGCGGCGGGCAATGGCGTGTATGGCCGCTTCAGCGACGTGCCGGAAGCGGAATACCGGCGCGTCACCGAGGTGACCTACCATGGTACCGTCAACGGCAGCCGGATCGCGCTGTCGCACATGATGCCGCGGGGCGAGGGCACGATCGTCAACGTGTGCTCGGCGGTGGTGTTCCACGGCGTGCCGCTGATGACGTCCTATGCCGGCGCCAAGGCGGCGGTACGCGCCTTCGGGCAGTCGCTGCGGATCGAGCTGCGCCTCGGCGGCAGCCGGGTGCGCGTGGCGACCCTGATCCCGCCGGCGATCAACACGCCGTTCTTCGACCACGCGGTGTCGCACATGGGTTTCCCGGCCCGTCCGGTCCCCCCGGTCTACCGGACGGAGGTGGCGGCACAGGGGGTGTGGCTGTGCGCTACCGGACGCGGCGGCGAGATGCTTCTGACCGGGGTAGTGCAGGCATATTCGCGCATCGCCCGGCTGTCGCCATGGCTCGCCGGCGCCCTGGTGTCGCGCAGCGACTTCGCCTCCGAGCTGCCGCGCGACGAGGCCGGACCGCGCGACCGGGTGCCGTGCCTGTTCGCCACCCGCACCGGCGGCCACTCGATGCACGGGCCGTTCGGCAACCGGGCGCGCGGCTGGAGCAGCCAGCTCCGGCTCGCCGGCGCCTGGCGCCGGCTCCAGGAACTCGGTCGGGGCGGGATCAGCCCGGACCGACCAGTCGTTCCGTCGCGGCCAGCACGCGGGCCCGAAGCGCCGGATCACGCGCCAGCCGGTTCGGCGCAACCAGGGCACGCCGCTTCAGATAGCGCCCGCTGACACCCTCGAGCTCCGGGGCCAGCGCGGCATGCAGCGGCGTGTCGGCTCCCTGCGCCTCGCTCAGCGCGACGCGCGCGAGCAGCCGCCAGGCCGCCTGGTCGATCCCGCCGCTGCGCACCAGCCCGGTCGCCACCAGGCCGGGATGAACAACGTTCAAGGTGACCCCGGTGCCGGCGGTGGTCCGTGCGGTCTCGATCGTGGTCATCAGCAGGGCGAGCTTGGACCGGGCATAGGCCCGCGTCATGCGCCAGCCGCGCGTCAGCTGGAGGTCGTCCGGATCGATCCCGGCCATGTCCGAGCTGGAGGAGCCGGTCATCACCACCCGTCCGCGCCCGGAAGCCTGCAGGGCGGGGAGCAAGGCGCGGGTGAGCGCGAACGGCGCCAGATGGTTCACCGCCAGAGTGAGCTCGTGGCCCTCCACGGTCTCGGCCCGCCTTGGCGACAACAGGCCGGCGTTGTTCACCAGCACGTCGAGGACGGGCGACAGGGCGGCGATGTCGGCGGCTGCCCGCCTGGTCTGCGACAACAGCGACAGGTCGGCGACGACGATGAGCGGCGATGTTCCGGTCCGCTCGCCGATCCAGCGGCAGGCGGCCTGCAGCCGCTGCTCGCTCCGTCCCACCAGCACCACGCGCAGGCCGGAGCCGGCCAGCCCGAGCGCGATCCACCGGCCAAGCCCGCCGGTGCCGCCGGTGACGACGGCAGTCCGGAGGACCGGATCCGTCAGCGGCGGGCCTTGCGCGCGGCGTAGCGCGCGTCGCGCGCCGCCTTCTGCTCCAGCTTCAGCAGGGCCTCGCGGCGCAGCGCGTCCGCGGCGGCCGCTTCCTCCTCCTTGCGTTGCAGCGCCGCGGCGGCCATCGCGGCTTCGCGTTCTGCGGCCTGTCGGGCGGCTTCGGCTTCGCGCTCCAGACGGCGCTCGGCCATGCGGGCCTCGCGCGCGTCGGCGATCGCCTTGCGCTCGGCCGCGCGGGCCTGGACCTCGGGATCGTCCGCGGCAGGCCGCGACTGGAACTTGGCGAGAATGGCGCGCTTGGCTTCCGCAGAGGCAGTCTGCCGCTCGCCGAACTTGTTTCCCTTGAAGATGGTCTTAGCCCTCGATCGTGATGATGGAACCCGCAGCAGGCGCCAGATCAGGATCCCGCCGCTGTCAAGCCTTATAACAAGAACCGGCTTGCGCCGCGACAGGACGATCTCACATACCCGCCTGTCAGAAGCAGGGACGCCATGCAGCGACGACACGATGATGGGCCGCACGACCTCCTTCTGACCGGCAGCAACGGCTTTCTCGGGTCGCAGTTCGTCACCCCGTGGCTGCAGCGCCACCCTGCCTCCCGCGCCGCCTGCGTGGTCCGTGCCGCGGACGATCGGGCTGCGGACGCGCGGCTGGGAGCGGCGCTGCGGCAGGCGGGCGAGGACCGGGACGCCCCGGCCGGGCTCGACGAGGCGATCGGGCGCGTCCAGGCGATCTGCGGCGACATCGGCGATCCGGCCGCCACCTGGCTCGACGCCGTCCGGCACTGGCGCGACGGGAACGACGAGCGGCCGCTCCGGGT
The DNA here is from genome assembly GCA_964249735.1 of uncultured Acetobacteraceae bacterium. GTDB lineage: Bacteria > Pseudomonadota > Alphaproteobacteria > Acetobacterales > Acetobacteraceae > Lichenicola. The sequence continues at coordinate 1,946 of CAXUDP010000090.1, read as the reverse complement.
CCTGCACTGCGCGGCCAACCTGTCCTTCCGTCCGTCCGATCGCGGTGCCGTGCGCGCTGTCAACATCGAGGGCACGCGGACCCTGCTGGATGCCGCCAGCCGGCTCGGCGCTTCCGAGTTCAACTACGTCAGCACCGCCTATGTCGCCGGCGACCAGGAAGGCGAGATCCTGGAGGATGTCGTCACCGGGGAGCCACCCGGCTTCAGCAATGCCTACGAGGAAAGCAAGTGGGAAGCGGAAGCGCTGGTACGTGCCCATTGCGTCCGCACCGGCCTGCCGTTCCGCATCCTGCGCCCCAGCATCATCATCGGCCACTCGATCACCTACCGCCTGTCCGCGATGTCCGGCTTCTACAAGGTGGTGGAAACCATGCTGGCGCTGGGTCGGCTGCCGCGGACGCGCGGCAAGGTCATCCTGCTGCCGGTGCCGGACGGCTCGACCCTGGACCTGATCCCGGTCGACACGGTGGTAGGGGAGATGATGGAGCTGATGGACGCCGGCCGGTCCACCTTCGGCCACGCCTTCCACCTGACCAGCGACACGCCGCTGCCCCTGGTGGACGTGCTGAGCGTGCTGTCGCCGCTGGCCGGGCTCACGATCGGCCAGTCGGACGCGGAAGCGGCGCCGGTCGACAAGCTGGCCGAGCTGGTGATGCAGCGGCTGCGTCATTATGCGCCGTATCTCGGCCAGATCCGGCACTTCGACCGGCGCAACGTCCGCACCGCCGGGATCGCGCCCCAGCCGTTGTTCGACGTCGAGGCCCTGCGCCCCTACGTCACCAGCTTCATCAGCCAGCCTGCCTGAACGGAACGGGCGGACCGGCCCTGCCTCAATGGCCGAACCGCGACGCCAGGCCATCGGCGGTTGGGCTGGCGCCGGTATAGGCGGTGCCGAACGGCGCGATGTACGCTCCGGTTTGGGCATCGAAACCGTCCTTGGGCGTCTGGTCGCCGGAGATCTTGTAGCGGCCCAGGTGGGGTCCGGGCTTGTCCGGCGGCGGCCCGAGCGGCGCGCCCGGCACGGGTGCGGCCTCGAAGTGGTGGCGGCGGCCCAGCACGGTGAGGCTTTCGTCCGGCGTGGGAGCCGGAGTGGCGGCGGTGGCGGACGGCGTCGGCCCGTTCTGTCGCGCCCGGGCGGTGTCCGTGCCCGAGACTGCCAGCGTCAGGCTGATCGCGAGGGTGCCGATCCGGCGCAACGGGTGGTGGTCGAGCTGGGTCATGATGCCTCCCGGTCAACCACGGAACGGCCGACCCTGCTGCTGTAGTCGCTCCGGCAGGTCTGGAACAAGGCAAGGGGGCGCGTCGCGGCCGGGTCCGGCTTGGGCGTCCGCCTTCCAGCCGGGAAGCCGGTGAACCTGCGGCACGCAGAACCTCGATCCGGACGACAGGCTGGGCATGAAGATCACGCCAAAGGTGGCAACCGCTTCATGCCCTCCCGCTGGCCGGGATAACCCTCGTGCTCGTCCCGCTGCTGATGGCGGTGCTCCGCGGCGCAGCTCTCCATGGGCGGTCGCACCCCTCGCTGCGGCTGCTCCTGCTGGCCCGCCTATGTGCCGGCGCCGGCCTGTCCGGGCGGCCGCCGCATCCGGGCTGGCTGGCGGCAGCGCCGGTGGCGTGGCTGGCGGTACGCGCATGCCGTGGGCGCGCTCCGGGGTCGGGCTCCTGGTCATGGCGCTGGTCATCGACCACGTGCTGACGCTGTGCTGCCTGGTCATGCTGGCGCGTGCCTCCCGACAGGACATCGGCGAACGTGGCCTGATCGCCGCCACGGTGCTGCATCCGCTGGTCACCGGCCCTTGTCTCGCGTCCATGCTGCGCCCGGGCCAGGGCTGGATCGCCGCCACCGCGATCCCGATGGCCGGGACCCTGGCGGGCGTCGTGCTGTGGCCGGGGCTCGGCCTGGTCGCGGTGCTGGGGATGGCCGGCCTGTCCGACGAGCTTGGCAG
>CAXUDP010000089.1:0-15956 GCA_964249735.1 uncultured Acetobacteraceae bacterium | reverse complement strand
GCGATCATGTCGGCCAGCGGCACCTTGATGCCGAGGTTGCACACCCGGTAGCCGTTGTTGGTCAGGATGATGTCGACCAGGTTCTTGCCGATGTCGTGCACGTCGCCCTTCACCGTGGCCAGCACGATGGTGCCGCGGGTCTGGCCGGTGGCACGCTCCATGAACGGCTCCAGGTGCGCCACCGCCGCCTTCATGGTCTCGGCCGACTGCAGCACGAACGGCAGCTGCATCTTGCCGGCGCCGAACAGCTCGCCCACCGTCTTCATGCCGTCGAGCAGCACCGTGTTGATGATGTCGAGCGGCGGCATGGTCTGCCGCGCCTCGTCCAGCTCGGCTTCCAGCCCCTTGCGGTCGCCGTCGACGATTCGGTCGCGGAGCCGCCCTTCCACCGTGTCGGCCCGCTTCTTCTTGACCGCTTCGGAAGCCTTGCGATCGGCGAACAGCTCCAGCAGCCGCTTGAGCGGGTCGTAGCCCTCGCGCCTGCGGTCGAAGATCAGGTCCTCGGCGACTTCGATCTCCTCCGCCGCCAGCAGGTGCAGCGGCCGGATCTTGCTGACGTGGACGATGGCACCGCTCATGCCGGCGCGCACCGCGTGGTCGAGGAACACCGAGTTCAGCACCGCGCGCGCGGCCGGGTTCAGCCCGAACGAGATGTTGGACAGGCCGAGGATGATCTGGATGTCGGGGAACCGCTCGCGGATCATCCGGATGCCCTCGATGGTCCAGGCCCCCAGGGAGCGGTCGTCCTCGACCCCGGTAGCGACGGTGAAGGTGAGCGGGTCGATCAGCAGGTCGGACTGCGGCAGGCCGTGGGTGTCGCAGGCGAACTCGACCAGCCGGGTGGCGATGCGCAGCTTGTCTTCCGGGGTCTTGGCCATGCCGACCTCGTCGATGGTCAGCGCGATCACGGCGGCGCCGAACTTGCGCGCCAGCACGAGCCGCTCGCGGGCAGCGTTCTCGCCGTCCTCGAAGTTGATCGAGTTGATGATCGGCTTGCCGCCATGCAGCTTCAGCGCGCTGGCGATCACCGGGGTCTCGGTGGAGTCGATCACCAGCGGCGCGTTCACCGAGGCGGTGAACCGGCGCACCACCTCATCCATCTCGCCGACCTCGTCGCGGCCGACGAAGGCGGTGCACAGGTCGAGCGCGTTGGAGCCTTCGGTGGCCTGCTCGCGGCCAACGGCGACGCAGCCGTCCCAGTCGCCGGTCTCCTGCAGCTCCCGCCACTTCCTGGAGCCGTTGGCGTTGCAGCGCTCGCCGATCGAGAAGTAGCTGTTCTCCTGGCGCAGCGGGGTCTGGCCGTACAGGCTGGCGACCGACGGGATCCAGACCGGCCGGCGCGCCACCGGCGCCGGGCGGCGCCCGCCGGCCCGGCCCCGCAGCATGGCGTCGAGCGCCTCGATGTGCGACGTCGAGGTGCCGCAGCAGCCGCCGACCAGGTTGAGCCCGTCCTCGACGATGAAGCGCTCGATCCAGCTCGCCATCTCGGCCGCGCCGAGCGGGTAGTGCGTCTTGCCATCCACCAGCTCGGGCAGGCCGGCGTTAGGCTGCACCGAGATCAGCCGCGGCCAGTTGGCGGCGAGCCAGCGCACGTGCTCGGCCATCTCCTGCGGCCCGGTGGCGCAGTTCAGCCCGATCAGCGGCACGTCGAGGGCGTGGATCACGGTGGCGGCGGCGGCGATGTCGGGGCCCACCAGCAGCGTGCCGGTGGTCTCCACCGTCACCTGCACGAAGATCGGGGTGTCGGTGCCGGCCGCCGCCCGCGCCGCCTTGGCGCCGTTGACGGCCGCCTTGATCTGCAGCGTGTCCTGGCAGGTCTCGATCAGCAGCGCGTCGACGCCGCCGGCGATGAGGCCGCGGCACTGCTCGGCGAGTGCCGCTTCCAGCGGGTCGTAGCCGATGTTGCCGAGCGAGGGCAGCTTGGTGCCGGGACCGATCGAGCCGACCACGTAGCGGTGCCGCCCGTCGGAAAAGCTGTCCGCCGCCTCGCGGGCGAGCTCTGCTGCGACCTTGTTGATCTCGTGGGTGCGGTCGGCGAGGTCGAACTCGGCGAGCGTGATCGGCGAGCCGCCGAAGCTGTTGGTCTCCACCATGTCGGCGCCGGCGGCGAAGTAGCCGCGATGGATCTCGCGCACCAGCTCGGGCCGGGACAGGTTGAGCACCTCGGTGCAGTTCTCCCGGTTCCAGTAGTCGCGCTCCACCTCGAGGTCGAGCATCTGCACCCGCGAGCCCATGCCGCCGTCGCAGAGCAGGACCTGGTCGAGAAGAGCGTCGAGAAGGTGGGGGCGGGTCATGACAATCCTGCGGGCGGCCCGTGCCGCACCGGCCCGGACGGGGTGGCTGTCGGAAGGGCCGCGCCTCCATATGTAAGACGGCGATGCTTGTCACAAAGCCGGCCGCCGCTGTCCAGCATCGGCGGCCAACCTGGGAGACCGGTCATGCGCCTCGATGCCCGCATCCCGGTCCACGTGGTGCCCTCCGTGACGAGGCTGCCCGAGGCCGACCCGCAGGCCCTGCTCCTGGTGGTGCAGCCCGGTCCGCCGGAGCGGGCGGCGAGCGGGTCGGCACGCTGGATGGCAATACGGCACCTCGCGGGGGAAACCGCCGCCGCGGCGGCGTCCCATCCGGCGGGCTGCCCGTGCTGCGTCGGGCGTGGCCCGCTCGCCCTGCTGCTGTCGTCGCTGTTCGAGCAGCGCGCCCGTGGCACGCTGGGCTTGTTCCGGCGGGTCTGGCTGGTGGTTCCGCCTGCCCTCGCCGAAGCGGTTCCGGCGCTGCTGGCTGCGGATCCGCTGGCTGCCGGGCGCTACCGGATCGGAGAAAGTTAGCCCGCGTGCGAATTTTACATGCTATGGTTGTCGTGAAAGGCCGTTCAGGCGGTTAGCCATGTCTTGCGCCCGGGGGGTGAGGTCGGAACCCTGCGGCGTCCTGGTGTAAGGAGATCCTGTGGATCAACGCAACGACGCCGGCTACGGCAACTCGCCCGGAGGCCACGCTGCCGAACCCGCAAAGGCACCCGACCCGCTGACCATCCGGTTGCGGGCGGCGATGGCGGCTGCCAAGTATCATGGCATTGAGCTCGACCTGAAGACCTTCCAGGCGGAGCCGAACGAGCGCTCGCCGTCGCCGGCCACGCTGGTGCGCTGGATGGACGACCAGGGCCTGGTCGCCAAGGGCATGCACCTGAAGTGGCGCTACCTGGTGCGGATGCACAACACCCCGCCGATCGTGCTGATGTTCAAGGACGGCTCGGCCGGCTTGTTCATGTCGGCCGACACCAACCGCGGCGTGGTCTGGCTGCGCGACCCAATGGGTGGCGAGAGCGACCCATTGGTCGCGGTGGACGAGCTGCGCCTGTCCCAGGTCTGGACGGGCGACGTGCTGCTGCTGCGCCGTGCCCGTGCCGGCGTCGAGGCGGAGGCGCCGGTCGACATACGCTGGCTCAGCCGCGTGGTGATGCGCGAGAAGCGCGCGTTGCGTGACATCACCCTGTCCTCGATGGTGCTGTCGATCCTGACCATCCTGCCGGCCCTGATCATCATGCAGGTGATCAACAAGGTGGTCGGCCAGCATTCGCTCGCCACCCTGTTCTCCATCACCATGATCCTGGTGGTGCTCACCTTCTACGAGACGCTGCTGAGCTACGCCCGGCGTGAGCTGGTGCTGGTGATGACGGCACGAATCGATAGCCGGATCAGCATTCACGTGTTCAACCGGCTGCTCGCTTTGCCGCTGGAGTATTTCGAGCGGCAGCAGGCCGGCAACGTGATCGGCCGGGTGATGCAGATCTACAAGGTGCGCGACTTCATGACCGGGTCGCTGCTGCGCACCTTCCTGGACATGTTCACCCTGGTCATGATCCTGCCGCTGTTGTTCTTCCTAAGCTCCACGCTGGCTTGGATGACGCTCGCCAGCGCCGGCGCGATCGGCCTGATCGTGATGATCTTCATGGGTCCGGTCAGCTACTACATCGGCCGTGTGACCGCGGCCGAGATGCAGCGCGGCTCCGTGCTCTACGAGTCGATCGCCGGCATCCGCACACTCAAGACCCTGGCGCTCGAGCCCGCGCGCAAGCAGGAATGGGACGAGAAGACCGCCGAGGTCACGCGCTGGAAGCTCGCCGCCGGCCGGATGAGCAACTGGCCGCAAACCATCATCATGCCGATCGAGATGTTCATCAGCCGCGGCGTGCTGCTGGTCGGTGCCTACCTCGCCGTGACTGATACCACCGGAACCGGCTCGGTCGGCGCTGGCGGTCTGGTCGCGTTCATGATGCTGGGCGGCCGCGTCGCCGCCCCGCTGGTCGGGTTCGCCAAGTTGCTGGAGGACTTCACCGAAGTCCGCGCCTCGCTCAGCGAGGTCGGCTCGGTGCTGAACAACCCGACCGAGACCAGGGCGCTGACCACCGGCATGCGCCCCAAGATCGTCGGCGGCCTGTCCTTCGTGGACGTGAACTTCTCCTACCCGGGCGCTCCCACCAAGGCGCTCGACGGGGTCGACTTCCAGATCCCGGCCGGCACCTCGCTCGGCGTGGTCGGACGCTCCGGCTCCGGCAAGTCGACCCTCACCCGCCTGCTGCAGGGCGTCAGCCGCAACTACAGCGGCTACCTGAAGCTCGACGGCATCGACATGCGCGAGATCAACCTGAACCACCTGCGCCGCTCGTTCGGCGTCGTGTTGCAGGACAACTTCCTGTTCCGCGGCACCGTGCGCGACAACATCACCGCCGGCCGGCCCGGCCTGACCCTGGACGACGTGGTGCGCGCCGCCCGTCTCGCCGGCGCCGAAGAGTTCATCGAGCGCATGCCGGCTGGCTACGAGACCTTCATCGAGGAAGGCTCGACCAACATCTCCGGCGGCCAGAAGCAGCGGCTGGCGATCGCGCGCGCGCTGATCTCGGATCCGAAGCTGCTGATCCTGGACGAGGCCACCTCGGCGCTCGACCCGGAGTCGGAAGCGCTGGTCAACGCCAACCTGGCCCGGATCGCCAAGGGCCGGACGATGGTCCTGGTGTCGCACCGCCTGTCCTCGCTGGTCGACTGCGACCAGATCCTGGTGATGGAGCAGGGCAAGGTGGACGACATCGGCCCGCACAACGTCCTGGTCGAGCGCTGCGCGATCTACCGCCAGCTCTGGCTGCAGCAGAACCGGCACATGAACGCCGACCGCAATGCTGGTCCGGCACCGATGCTGGCCGAGGGGGACTGAACCATGAGCGGTTCGAACGAGATCGTCCCGCAGGGCGAGACGCCTGCGGGCAAGCCGGTAGCGCTGCGCCGTCCGGGCAACAACGACGACATGCCGGTGGCGCTGCTCGAGTTCCATTCGCCGAGTGCCGCCATGGCGGCGATGCCGCCGACCGCGACCGCCCTCTACACCACCTGGATCGTTTCCTCCCTGGCGCTCGCCAGCCTGCTGATGATGGCGCTGTTCCCGATCGACCGTGTGGTGACGGCAAGCGGTGCCCTGGTGCCGACGGTACCAATGGTCGTGGTGCAGCCGCTGGAAACCTCCATCATCCGCTCGATCGACGTCCATGAGGGCGACGTGGTGCACAAGGGCCAGGTGCTGGCGCATCTCGATCCCCGCGTGACCAACGCCGATGTCAGCAGCCTCGGCCTGCAGACCAGGAGCCTCCAGGCGGAGGTCAACCGGCTGATGGCGGAAGTCACCGGCAAGGATTACGTGGCCGATCCGTCCGATCCGGCCTCGACACAGCAGGCCGCGACCTACCTGCGGCGCAAGTCGGACTACGAAGCCAAGATCCAGGACTACGACCAGCAGCTCGCCGGTCTGCAGAGCGACGTGGTCGGCTACGAGGCCAGCGCCGCGCTCTATGCCGGACGGGTCAAGGTTGCGTCCGACGTACACAACATGCGCGAGCAGCTGCAGCGCGACCAGGTCGGCAGCCGTCTGGAGTCCCTATCCTCTCAGGACGAGCTGATGGAGATCGAGCGCTCGCAGATCACCGCGCAGCAGAGCGCCACCAGTGCCCGCAACAAGCTGAACGCCATGATCGCCGAGCGCGAAAGCTACATCCAGAACAGCAAGGCGGAGACCTACCAGTCCCTGACCGACGCGCAGCGCAAGCTGTACGAGGCGGCCGGCGCCTATGAGAAAGCCAACCTGCAGAAGAGCCTGCTGGTGATGCGCGCCGACCGCGACGCGGTGGTGCTGAACATCGCCCACGTGTCGGTCGGCTCCGTGATCACCACGGCGCAGGAGTTCATGACGCTGACCCCGCTCGACGCGCCGCTGCAGATCGAGGGGCGCCTGCCGGTGGGCCAAGCCGCCTACGTGCAGCTGGGCGACAAGGCACAGGTCAAGTTCCTGACCTTCAACTATGTCCAATATGGTGGTGCCGAGGCGGTGGTGACCAACATCAGCTCCGCCAGCTTCTCGACCTCGGACTACCAGGCGGCGGCGGCCAACGCGCCGGCCAACGGCCTGGCCACGCCCGGGGGCGCGGACGGGTTCTACCGCGTCCGGCTGCGGATCACCCACTACTCGCTGCACAACGTGCCGCGCTACTTCAAGCCGACGGCCGGCATGGTCGTGAGCGCCGACATCAACATCGGCAAGCGGACCATCCTGCAGTATCTGCTGAGCACCGTGATCCCGACCGCCACCGAGGGCATGCGCGACCCGTCCTGACGAAATCGGCCCGGCGGGACGCTCCCGCCGGGCTTCGCGCCGCCACCGCCTTTCCACCGTCCGCCCAGACCATACCCAGGGGTGTTGCAGGACCTGATGGCGAACTTCCTGAAGCAGCGCGTGGCGTCCCTGTTCTCGCCGCGTGGCAAGCTGCGCTACGCGCTCAGCCTGATCGAGGCGGGCGAGGTGGGCCGCGCCTTCGCGCCGCTCAGCGCCGCCGCCACCGCCGGGATCCCGGAAGCGCAGTTCCGGGTCGGACGTGCCTATCTCGATGGCGCGGGGGTTCCGGTCAGCCGGGAGGAGGGTGCGCGCTGGATCGAGCGTGCCGCCGAGGCCGGTTGGGTCGAGGCGCAGGTGGTACTCGCCACCCTGCACCTGTTCGGGCTGGTTTCCAGCGGCGGATCGGGCAGCGCGGTGTTCTCGGCCGGGCCGAGCCAGCAGGACGCCAAGCCGGACTACGAGCGCGCCGCGCAATGGGCCTCGCGTGCCGCAGAGGCCGGGTCCCCGGACGGGCAGGCCCTGCTCGGCTACATCCTCACCTCCGGCCCGGCGGAGATGCGCGACCTCGACGCCGCCGACGGGTGGTACGCCCGCTCCGCCGAGGCCGGCTGCCCGCAGGGCCATCTCGGCGTGGCGCTGGCGCAGCTGCGCAACGCCCTCGACGCGGAAGGCCAGCAGAAGGCCGCCACCAGCCTGGCCAAGGCGGCCGAGGGCGGCCTCGGCACCGCACTCTATCTGCTCGGCGTGATGACCGAACGCGGCGCCGGCGTGAAGCAGGACGTCGCCGCCGCCACCGAGCTGTACCGGCAGGCCGCGGAGCGCCGGGTGCGATCCGGCGAGGCGCGCTACGGGCTGGCCCTGATGGAAGGACGCGGCGTCGAGCGCAACACCGCGCGCGGCGAGTCCTGGCTTCGCCGCGCGGCCCTTGGCGGCGACGCGGAAGCGGCGGCCCTGGTCGGCGACCTGTATTCCCGCGGCGGCGACCTGCCGCCGAACTACGCCGAGGCGGCGAGCTGGTATGGCCGTGCCGCCGCGGCCGGCCATGCAGCCTCGGCCCGCGCGCTCGGCCTGCTCTATCTGACCGGGGCCGGCGTGCAGCGCGACCCGGAAGAGGCGGCACGTTGGTTCCGCCATTCCGCCGAGCGCGGCGACCAGCTCGCCCATGTCGACCTCGGCAACTTGGTGCTGTCCGGCGGCGGCAGCGAACATGACCGCACTGCGGCCCGCGAGCGCTTCGAGCAGGCGGCCGAGACCGGCGACCTGGTGGCGGCGTTCAATTTCGGCGTCTGCCTGGCTGAAGGCGTCGGGGTGGAGCGCAACGACCGTCAGGCAGCGCTTTGGCTGCGTCGCGCCGCGGACGGGGTGGTGAACGCCCAGTACTGGTACGGCCGCATGCTGACCGAGGGCCGCGGCGTCGAGATCGACCTCAAGGAGGGCCGGTTCTGGATCTCCAAGGCCGCCGAGGCCGGGCTGCCGGATGCCGAGGTGGCCTATGCCGAGCTGCTGCTGAGCGGACGCGGCGGCGTGCGCGACCATGCAGCCGCCCTGGAGATGTTCGAGCGCGCCGCCAGGCAGGGCCACATCAACGCCATCTTCTCTGTCGCCGCCATGCACGGCGGTGGCCACGAGGTGCCTGAGAACCGTCCGCTGGCACAGGTGCACTTCCGCCAGGCGGCCGAACGCGGTCATGCGATGGCGCAGCTGATGCTCGGCCGCTATCTCGCCCGCGGCCTGGCCAGCGAGACCAACCCGGCCGAGGCCAGGCTCTGGCTGCAGCGTGCCCGGGCGCAGGGACTGATCGAGGCCGATGCCGAGCTGGCTCGTCTCGGTGCCCGCCCGCAGCCGCCCGCGGCGCCGGTCGCCCGTGCCGCCAGCCAGAACTAGGCCGCCCGCGCACCCTCCGTCCGGGCTGCTGCCCTCCAGGCCGGCCCCCGCCCCGTCGCCGCACCGTGTCACGGAGGCCGACCGGGCCGAATGGCGGGAATGGGCGCGGCTGCGGGCGCAGGAATCGTTCCGGCTCGGCCGGATCGCCACCGAGCGCGGCCAATCGGACCTCGCCCTGCGCTGGCTCGAACGGGCCCATCGCCTGGCGCCGGAGGCGGCCACGGTCAGCTTCCCGCTGGCGATGGCGCGCATGAGCTGCGGCGACCCGCATGGCGCGATCGTGCTGCTGCTGCCGCTGCTGCAGCAGCACGACTTCCGGGAAGGCTGGGTGGCGCTCGCCGCCGCCCGCCGCGCCGCCGGCTCCCATGACGAGGCCGCCGCCGCGATCGGCGAGGCCCTGTCGCGCAACGCCCCGGACGAGGCGGTGCGCAGCCTGATGGGCGAGATCGCCCGCGCCGCCGGCTGGCCCGGCTGGTGCGGCCTGTCCGGCGACGGCACCCTGCACCTCGACCGGCCGCCGGCACCCGCTTCCGCCAGAACCGGACGCGACGCCCTCGCGGTCAGGCTGGACGGGATGCCGGTCCGGCTGCGCACCCGGAAGAACCGGACGGTCCTGGAGGACGCCTGGTCGCACGGGCGGCGGCTGGAAGTGTTCCGCGGCGGCCGGCCGCTGCTGGGCAGCCCGATCGACGTCCGCGCGATCGGGCGGATCGAGGGGTTCGTCGAGGTGCAGGACGGCCGCCTGCACGGCTGGGTGTGGCATCCCGGCGAGCCGGAGCGCATCCCGCTGCTGACCCTGATCCCGGCCTCCGGACCCCCGGTCGTCGCGGCGATGGAGCAGTTCGCCGAGGTCGTGTCGTCGGACGTCCCCCTGGCCCGGCCGCGGCTGCTGCACTTCGCCGACCTCACCGCGGCACAGCTCGACGGCACCGTGGAGGTGCGCGGCGGCAACGGGCAGGCCCTGACCGGAAGCCCGCTCGATCCTGGCCTGGAACGGCGCGCGGGCGCTGCCGCCGCGCTGCTGCAGGCGCGGTTCAGCCGGCGCCTCCGCAGCGCCGACGAGGGCGCCATCGCGATGCAGGAACTGCCGCCGTTCCTGCCGGTGTCGGCCTCCATCGTCGGCCGGTCGCCGCGGATCGGCCCATCCCGGCCGGTCGGCGTCGTGGTGCCGGTCTACCGACACCTGCGACGCACCCTGGACTGTCTCGACAGCGTGCTGGCGAGCATCCCGCCCGGCACGGTGGTGGTGGCGGTCGAGGATGCGTCGCCGGAGCCGGCCCTGGTCGAGGCGCTGGAAGCGATGGCACAATCGGGCCGGATCCGGCTGATCCGGCGCACGAGCAATGGCGGATTCCCGGCCAGTGCCAACGATGGCATCGCCGCCTGCCCGGACCGCGACGTGGTGCTGCTCAACAGCGACACGCTGGTGGCACCCGGCTGGCTGGAGGCGTTGCGCCGCGCCGCCTATCATGCGCCGGAGGTCGGCAGCGCGACGCCGCTGTCCAACGACGCGAGCATCCTGAGCTATCCCGACCACCGCGCGCGCAACACGGTGCCCGACCTTGCCGCCACCAGACGGCTGATGGCGCTGGCGCTCGGTGCCAACGGCGACGCGGTGCACGACATCCCGACCGGCAACGGCTTCTGCATGTACCTCCGCCGCGACTGCCTCGACCAGGTCGGGCTGCTGCGCGAGGACCTGTTCGCGCAAGGCTACGGCGAGGAGAACGACTGGTGCCTGCGCGCGCGCCATCTCGGCTGGCGCCACATCGCGGCTCTCGGCGCCTTCGTCGCCCATGTCGGCAACGTGTCGTTCGGCGCCGCAAGCACCGAGCTCATGCGACGCAACCTGCTGATCCTGAACCGCCTGCACCCCGGCTACGACGAGATGGTGCTGGCGCATATCAAGGCCGACCCGCTGGCCCCGGCGCGCCGCCGGCTGGACCTCGCGCGCTGGGTGCAGGCCCGCCGGATGCGTGCCGGCCGCGACATGGCGCCGCGCGCGGTGCTTCTGGTCACCCATGCCCAGGGCGGCGGGGTGGAGCGGGTGGTGCAGGCGAGGGCGCGGCTGCTGCGCGCCCAGAACATCCGCCCGATCGTGCTGCGTCCCGACCCGGACGGGGTGGCGCTGTCCGACGCCGCCAGCGAGGAAGCCTTCCCCAACCTGCGCTACGCCCTGCCGTCGGAGCTGGACGCGCTGGTGGCGCTGCTGGGCGCGGAAGGGGTGCTGCATGCGGAATGGCACCACCTGCTCGGCCACCACCCGCAGGTCCGCGCCCTGTGCGTCCGGCTGGGCATCCCGTTCGACGCTTATGTCCACGACTATGCCTGGTTCTGCCAGCGCATCGCCCTGGTCGGCCCCGGCGGCCGCTACTGCGGCGAGCCCGACGTGGCCGGCTGCGAGAGTTGCATCGCCGTCCAGGGCAGCAACCTCCAGGAGGAGATCACCATGCCGACGCTGCTGTCGCGGTCCGCCGCCGAGCTGAAGGCGGCGCGCCGGGTGGTGGCGCCGTCGCAGGACGCGGCGAACCGGATGGGCCGGCACTTCCCCCGCCTGCGCGTCGAGGTGGTGCCCTGGGAGGACGACCGGCCGGACCTGTCGCTGGAACGGCTCGCCGCCGTGTCGTCGCTGGCTCCCAGGCCGGGCCCCAGGCTGGGCAGCGCCTCCGGCCGCGCCGCCGCCGGGCAGCCCCGGCCGGCCCGGATCGTGGTGATCGGCGGCATCGGCCGCGAGAAGGGCCTGGAGGTGCTGCAGGCCTGCCTGGCCGACGCGCGCGCGCGGCAGTTGCCGATCGAGTTCGTGGTGGTCGGCCACACCCCCGACGACATGGCGCTGATGGAGGCCGGCTGCGCGTTCGTGACCGGCGAATATCGCGAGGAGGACGCGGTGGCGCTGATCCGCGCGCAGGACGCGGACCTGGCATTGCTGCCGTCGGTGTGGCCGGAAACCTGGTGCTTCACCCTCGGCCTCGCCTGGCGCGCTGGCTTGCCCGTCGCCGCCTTCGACCTCGGCGCGCCCGCGGAACGCATACGGCACACCGGGCGCGGCGCGGTGCTTCCGCTCGGACTGCCGATCCCGGAGCTGAACATGGTGCTGCTGCGCCTGTGCCAGCGTCATTCTGCCGTCATTCCGCCACCATCTGTGTCCAAGCAGCCCATTGCGGCGCGGCCTCCGCCGTCGCACCATCGCGCGCCGGCACGCTGACACCGCCCCGCGCCGGGCAGGCAGGAACGGAACATCGCCGATGTCGCAGACCAGTCCGCCACCGAACCGGAACATGGTGACGGAGCTCAAGGTGTCCGCCCACCTGATGCTGCTCGATCCCGGGTTGTTCTGCGTGTTCCACAGTCCCGGCGGGGCGCCGCCGGATCCGCAGACCGGGCTCCCCGGGGTGCGCATCACCCGGCCGCCCGCCACCCACGCGGACTCGCTGTCGATCAGCACCTTCGACTCCGACGGCTGGCTGGGCGGGGAAGGGAGCGCCGCCCTGGTGCGCGTCAGCTCCGTGCCGTCGCAGGTGCTGGTGACGATCTACCAGACGGTAAACAGCGCAGCCGAGGCACCCAAGCTCCAGGTGCTGCGGTTGAGCGAGGCGCCGGCCGCTCCGGCGCAGGCGAACCTGCAGGCGCCGTCGGTCGCGCCGCCACCCGCGGAACCCGCTCCGGAGCCCCCCGGCAAGCCCGAAGTGGCCGCCCACGTGCAGCGGCGCGGCGACGTGCTCACCCGGCTCGGCGACTGGATGGGCGTGCGCGGCAGTCAGAACTGGATCGAGGGCTTCGCGATCGCGCCGAGCCGCTTCGTCGAGCCGACGGACATCGAGTACCAGGCGGTGCTGGGCAAGGGCTGGCTGTCGCCCTGGGCGGAAGGCGGCACCTATTGCGGCAGCCGCGGCATGGCGCTGCCGATCCTGGGGCTCCGCGTCCGCCTGAAGGGGGACGCCGCCGAGCGCCACGAGGTCCGACTGAGCGCCACCTTCACCGACGGCACCGCGATCGGTCCGGTGGATGGCACGGAGACCGCCGAAGCGCCGAGCCTGGCGCCGCTCGAGGCCTTCCTGGTGGAGATCCTGCCGCTGGCCGACGCGGCCGCCGACGCGGACGTCCAGTCCGAGCCGGAGCCGCCGGCACGGGCCAAGGTGTCGCGCCCGCCGGCCCGTGCCGAGCCGCCGCGTCGGGCTGCCGCCAAGGCAGCAGCCGAGAAGCTGCTTCCTCCCACGCCGCCGGCACGCGGCGTTCCCGCCCGATCGGCGGCGCGGAGCGGGCCGGTGGCCAAGGCGGGCGCCGGCAAGGGACGGCGCTGACCCGCATGCGCCGCGGCATGATCCCTCCGCCTCGGCTCGCGGATCACGCTCCGGCGCGTCGACCGGGCCGGCTCGATCGCATGCCTCGGCTTGTTTCGGCGCGCATCTTGGCCCGATCGGGATCCGCTCTAGGCGACAGACGCGTTATCGGTTCATAAAGCCGCGCATGCGCTGAATGCTGCGTTCGTCATGTGCGTTCCAGGTCGAGGCGCGACCCTGTCGGTTCCGCCATCGAACGAGTGTCAGGCCGTTTCTTGCGATATCTGTTCGTCCACCAGAACTTCCCGGGCCAGTTCCTGCACCTGGTCCGCCACCTCACCCGACAGGGCGAGCACGAGGTGGTGTTCATCAGCGAGCCGAACAGCAACGTGCTGCCCGGGGTGCGCCGCGCCTTCTACAAGCTGCCGCGCGGCGTCACGCCCGGCACCCATCCGGCGGCGCAGGAGTTCGAGCTCGCCGTGCTGCGCGCCGAGATGGTCGCCCAGACCGCCCGCAGCCTGAAGACCCTCGGCTTCGAGCCGGACATCATCATCGGCCATCACGGCTGGGGCGAGCTGCTCAACCTGTCCGATGTGTATCCAGACACGCCCATGCTGGGCTACCTCGAGTTCTACTACCACACCGACAAGTTCGACGTCGGCTTCGATCCCGAGTTCCCGGACGACCCGGCGATGTTCCCACGCGTGCGGGCCAAGAACGCGGTCAACCTGCTGGCCCTGAACAACATCGGCCACGGCCAGACGCCGACCCTGTTCCAGAAGTCGACCTATCCGGACTGGGCGCAGGGACGCATCTCGGTGCTGAAGGAGGGCGTCGACCTCGCCGCCTGCGCGCCCGACCCGACCCTGGCGAAAAAGGACTTCCTGCTCCGCAACGTTCTGGTCTCGCCGGGCGAGAAGCTCGTCACCTATGTGGCGCGCGACCTGGAGCCGTATCGCGGCTTCCACAGCTTCATGCGCGCCCTGCCGCGCATCCTCGACCAGCGGCCGGACGCGCGGGTGATCGTGGTCGGCGGCGACGGCGTCAGCTACGGCGCCAGGCTGGCCTCGGGATGCTGGCGCGAGATCCTCACGGCACAGCTGGGCGCACGGCTCGACCTGTCGCGTGTGCACTTCGTCGGCAAGCTGGACTACCTCAGCTACGCCGACCTGCTGAAGCGTTCGGACGCCCACGTCTACCTGACCTACCCGTTCGTCGCCTCCTGGTCGCTGCGCGAGGCGCTGGCTTCGGGGTGCGCCATCGTCGGCAGCGACACCGGGCCGGTGCAGGAGTTCATCCGGCACAACAAGAACGGGCTGCTGGTCTCGTTCCACGATCCCGAGGCACTGGCCGACAGCGTGCTGGAGATCCTGGAAAACAGGTCGCTGTCGCAGCGCCTGCGCCGCGCCGCCCGCAAGGACGCGGAGCGCACCCTGTCGATGGGCGACTACTTGCGCAACTACGAGGCGCTGATCGAGCAGACCATCGCGGCGGCGTAGGGTTCGAACTTCTCCACCAGGCGCACCGCCGAGGTTGGTGGTGAGCAGACCTTGCCTGCCGGACGAGGTTCACTCCCTCATACCGGACACGGAGTGGAGAATGGCGTGTCGCAGAAGGTCATCGGCCTCATCGGCGGGATGAGCTGGGAAAGTTCGGCCGAGTACTACCGGATCATCAACCAGATGGTCCGAGCCCACCTGGGCGGCCTGCGCTCGGCCCGTTGCCTCATGTGGTCTTTCGACTTCGGGGAGATCGAGGCGTTGCAGCATGCCGGACGCTGGGACGACGCCGCTGCCGAGATGATCGTGGCAGCACGGCGGCTGGAACGCGGCGGCGCGGACTTCGTGGTGATCTGCACGAACACGATGCACCGCATGGCCGATCAGGTTCAGGCGTCCATCGGGCTGCCGTTGCTGCACATCGCCGACCCGACCGCGGCACGGATCAAGGGCGGCGGATTGAAGACGGTCGGCCTGCTCGGGACGGCCTTCACCATGGAGCAGGATTTCTACAAGGGACGGCTCGCGGACCGGCATGGGCTGGACGTGCTCGTGCCGGGCGACGACGACCGCGCCCTGGTGCACCGGGTGATCTACGAGGAGCTGGTCCAGGGCCGGGCGGAACCGTCCTCGCGCCAAGCCTACCGTGAGGTGATCGCCCGGCTGGTGGAGCGCGGCGCAGAGGCCGTGATCCTGGGCTGCACGGAGATCATGCTGCTGGTGAGGCCCGAGGATAGTGCGGTGCCGCTCTTCGATACGACGGCACTCCACGCCGAGGCTGCGGTCGATCTGGCCACGGCGGGGGCCTGACGGGCTTCAGCCTTTCGGCTGGTGGACGCGGCCCGATGCGCGAACGTCGCAGGTCCGCTTCAGGGCGGACGCGGACCCGACCGGTTCCGGACCCGGGCCTACGCCCCGAAGGCGGCGAGCGCCTCGCGGATCACCTGGCCCGCCTCCTCGCGGCCGGCCCATCCCGTGACCTTCACCCACTTGCCGGGCTCCAGGTCCTTGTAACGGGTGAAGAAGTGCTCGATCACCTGTCGGGTGATCTCGGGCAGCTGCATCACCTCGGTGATCTCGGTGAACTGGGTGTGCATCTTGTCGTGCGGCACGCAGACGATCTTCTCGTCCATGCCGCTCTCGTCCTCCATCTTCAGCATGCCGATCGGGCGGGCGCGGATCACCGCCCCCGGCACCACGGGTGCCGGCGCCAGCACCAGCGCGTCGGCCGGGTCGCCGTCGGCGGCGAGCGTGCCGGGGATGAAGCCGTAGGCGGCCGGATACGCCATCGGCGTGAACAGGAACCGGTCGACGAAGATCGCGCCGCTGTCCTTGTCGAGCTCGTACTTCACCGACGACCCCTGCGGGATCTCGACCACCACGTTGATGTCCCAGGGGACGTTCTTGCCGGGGCTGATCTTGGACACGTCCATGTCGGGTGCTGCCTTGAGTTGGATTGAGGGCGCGCGACCGTATCGACGGCCATCCGCCTTGCCAAGCGCGGCACCTTGCCAAATCCCGGCGTTTGCGCGATCTGATGGCAGCGCTGCGCGCCCGTAGCTCAATGGTCAGAGCGGGCCGCTCATAACGGCTTGGTTGCGGGTTCGAGTCCTGCCGGGCGCAGGTCCGCCGTCCGTCGCGG
>CAXUDP010000088.1:0-16143 GCA_964249735.1 uncultured Acetobacteraceae bacterium | reverse complement strand
ATGCTGTGCTTCGTGGCGACCGATGCCGCCCTGCCCGCCCCGGTGCTGCAGGCGCTGCTGGCAGCCGGCGTCAGGCGCAGCTTCAACTGCACCACGGTGGATTCTGACACCTCCACCAGCGACACGGTGCTGCTGTTCGCGACCGGCCAGGCCGGCAATGCCCTCGTGACCGACGCGGCCGATCCGGCACTGGGGGAATTCGCGCACGCACTCGACTCCCTGCTGCTGGAGCTGGCGCTGCTGGTGGTGCGCGACGGCGAAGGGGCGTCCAGGCTGGTGCGGATCGACGTGTTCGGCGCCGCCAGCGACGCGTCCGCGCATCGTGTGGCGCTGGCGGTGGCAAACTCGCCGCTGGTCAAGACCGCGATTGCCGGCGGCGATGCCAACTGGGGCCGGATCGTGATGGCAGTCGGCAAGAGCGGGGAGCCTGCCGACCGCGACACCCTGTCGGTGGGTGTGGGCGGGGTGTGGATGGCACGCAACGGCGCGGTGGTGCCGGGTTATGACGAGGCGCCGGTGGTGGCGCACATGCGCGGCCGGGAGCTGGAAATCGCGGTCGACCTGGGTCTTGGCGACGGCACCGGCCGCGCCTGGACCTGCGACCTTACCCATGGCTACATCGACATCAACGGCAGCTATCGGAGCTGAGCATGTCTGGAACCCTTCCCGGACCGGTCGCGCCGCCGGACCGGCTGGTCTGGACCTATGCCGGCTTCTGGTGGCGGGTGCTGGCATGGTTCCTGGACTCCGTGATCCTGGCGCTGGCCGACTCGCTGATCGGCCTGGTGACCGGGCTGCGGCAGATCGGCCCTCGCTTCGATCCGTCCGGCGGTGACGCTGCCATGGCGGTGTCGTTCACCCCGGCGATGGCGCAGGGCACGCAGTTCGCGATCCCGGGCCATCTCCACCTCCATGGCGGCGGGCTGTCGCTGGTCTCGCTCCTGCTGGCGATCGCCTACTTCACGCTGCTGGAATCGTCGCGCTGGCAGGCGACGCTGGGCAAGCGGGTGTGCCGGCTGCGGGTGACCGACCTCAGCGGGCGGCGTATCGGCATCGGGCGGGCCCTGGGGCGCTACCTGGGCAAGTTCGTGTCGGCACTGCTGCTGGGCATCGGCTTCCTGATGGTCGGGTGGACCCGTCGCAGCCAGGGGCTGCACGACCTGATGGCGGACACGCTGGTGATGCGGCTGCGCCCGGCCGATGCCGTGTTCGCGTTCCAGCCGCCGGCGCGCTGAACCGGCCGGCTGCTGATGACCGCATTGTTGCAGACTTGATGCCCGGAGGATGCGTATCATGATCGTCTGTCCGGCCGGGCCGGCGTGCTGCCAGATCGAGGATCGATGAACCATTCCGTCACTCCGGCCAGCCTGCGCCTCGACCCGACCCTGCCCGAGCGGGACCTGCGCCGGATCAACGCCCATCCGGACCATTGGTATCCGCTCGCCTGGTCGCGTGAGCTGAAGCGCGGCGGCACGCTGGCGGTGTCGTTCGCGGGCGAGCCGATCGTGCTGGTACGGCCGAAAGCGGGAAAGGTGTTCGCGCTGGAGGACCGCTGCGCGCACCGCCAGGTGCCGCTCAGCAAAGGCACGGTGGACGGTTGCGCGGTGCGCTGCTGCTATCACGGCTGGGCGTACGAGGCGTCGGGCAAGTGCATCGACGTGCCGTACCTGCGCGACCGGCTGCCGAACGGGGTGAAGGCGTATCCGTGCCGCGAGGTCGAGGGGCTGATCCTGGTGTTCCCGGGCGATCCGTCGCTGGCGGACGCGGTGCCGCTGCCGGGGCTGGGGTCGGTGGCCGATGCCAAGTACAAGACACGCCGGTTCGGCCGCGTGGTGGGCTGCCACTACAGCTTCATGCACGAGAACCTGATGGACATGAACCACCAGTTCATGCACTCGAAACAGATGGGGCAGATGAAGCCCCGCGTGCTGGGCCAGGGGCGCGGCGACGGCTGGGTCGAGGTCAAGTACAGCTTCAAGCGCACCGGCGGCAAGCAGCCGTTAGGCGAGGCGGTGATTTTCGGTGAACGTCGCTCGGGCGAGCAGAACACCGCCGAGCGCGACGTGATGACGATCCGCACCGAGTATCCATACCAGACCTTGCGGATCCAGACCGAGGGCGAGGATCCGGTGATGGACTTGTGGATCGTTTACGTGCCGCTCGACCGCGCGCAGAAGACCAACCGGGTGTTTGGGCTGCTGTCGGTCAGGAAGCCCAAGGTGCCCGGTATCCTCAACGTGGTGTGGCCGCTGCTGGTGATGTTCACCGAGCGCATCTTCCGCGAGGACCGGGAGATCGTCGAGCTCGAGCAGGCGGCGTTCGACGAGGTGGGCCGCGACCGCAACCAGGAAGTGTTCCCGGTGATCCGCTCGCTGCGCTCGCTGCTGGTGGCGTGCGGCGTGGACGGCGCCGAGGTCGCCCGGACCGGTAACGCTCACGTCGCCTGACCGGATGGAGGCGGACGTGGCCCCGGTGCTGGCGACGGCACGGCTCGTTCTGCGCCCGCTGCAGCCGGGCGATGCGGAGCAGGTGCACCGTCTGGTGAACGACTGGGCGGTGGTACGCATGCTGAGCCGCCTGCCGTTCCCGTACCCGCGGCAGCTCACCGACGAGTGGATCGCCTCCACCGAGGCGCAGCGGCAGGACGGCAGCGCCTGGCACTTCGCCATCGTCGACCGGCGTGCCGCACCGGACGGTGCGCCGGGAGGGCCGGACCTGGTGGTGGGCTGCCTCGGTCTGCGCATCGACCCGGGATCGCGCAGCGGCAACCTCGGCTACTGGGTCGGCGCCAAGTTCTGGAACGCAGGCATCGCCGGCGAGGCGGCGCGTCGGGTGTCGCACTGGGCGCTGGCCAACCTCGACATCGACCGCCTTACCGCCCAGGTGTCCACCGACAACCCGGCCTCCGCTGCGGTGCTGCGCCGGATCGGCTTCCGCGAGACCGGACGGGGCCGGCAGCCGTTCCTGGCGCGCGGCGGCGAGCATCCGGTGCTGGTGTTCGAGGCGCGGCACGACGACCTGTCCGGCGCCGAACCGGCGGTGGTGCCGGAGCCGTCGCCGGCCGTCGTGACGGTCCGGCGCACGGTCCTGGTTGCCGCCTGCGCGCTGATCGACGGCGACGGACGGGTGCTGCTGGCCAGGCGGCCGGAGGGCAAGGCGATGGCCGGGCTGTGGGAGTTCCCCGGCGGCAAGCTGGAGCCGGACGAGACGCCGGAGCAGGCCCTGGTCCGCGAGCTGCGTGAGGAGCTGTCGCTCGACGTGTCGGATGCCTGCCTAGCGCCGTTCGCCTTTGCCAGCCACGCTTATCCAGCGTTCCACCTGCTGATGCCGCTCTACCTGTGCCGGCGGTGGCAGGGCACCGCCACGCCGCGCGAGGGACAAACCCTGGCCTGGGTTCGCCCGGAGGCGTTGGATCGCTACAGCATGCCGGATGCC
This sequence comes from uncultured Acetobacteraceae bacterium, assembly GCA_964249735.1. GTDB lineage: Bacteria > Pseudomonadota > Alphaproteobacteria > Acetobacterales > Acetobacteraceae > Lichenicola. The sequence continues at coordinate 12,708 of CAXUDP010000088.1, read as the reverse complement.
GACAAGCCGCTGGTGCCGCTGCTGCGCGACTTCCTGTGACGTCCCGCGCCGGGCCGGGGGATCAGTCCGGTTGCGGCCAGTCCCCTGCCGGGAGGCTGGCTCCGGTGTCGGCAGAACGCGCCATATCATCGAGCAGGCGGGACAGGCGCAGGGCGTGCTCGACGCCCGGCGCCGTCCGGGTCGCATCGCGTATGTCGGAGCACAGCGCCGCGTAGATCCCGGCGACGTTGACCGCGGTGTCCGGGAGGCCGGCCGCGACGGCGTCGAGCGGCTGCTCCCGGTCGTCGAGCAGCAGGCGCAGGCGGCCGGACTGGAAGCCGCGTGGCGCCCCGCCGTCGAGCACGAGGCTGCCGGTCTCGCCGGTGATCTCGAACCGGAACGGGGTCCGGTCGGCGGGCCGCCCGCCTGCCACCTCGATCGACACCGGGGCACCGGTGACGAGGTGCGCCTGGACCAGCAGGTGGTCGGCGGTTGAGCGCGGCGTCGCTGCTTGGTCGGCGCCGATCCGCACCGCGGGGAACTGCGTCGTGGCCAGCGCCGCGGCGCTGGCAAGCCGCCCCAGCACGGCGATGACGACGTCCAGCGTGTGGGCGCCCTGGATGCTGGCCAGGGTCACGCCGTTCGCGGGATCCTCGGCGAAGGCCAGCGCCTGTTCCACCTCCGGTCCGAACGCCATCGTGTCGGACACTACGCGCGCGCTCAGCACGCGTCCGATCGCACCCGACACGATCAGCCGTCGCGCCTGCCGGACCGCCGGGTCGGCGCGCGCCTGCAGGCCGATCGCCGCATGCACCCCCGAGACGCGGATCGCTGCCGCCAGCTCGGCGGTTTCCGCCGTGTTCCGGCCGAGCGGCCATTCGCAGTAGAGGTGCTTGCCGGCGGCCATCGCGGCCAGCACCAGCGCGCGGTGGTCCGGCACCTTCACCGCCACCGTCACGATGTCGATCGCCGGGTCGGCGAACAGGCTGGCCGGGTCGCCGTAGGCTCTTGCGGCTCCGAACGCGCGGGCGGCGGCATCGGCGGACGCCTGGCTGCTGCCGACCACGGCCTCCAGCACCAGGCCAGGCAGTTCCTGCACCGCCGGAACATGGCTGATCTTTGCCCATCCCCGGTCGGCGCTGGCGCCGATGATCCCAACCCGCAACGTCCTGTCCATGTCGTTCTCCCGTTGCCGCGACGTAGCCTGCGTGCCCGGCACGGGCTGATCTGGGTTGTCCAGGGATGGTTGCGGACACTAGCATGTTCTTCATCGCACCGATGAAGGATCGTTCATCCATGCCGCGGCCAAGCCTTGCGGCGCTGGAAGTTTTTGTCGGCGTCGCGCGCCACGGCAGCTTCCGGCGGGCGGCGGCGGAGCGGAGGGTCAGCGCGTCCGCGCTCAGCCACGTGATCCGCAGCCTGGAGGACGCGCTCGACGTCCGGCTGTTCAACCGAACCAGCCGCAGCACCCGCTTGACCGAGGCAGGCCGTCAGCTGCTGGACCGGATCGGTCCGGCCCTGGGCGAGGTGGGCGAGGCGCTGGACGGGGTGGCGCGGTTCCGCGCCCGCCCGTCCGGACTGCTTCGGGTAAATCTGCCCAGGGTGGCCAACCAGCTGGTGATCGAGCCGATGATCGGCCGGTTCCTGGCGGCGCATCCGGAGGTCAGGCTGGAGATCGCCAGCTTCGACGGCCTGGCCGACATCGTGGCGGACGGCTTCGACGTCGGCATCCGGCGCGACCGGCGGCTGTCGCCCGGGATGATCGCGGTGCCGGCCGGCCCGCCGCGCCGCTTCGCCGTGGTCGCCGCGCCCTCCTACCTGGCCGCAAACGGCCGGCCGGTGGTGCCACAGGACCTCCATGCGCACCGGTGCATCGAGCGGCGCTACCCCGACGGGTCCCGCTACGCCTGGGAGTTCGCGCGCGGGGAAGAGGCGGTCGAACTGGAGGTGTCCGGGCCGCTGGTGGCGGACGACACCGCGCTGATGCTGCGCGCGGCGCTCGATGGGGTCGGGCTGGCGTTCGTGTTCGAGGAGCTGGCGGCGGGGCACCTCGCTGGCGGCAGGCTGGTGCGGCTGCTGGAGGACTGGTGCCCGGCGCGGCCGAGGTTCTTCCTCTACTACCCGGGCCGGCGCCACGTGTCGCCGGCGCTGCGCGCCTTCATCGACGCGGTGCGGGACACGGACGGTCGATGAACCGTCAGGGCCGGAACAGGTCCTGCGGCAGGCCGGGCACCTCGACGCGGAAGCGGAACAGGCCGCCCGCCAGCGGCTGGCGGCGCAGTGCGTCGTCGTCCAGCCCCTTGCGCGCGGTGGAAACGTAGGCGGTGCGCAGATCGGGGTCGCCGAACGCGATGCGGGTGACGTGGTCGCAGGGAAAGGCGACGAAGCCGTCCCGGCTGCCGTCCGGGCGGTAGCGTTGCAGGCCACCGCCGCCCCAGAGTGCCACCCAGAGCGTGCCCTCGGCGTCCACCGCCATGCCGTCCGGGTAGCCGTGGTCGGGCTCGGCGAACAGGCGCTTGTTTGCGGGCGTACCGTCGGCGGCGAGATCGAAGGCGTAGATGCGCCGGGCTGCGGAGTCGGTGTGGTAGAGCCGGTGCCGAACCGGGTCGAAGGCCGGCCCGTTGGTCACGGTGTAGCCGCTGTCCATCAGCCGTGGCGCCGGGGCGTCGCCGAGGCCGTCGAGGCGGTAGAGCGACCCGGTCGCCGCCTCCTCCGGATCGTGCATGGTGCCGAACCAGAGCCGGCCGACGTTGTCCACCGCCCCGTCGTTGAGGCGATTGTCGTGCAGCAACGGCTCGATCGGGTGCAGCGGGCCGAACGTGCCGTTGTCGGGCGAGAAGCTGCGCAGGCCGTCCTCGTGCCCGCACAGCAGGCCGCCGCCAGCGACCGGGACCACGAAGGTGGTGCGCGCCGGCGCGTCCCAGCTCTGCTTCGCGCCGGTGGCCGGGGTGTAGCGGTGCAGGCAGCGGCCGGGGATGTCGACCCAGTACACCGCCTGCTCGGCGGCGGACCACAGCACGCCCTCGCCGAGTTCCGCCTTCCGGTCCCAGACGCAGTCGGGTGCAGGAAACGTTGTCATGCCTCACCTGTTGGACGTCCTGCCGCTGCCTAACGGAGTCCCGCCCGCATGACCACCGCTTCCGCCACCCCCACCGCCGCCATCCTGGTCATCGGCAACGAGATCCTGTCCGGCCGCACCCAGGACGTGAACGTGCAGTTCCTGGCCACCCGGCTGGGCGCGCTGGGCATCCCGGTGCGCGAGGTGCGGGTGATCCCGGACGTGGCGCGCACCATCGTCGACACCGTGACCGAGCTGCGCGCCCGCTACGACCACCTGTTCACCACCGGCGGCATCGGCCCGACCCATGACGACATCACCAGCGCCTGCATCGCCGAAGCGTTCGGGGTGCCGTGGGAGCCGCATCCGGAGTCGATGCGCCTGCTGGAGGCCTACATGGGGCCGGGAGAGTTCAACGCCGCGCGGCAGCGCATGGCGACGCTGCCGCGCGGCGCGGTGCCGATCCCGAACAGCGTGTCGGTGGCGCCGGGGTTCACCATAGGCAACGTTCATGTCATGGCAGGCGTGCCGCGGATCATGCGCGCCATGTTCGACGCGCTGGAGCCGGAGCTCGGGCGGTTCGACCCGGTGCGCCAGGTGGCGGTGCATGGCGAGCGGCTGCTGGAAGGGGCGCTGGCGGAAGGGCTGGAGCGGATCCAGGGGGATCATCCCGGACTCGATCTCGGCTCCTACCCGTACGAGCGGCCGGATGGGCGTCGCGGCGTGGCGCTGGTGGCAAAGGGCACCGACGATGCCGCGCTTGCCGCGGCGCATGACGCGTTGTGGTCGCTGATCGCGGCCCTCGGCGCCGAGCCGGTGGAGGGCGAGCCGCCGCCGTGACCGGGGCGACGGATCTGGCGTCCGCCGGCCGGGCGTGGCGCCGTGTCCTGCCGCCGCGGGGGCTATGGCAATGGCCTAGCCGTTCCGCGGGTCGGATCGTCCTCGCCCTGACCCTGTGCCTGGCGGCCTGTGCCGCGGAGCCGGCAATCAGGCCGTCGCCGTCGGACTGGACGCAGCCGGCGAACCTAGGTCAGGGCGTGCTGCGGGCGCTCGCCTACCACGACGGCGGCGCCTACCTGCACGACCTGGCGGAGGTCGATGCGCAGGCCGGGGACTGGCTGGCGTCGCGGGCGCCGCAGGTGTCGCGTCCTGCGCTGGTGCTCGACATCGACGAGACCTCGCTGTCGAACTGGGCGGAGATCAAGGCCAACGGCTTCGGCCACTTCAACGGCGGGACCTGCGCTGCGCTGCCGCGCGGGCCGTGCGGCTTCGATGCCTGGGCAATGCTGGGACAGGCGCCTGGCCTCCTGCCCACCCTCGCCCTTTATCGTCGTGCCAGGCAGCTTGGGGTCGCCGTGTTCTTCGTCACCGGGCGTCATGCCGACATGACGGAGGTCACCGCCGCGAACCTGCGTCGGGCGGGCTACGGGGACTGGGACGGGTTGTTCCTCGAGCCGCAGGGCAGCCACTTCGCCAGTGCCGCCGACTTCAAGGCGCCGACCCGGGCGGCGATCGAGAGGCGCGGCTATACGGTTCTCGCCAGCGTCGGCGACCAGCGATCGGACCTGGATGGCGGCCATGCCGAACGCGGCTACCTGCTGCCGAACCCGTTCTACTTCATCCCGTAAGGCTGGTGGCGACGGCATCGACCGCGTAGCGCCGCCAGACGATCCGCCGTCCGAGCGCGGGATCGGCCGGCAGCCGCCTGGTGATCGCCAGCGGCGCGTGGCGCAGCACCAGGCGGCGCTGCGCCAGGGTCATCGCCTTCCAGGCGAGTTCCAGGCTGGACGCCTGTGCGGGCAGTTCGGCCGGCAGGCCCAGGATCAGCGCCACCTGCACCCGTTCCGGCCTGCTGGCGATCGCCCAGAGCTGCGTCAGCGGCAGCGTCCCGCCCCGGACCAGCCGAACCGCCTGCAGGACACGCATTCCTTTCCTCCCCGTCGGACGGGCAGGATGACGGGGAACCCCTGCCGAACGGTTAAGGCGTGGCGAGACGGCCCATCGCCAGATACTTCTCGCGCCGCTGCGCCTTGAGGGCGACGGGGTCGAGGCGGCACAGGCCGGGCAGCGCGGAGGCGAGAAGCTGCCGCACCGACTCGATCGCGGCGCCGGGGTTGCGGTGCGCGCCGCCCAGCGGCTCGGGAACGATCTCGTCGATCAGCTTGAACTGCTTCAGGTCCTGCGCGGTCAGGCGCAGCGCCTCCGCAGCCGCGGTCTTCTGGCTGGTGTCGCGCCACAGGATGGAGGAGCAGGCTTCGGGGGTGATCACCGAGTAGATCGCGTGCTCCAGCATGAACACGCGGTCGCCGGCGGCGAGTGCGATGGCGCCGCCGGAGCCGCCCTCGCCGATCACGGTGGCCAGGATCGGCACCGGCGAGGACAGGCAGGCCTCGATCGCGCGGGCGATCGCTTCGGCCTGGCCGCGCGCCTCGGCATCGACTCCCGGGAACGCGCCGGGGGTGTCGACGAAGGTGAGGATCGGCAGGCCGAACCGGGCGGCGAGCCCGATCAGGCGGACCGCCTTGCGATAGCCCTCCGGCCGCGCCATGCCGAAATTGTGCCGCAGCCTGGTGTCCAGGTCGGAGCCGCGCTCGGTGCCGAGCACCACCACGGCGCGTCCCTCGAAGCGGCCGAGGCCGCCCACCACCGCCTCGTCGTTGGCAAACGCTCGGTCGCCGGCGAGCGGCATGAAATCGGTGATCAGGGCGGCGATGTAGTCCAGCGCGTGCGGGCGTTGCGCGTGTCGTGCGACCTCGACCTTCTGCCAGGGCGTGAGCTTGGCGTAGATCGTGCGGAGCTGGCGCTCCGCCTTTTCCTCGAGCCTGGCGACCTCCTCCGCGATCGGAAGGCCGCCCTCGACAGTGCCGGATGCGCCGCCGGGACCGGGCAGCGACATCTGCCTGAGCTCGTCGATCTTGTTCTCGAGTTCGGCGATCGGCTTTTCGAAGTCGAGGAACTGGCGCATCGTGCGGCGGGCTTTAGCACGTTTCCCGGTCCCGCCAAGGGTGCCGCGTCAGCCCCCGGTCCCAGCCGCCCAGCCTCAGCTTCGTGTCGCCAGCGGATGGTGTGCCGCCACCAGGCGTTGCAGCCGTTCGGCCAGCACGTGGGTATAGATCTGCGTGGTGGCGATGTCGGCATGGCCGAGCAGGCGCTGCAGCGAATGGAGGTCGGCGCCGTGCGCCAGCATGTGGCTGGCGAAGGAATGGCGCAGAACGTGCGGCGACACCCGAGCCGGGTCGAGCCCGGCCCGCAGCGCGGTCTCGTGCAGGATCAGGTCGAAGCCCTGGCGCGTCATCGCCCGGCGGCCGTCGCGGCCGGCGAACAGGAACGGGCCCGGCGGCCGCAGCGTCTTCCCCGGCCGTGCCGCGGCGCGTGCCGAGGCGGTCTGCGACTCGATCAGCGCGCGTGCCGCGGCCCGTGCCGGCTCCGACAGCGGCACCAGCCGCTCCCGCCCGCCCTTGCCGCGCACCAGCAGCACCAGGCCGTCGCCGGACAACGCGTCGCGGTGGAGCGACAGCAGCTCGGAGATGCGCAGGCCGGTGGCATACAGCAGCTCCAGCGCCGCCAGTGCCAGCGGCTGCCGGCGGGGCGGCAGCCCGGCGCCTGGAGCTGCGGCGGCGAGCAGTGCCGACACCTCCGCTTCGGCCAGGAACCGCGGCAGCGTCCGGCCGGTCCGGGGTGCCTCCACCCGCACGGTCGGATCGTCCGGCCGGATGCCCTCGCGGGCCAGGAAGCGGTGGAACTGGCGCAGGCAGGACAGGCGGCGCGACGCGGTGCGCGCGGACAATCCGGAGCGCGCCAGCTGCGCCATGTAGCCGGACACGGCGTCGGCGTCTGCGGCCTCCGGCGCGGCGCCGGCGGCGGATGCGAAGGCTGCCCAGTCGGCCAGGTCCGCACCGTAGGCCTTCAACGTGTTCGGCGCGGCGCCCCGTTCCGCCGCCAGCATCTCCAGGAACGCCTCGGCGTGACGCGCGTGGACCATCGTTGCAGGACCGACGCGGTCAGGCCGGCGCCAGCTTGTTGTTCGGCACGGTCTGGTGCACCGGATGCACCGGCGGATGCGGCGGGAACGCGCCCAGCGACAGGAAGCCGCCAGCCAGGACCACGGCCACGAGCCCGAACACGATGGCAAGGATCCGGCGCATCTCGCTCCCACTCCTGGACTGCCTGTCAGCACCTGGACCGGCGCGGCATGGCTGCTGCCGTGCTCCTATGGTAACGTGACGCATATGTCACGCACCGCCGACACGTCCCAGCACGCCGAGGCGGCGGAAGGCGCACGGACGCACCGGCTCGTACAGCGCTCGGTGGTACTGGTCGGGCTGATGGGGGCCGGCAAGACCACGGTGGGGCGACGGCTGGCGGCGCGGCTCGGCATCCCGTTCCGCGATGCCGACGCCGAGGTCGAGCGGGCGGCCGGGATCAGCATCTCCGAGCTGTTCGCCCGCTACGGCGAAGCGGAGTTCCGGCGCGGCGAGCAGGGCGTGATCCGCCGCCTGCTGTCCGGGCCGCCGATCGTGCTGGCGACCGGAGGCGGCGCGTTCATGGATGCGGCGACGCGGGCCACGATACGTCGCCAGGCGGTCTCGGTCTGGTTGCGCTGCCCGCTCGACGTGCTGGAACGGCGGGTCAGCGGCAGGCATCACCGGCCGCTGCTGCGCGAGGGCCGGCCGCGCGACGTCCTGTCGGCGCTGATGGCGCGTCGCCATCCCGTCTATGCGGAGGCTGACCTGATGGTGGACTGCAGCGAGAACAGCGTCGAGCACACCACCGACCAGGCGCTCGACGCCGTGCTCCGGCACGTGCCGCCGCAGCGTGTGCCGGTGGCGCTGTCGCATGACGGCTACGAAGTGGTGATCGGCTCCGGGCTGGTGGCGCGCGCCGGTGCGCTGCTGGCGCCGGTGCTGCCGCAGAAGCGCGCGGTGGTGGTGACGGACGAGACGGTGGCGGCGCTGCACCTGCCGGCACTGCTGGCGGCGCTGGCCGAGACCGGCATCGACGCGTCGTCGATCGTGGTGCCGCCAGGCGAGGCCTCGAAGAGCCTTTCCAGCTATGGGCGACTCGCCGATGCCATGCTGGCCCTGGGGGTGGAGCGGCGCACCGCGGTGATCGCGTTCGGCGGAGGGGTGGTCGGCGACCTGGCCGGGTTCGCCGCCGCCACCGTGCTGCGCGGCCTGCCGCTGGTGCAGATCCCGACCACGCTGCTGGCGCAGGTCGACTCCAGCGTTGGCGGCAAGACCGGGATCAACACGGTCGCCGGCAAGAACCTGCTCGGCGCGTTCCACCAGCCGGCTGCGGTGCTGGCCGACACCGACATGCTGCGCACGCTGCCGCTGCGCGAGTTGCGCGCCGGCTATGCCGAGATCGTCAAGGCTGGGCTGATCGGCGACTCGGCATTGTTCGGATGGTGCGAGTCGAACGGGTTGGCACTGCTGGCTGGCGATCCGGCGGTGCAGGCCGAGGCAGTGCGGCGGGCCTGCGCGTTCAAGGCCGCGGTGGTAGGCGCGGACGAGCGCGAGCAGATGCCGGACGGGCGTGCCCTGCTCAACCTCGGCCACACCTTCGGCCACGCGCTGGAGGCCGAGATGGGATACGACGGCAGCCTGCTGCACGGCGAGGCGGTGGGGATCGGCCTCCGGCTGGCGTTCCGGCTGTCCGTGCGGCTGGGGCTGTGCCCGGACGCGGATGCGGAACGGGTGACGCTGCACCTCCGGCGGATGGGGATGAAGGGCGGGATCGGCGAGTGCGGCCGGAAGGTGGCTGCGGACGCGCTGGTGGCGCACATGCGCCGCGACAAGAAGATGCGCGACGGGCGGCTCGCCTTCGTGCTGGCACGCGGCATCGGACGGGCCTTCACCAGCACAGAGGTCGCACCGGAGGCGGTGCTGGCGCTGCTGGCCGAAGAGGGTGCAGTCCCGTCCGGCTGATGCCGCCGTCTAAACTGGCTGTAACCTAATGGCCACAGCACTGCTCACGGATTCGTGTTTCGACCTCGGTGGAACGTTCGGCGGCTGCCAAAAAACCCAACAGGAACGGCGGTTACGGGCGATTTCGTTGCGCTGGTCATTCGGATTGTGGCTTTGCGACCACAGCCGCCAGATCGAATGCTCCGGAGGGGTCGGAGCACCCTCTCCAATCGCAACCGAAGGAACTATACGGTGCTTACGCATCCCGATGAGCCTGTGCCGCCGATGGTTGGCGGCCGGTAGAACGGATCCTAGAAGGACGAGACAATGCGTCTGCGCACGGCACTCCTCGCAACAACTCTTCTGGCGGCCGGTTCCGCCACGGCATTGGCTCAGCCGGTGGTCGGCCCCTATGTCAGCCTGGGCTCCGGCTACAACATCCGCCAGACCCAGGGTGCACACTATGCGCCAGGCGCAGTGGCCGATGGCCGCACCGGCGACTTCAGCACGGATCTCGGCGGCGGCGACAACATCAGCAAGTCGGGGTTCCGCTTCGGCGATGGCTTCAACGGCGAGGCGTCGGTCGGCTACGGGCTGCCGAACGGCCTGCGCGTCGAACTCCAGGGTGCCTACTACTACAACAACGTGAACCACCGCTCGAACACCCCGTTCCCGGGCGTGACCAGCGGCCACGCCGAGAGCTACGGCCCGCTCGTGAACGTGCTGTATGACGTCGACCTGGGCCGCTTCGGCCTGGCCCTGCCGGTGACCCCATATGTCGGCGTTGGCGCCGGCTATTTGTGGAACCACCTGTCGCCGTTCACCACCACCTATACCAACGGCAACGTCGACCGCACCGGCGGCACCAACGGCTCGTTCGCCTACCAGGGCATCGTCGGCGTCGCCTACAACATCGTCCCGGTTCCGGGCCTCGCGGTCACCGCCGAGTACCGCTTCCTGGGCCAGCTCGACCAAGATGCGTACCAGTCCACGTCCTATACCGTGACCGGCATCCACAAGGGCAATGCCGACTTCAACGAACAGTTCAACCACAGCTTCATGCTCGGCCTGCGCTACGCCTTCGACACCGCGCCGCCGCCGCCGCCCCCGCCGCCGCCGGTCGCTCCCGCAGCGCCTCCGGCCGAGGCGCGCACCTACCTGGTGTTCTTCGACTGGGACCGCTCGGTGCTGACCGCACGTGCCCGCGAGATCGTCGCACAGGCGGCGCAGGCCTCCACCCACGTGCAGACCACCCGCATCGAGGTCAACGGCTACACCGACAACTCGTCGATCCACGGCGGCGCACGCGGCGCACGCTACAACCAGGGCCTGTCGATCCGTCGCGCCACCTCGGTCAAGGCCGAGCTGATCCGCGACGGCGTGCCGGGCACGGCGATCGACATCCACGGCTACGGCGAGACCCACCCGCTCGTCGCCACCGGCCCGAACACGCGCGAGCCGCAGAACCGTCGCGTCGAGATCATCCTGCACTGAGCCTCGTCGCGTCGATCTTCACGACGGGAAGGGGCGCCGCGAGGCGCCCTTTTTCGTGCATTCCGCTTGTCTCCATCGCCCCTCGGGGTTACCGATTGACCCGTGAGCGAAACAGTCCTGTCCTATCGCGGTGATGCGGACCTGCCCGACCTGTCGGGGCACGGTGATCTGCCGGGAACGCTGTCGGCCGGCGATGTGCCGCTGCCGCCCGCCGGCGCGTCGGCCGCCGATCCGGTCATCGCCACCATCAGCGCCGGACAGTCGCCGCTGCTGTCGCTCGCGGCGCAGCTGCTGAAGTTCGGCACCGTGGGCGGCCTCGGCCTGCTCTGGGACGTGTCGACGGTGTATGCGCTGAAACCGCTGGTCGGCGTCGCCGGAGCCGCACTGGCGGCGTTCTTCGTCGCCGCGACGATGAACTGGATGTTGAACCGGCTCTGGACCTTCCGCGGGCGCGGCTCCAACGTCCCGCTGGTCCGGCAATGGCTGAGCTTCCTCGGCGCCAACGGGCTCGGCTTCACCCTCAACCGGAGCACGTTCTTCGCGCTGATCTGGCTGGTGCCGTTCTGCCGTGCGCATCTCGTTATGGCGCTGGCGGCGGGCTCGCTGGCCGGGATGTCTGCAAACTTCAGCCTGTCACGCCGGCTGGTGTTCCGGTAGGGCGTTTCCCGCACGCCGCCGCGACGGTCGAACGCCTCAGTCGGTCCTGCCCCAGGCATCCAGCAGCACCTGTGCCAGCCGTGCCGCACCGCTGCCGGGCGCTGCCGCCAGCACGCGCTCCAGACAGCGCACCGCCTGCACATTATGCCCGAGCTGGTGGCTGAGCTCCGCCGCCTGCAGCCAGTTCGTCATCACGTCCGGCGCGATCAGCAGCATGCCCTCGAGCGAACGCAGCGCCGCCTCGAACTCGTGCGCCGCCAGCCGGCGCTGCACGAGGTTGCGCTGCAGGCGCAGCAGCACGTCGCGCACCGCCATGGGCCGGGTCATGCCGGGGTGCAGCTCGGCATCGCCTGCACCCCGGCGCTGCAGCATCGGCAGCAGGTCGGCGCTGCCCAGTACGGCGCCGTTGTTGAACGGATCCACCAGCAACCGGCGCGGCTGCCGTGACCGCATGCCGTCGGGCCGGGCGATCCCGTCGGGCGCTGCGGCGGGAGAAACCAGCGAGACCAGGAAGTGACCGGGAAAGTCGATGCCGTGCCCGTCCCAGCCGGCGGCGCGGATGCAGTGCAGCCAGAGCACGCCCAGCGCCACCGGCAGGCCGCGCCGGCGCTCGATCACCCGGATCAGGTTGGCGTTGTCGAGGTCGTCATAGGTGTCGGAGTCACCGCCATAGCCGTGATGGGCATGGATCAGCCCGGCCAGGGCGCCGATCCGTGCCTCCGGAGGCCGGCCGGTCATGACCGCGCCGACCGCGGCGGCGTCGCGGGCCAGCACGGTGAGATGCAACGAGGCCGCCTCCCAGTCGGTGCCGCCGGCGTCGAGCCGGGCCAGCTGCAGGGCCGCGGGAGCCGGGTCGATCTCCGCATCCGGCAGCATCCCGATCGCCGCCAGCGCGTCTCCCGGTTGCGTCATCACGTTCCTCCCCGACCCGTCAGATCCCGATGCAGAACAGGGCGATCACGCACAGGAGGCCGCCGGCCCAGGCTGCCGTCCTCGGCACGGCCCGGTCGAGGACGTAGGCGACGCTGTAGGCGGAGCGCAACAGCACGAACAGCACCGCCAGGCGGTCGATCCAGGGCTGCGGCGCGTGGGCCAGCTCGGCCACCAGCACGCCGGCGGCAAACGCGGGCAGCGCCTCGAAGTGGTTCCGCTGCGCCCAGTCCGCTCGCTGCCGCCAGCCTTGCAGTCCTTCCAGCCCGAGGCGCGGCCGCCTGTTGTCGATGCCGCCGCCGCTCTTAGCGAGTGCCGCCATCACGTAGGGCAGCAGGACCGCGACCAGGATCATCCAGTAGGCAAGACGCATGGCGCGGCTCCGCGACGGTGCACGCAGAAAGCCCGCCGCCGGGCGCGGTTCCTGTCGCGATGCGGCGTCCCGCCCCGATCCCGCCGTCGCAGCCTTTCGCCAGGACGGAGGCTGCGCTAGGTCACGGTGTCACCTCCGGGACATTTCCGCTTCGCCATGGCCTCCAGCAACGACATCCGCGCCGCCTTCCTGGACTACTTCGCCTCGAACGGGCATCGGGTCGTGCCGAGCAGCTCGCTGGTGCCGCGCAACGATCCGACGCTGCTGTTCACGAACGCCGGCATGGTGCAGTTCAAGAACGTGTTCACCGG
>CAXUDP010000087.1:0-16444 GCA_964249735.1 uncultured Acetobacteraceae bacterium | reverse complement strand
GGCTCGGGCACCATCGTGTGGAAGGCGCGCGAGCTGCTGGCGACCGGCGAGATCGACTACGAGGGCTTCATCAAGCTGGTCGCCTCCTCCGCACCCTCCACCGGCTACTGCAACACCATGGGCACGGCGACCACCATGAACTCGCTGGCGGAGGCGCTGGGGATGCAGCTTCCCGGTGCCGCCGCGATTCCGGCGCCGTATCGCGACCGCCAGGAATGCGCCTACGAGACCGGCAAGCGGATCGTCGCCATGGTGCACGAGGACCTCAAGCCGTCGGAGATCATGACCAAGGCTGCGTTCGAGAACGCGATCCGGGTCAACTCGGCGATCGGCGGCTCCACCAACGCGCCGATCCACCTGCAGGGGCTGGCGCGCCATCTCGGCATCGACCTGCCGATCGAGAGCTGGCAGCGCCTGGGACTGGACATCCCGCTGCTGGTCAACCTCCAGCCGGCCGGCGAATACCTGGGCGAGGACTTCTACCGCGCCGGCGGCGTGCCGGCAGTGGTGTCCGAGCTGATGCGACAGGGCCTGATCAACGAGGGTGCGAAGACCGTCAACGGCCGAAGCATCGGCGAGAACTGCCGTGACGCGCGGATCGAGGACGACAAGGTGATCCGCCCGTTCGACCGTCCGCTGCGGCAGCGCGCCGGCTTCCTGGTGCTGACCGGCAACCTGTTCAACTCGGCGATCATGAAGACCAGCGTGATCTCCGAGGAGTTCCGGCAGCGCTACCTCGACGATCCCAAGGACCCGGACGCGTTCGAGGGCCGGGCGATCGTGTTCGACGGGCCGGAGGACTACCACGCGCGCATCGACGACCCCGCGCTCGACGTCGGCGACCACGACGTGCTGGTGATGCGCGGCGCGGGGCCGATCGGCTATCCCGGCGCGGCGGAGGTGGTGAACATGCGGCCGCCGGTCTACCTGATGGAGAAGGGCGTGCACGCGCTGGCCTGCATCGGCGACGGGCGGCAGTCCGGCACCTCCGGCTCGCCGTCGATCCTGAACGCGTCGCCGGAAGCGGCGGCAGGCGGCCCGCTGGCGCTGGTGCGCACCGGCGACCGCATACGCGTCGACCTGGGCCGCGGCCGCGTCGACATGCTGGTGGACGAGGCGGAGATCGCCGAGCGCCGCCGACAGCTGGACGCGGAGGGCGGCTACCGCTACCCGGCGAGCCAGACGCCCTGGCAGGAGATGCAGCGCGCCGTGGTCGGACAGCTGGAAACCGGTGCGGTGCTGGAGAACGCGGTCGACTACCAGCGCATCGCCCAGACCAGGGGGATCCCGCGCGACAACCACTAGGCCCGGAACTTCCCGTGCAGCGGCACGGGAACCCGTCCGCCCGCCCTTCAGGCTCGAAGGCGGGCTGCCTGAGCATGTGATGGCCTGAGGCATTTGCCGGCCAATCACGGTGTCCCCCGCACAACGGGCTCAGGCGGCACGACCGGGCGATCACTCCCGGTGGTCGCGCCGGTAGGCGAACGTCATCGCGTGCTGCGCGCCGCCGGACGGTCAAGGCGTTTCTCGCCTGAGCCCGCCATCCCCGAACGCCTTCGGGCGCCCCGGATCGGGGCGCCCGTTCAGCGACCGGCGAGGGGAACGGCGCTAGGGCTTGTAGACCTGGACCACCGCCATCATCCCACCGGTCTCGTGCGACAGGATGTGGCAGTGGTAGACGAAGTCGCCGACCTGCGTGGGCGAATAGAACGGAATGGTGACAAACACCCGTCCCCCGTAGGGCGGAAGCGCCAGGACGTCACGCCAGATGTCCACGGGTCGCGTCGCCGTCCCGTCGTGCAGCTCCGGGATGAAGGGCGAGATCAGGCCGGACGGATCCTGGTAGGCGCTCATGCCGAGCAGGGTGAGGCTGGCCGGGGCGCCGTTGTCGGTCGGGCGCGTCAAACGGAACTTGTTCTGGTGGATGTGGAAGTTGTGCATCTCGCCCGACGCGTTGAGGATCTCCCACACCTCCTGCTCGCCGAGCCTTGCACAAACGTGCGGCACGACGTTGGGCGAGTCCATCGCTGCCATCGGGAACTGTTCCGGCGGGATCGTCGTCTTCGCGCCGACGGGACGTTCGAACTGGTCGACCACCTGGCTGCCGATGACGTACTCGCCTGCGGCCGGCCCGTCCTCGAACGTTATCAGGCGATGGGTCCTCTGCCCGGGCGGCAGCACGATGCAGTTGGCGGGCGGCGTCGTGTTCGACGCCGCGACCGCGGGTGCGACCAGGCTCGGCGCTGTGTTCTGCAGGGTGACGTTCAGCGCCGGCAGCGTCGATGGGCCGGGCGGCATGTTGACGTGCGCCAGGTCTATGCGCGGCCAGGGGACGCCTTCCGTGCCGGTGGTCAGGCCGATCGTGCGCAACGTGAGCTGCTTTCCGTTCGGGCCACCGATATTCGGCACGAACAGCTCGATCCGGTTGCCAGGCGTCAACAGGACCCGGGTTTCCGGGGCTCCGACCTTCAGGCCGTTGTTGCCGACGGCGTTGCTTCCCGAGGCGATGCCGTCATAGGCCAGGGCCGTGACCGGCACCGCCTGCCCGGTGGCGTTGTCGTCGAGTTCCAGCACATAGGTCGCGTTCGGGCTGAGGTTGTTGATCCTCCAGACCTGGTTGCGACTGGGCTTCATCGTCACGGTCGGGTTGTACTGGCCGTTGATCGTGAACATCCAGACCGTGTCGTGGAACGGGTCGACCTTGCCGCCGGCGAAGCTGAGGTGATGGCCGCAATAGCCGAACCCTGAGAACGTGCCGGGGATCGGGATCGGCGGGTTCGCATTGCTCAGGCAGGCGGCAGGGTTGTAGTCCGCGTGCGACAGCCATTGCCCGCGCGTGCCGGGCGCCGCCTTGTCCGGTGTGGCGCCGACCGGGACCGCAAGCTGGATGTCGCGCAGGCCGAGGTAGAGGACGTCGGTGTTGGCGAGCGTGCTGGCGGTGGTCGCGTCCAGCCCGGGCGTGGCGCGCAGGTCGGACAGAAGGTCGCCGACGTAGAGGACGCCCGATTGCCCGCCCCCGACCTGGTCGTCCGAGTACTCGTGGATGTGCCCGTGGAACCAGTACAAGCCGGACGGATAGGTCCGCGGCGTGGTCTGGCTGCCGAACATGTAGCCCGGAAGGGTCTGGGGAACGTCGATCCTGTACGAGGTGGTCGTGTTCGTCGGGTCGTTGACGAAGATGTAGTCGCCGAGCGGGACGCAGGGCCTGGGCATCACGACCAGCCCGTGCGTGTGCAGGTTGGTGTCGTTCTCGTTCAGGCTGCCGGTGTCGAGCTGGTTGACCACGTCGAACCGGAGCGAGTCGCCCGGGTTCGCGTGGATCAGGAACGGGCGGTAGAACTGCGGCGAGTTCGGCGCGACGTTGGTCCCGTAACCTGGAAGCCTGACCGTGTAGGGCCCGACATCCGGCCGGTCGGCGTTGCGGACCACGAGCTGCAGCGGCACGACGGGTCCCGGGGGTGGCCCGAGGTTGTCGCAGGCCGTGGCGCCGATCGGGATCGACGAGCCGAGCGACGGTCCGGGCGACAGCGCGGGCGACGGAAAGGGAACCGGCTGCTGCAGTTCCGCACCGCGCGCGCCGAGGGTGCCGAAGATGCTCAGGCATCCCAGGGCGATGGCGACGGTATCGAGGCGTCTCATGGAGGATCCTTCGACAACACAGCTTGCGAACAACCTTCGCTTACAGCTGAATAAACAAATGTCAGTATCTATTCTAGCAGGACTATACTTGTGAACATTTTATATATTCATCCCGAAGCATCAACTAAATTATGTGACTGCTTGAGGAGTTCCTTCCCGCCGCACGCATGACGCCGGTGGAGGTGCGGACATCCAGGCGAGCGGGATCGTTCCGGTCGGCAACGGATTGATGAAGCGTTGGCGGATGATGTAGCCGATGCATCCGATCATTCCGCGAAAGTAATGCCCGGCACATGGACCATCCATCATCGAGCTGCGCAAGCCCCGACCCGGCGCCCGGTGCCGGCGCCGCACCCGGACGCCCGATACCTGGATTCCGGGCGGTGCTGCATGCCGACTGGAGCGCCACCGCCGACAAGCGCTGGGTGGCGGAGGCGACCTGGTCCGGCCGCGGCTGGGTCGTCGCGGCGCCTAGGCTGGTCGGCGACTGCGCCGCGTTCGTGGCCACGCTGTTCACGGGCGGGACCAGCGTGCTGGCGGGCTTCGACTTCCCGATCGGCTTGCCTGTCGCCTACGGGCGGATGACCGGGTTGTCCGGCTTTCCGGCGGTGCTGGACGCCCTCGACCGCGGCGACTGGCCCGAGTTCTTCAGCGTCGCGGAGCGGCCGGAGCAGATCTCGGCGACGCGTCCGTTCTATCCCAGGGTGTCATCCGCCGCGGCGAAGCAGCGGGCCCTGCTGGATGCCCTGGGCTTGACGCACATCGACGCGCTGCGGCGGCGATGCGAGCTCGCCACGCCGGTGCGACGGGCGGCCTGCCCGTTGTTCTGGACCCTTGGCCCGAACCAGGTCGGCAAGGCCGCGATCGCCGGATGGCGCGAGGTGCTCCTGCCCGCACGTCGCCGCGGCGCCCGGCTGTGGCCGTTCGACGGCAGCCTGGCGGAGCTGGCGCGGACCGGCGTTCCGGTGCTGGCGGAAACCTATCCCGGCGAGGCCTACAATCACGTCGGCGTCGCCTTCACCGCCCGGATGAGCAAGCGCAACCGGGACGACCGGCGCACGGCGATGCGGGACCTGGCCGCGTGGGCGGACCGGCACGGCGTGGTGTTCCAGGCCGAGCTGGCGGCGCAGGTCGCGGACGGCTTCGGGCCGTCGGAGCGCGCCGAGGATCCGTTCGACGCCCTGATCGGCGTGCTCGGGATGATCGAGGTGCTGGACGGGCGCCGGCCGGCCGGCCCGGCGATGCAGGCAGTTCCGGACCGCTGGGAAGGCTGGATCATGGGGCAGCTGGACCGCGCCTGATCGGCCCCGTCACGGACGGCAACCGCGGCATGGGCCGACAAGCTGGTCGAGCGGATCATGTACACCTCGCAGCAGCCGCGAGACCGGGTAGGGAACGGTCCCGGTCCCGCGCCTTGCACGAGGCCGGCTACGGCGGGCAGGAGCGCGGCACGCACGGCTGACGCCAAGCCGGCACGGCGTTCAGCTCCGCTTCGGCACCGGCCGCCAGTCCTTTGGCGCCAGCTCGAAACCCTCGAACCGGAAGGCCGGCGTCACCACGCAGCAGGCCAGGGTCCAGGCGCCGAGCGACACCGCGGTCTGCCAGTGGCCGCGCGGCACCAGCAGGTGCGGCGACTGGCGCAGGGCCAGGTCCGGGCCGAGGTGGCGCGCTTCCGCGTCGTGCCCGTCCGGCGAGGTGGTCAGCACCAGGTGCGCGCCGGCCTGCCAGATCCACAGCTCGTCGGCATCGACCCGGTGCCAGTCGCTGAGCTCGTCGCCGCGCAGCAGGAAGTGGATGGCGGTGCCGGAGCCGCGGCCGCCGTCGGCGGGCCGGTCGCGCCAGGTTTCCCGGTAGTGGCCGCCCTCGGGATGCGGTTGGAGCTCCAGCGCGCGGATCACCGCGTCGGCGGCAAGTCGCGGGTCGCGCAGGTCGATCATCCCGGCAGCCGCTCGATCCGGGCCAGCGAGAACGCGTCGGCGGCAAGCTGCAGCGGGCGGGTCTCCGCGTCCGAGGCGCCGCCCTGGATCAGCTCGGCGAAGCGGCGATACAGCCCGGGATATTCCCGGTCCGGCTCGTCCACCACCGTCCGCCCGTCGAGCACAAGCGACCGGCCGCCCCCGGCCAGCGCCAGCAGGCCGCCATCCTCCAGGGTCCAGTCGATCGACCAGGTTTCCTCGCCCTTGTGATCCCAGTCGAACAGGGCGGAAAAGCCGGTGGCGTGAGTGGGCGTGGCGAGCTCCAGCGCGGCGGTGATCGGGGTGTGGGCCCCCGGCATCACCCGGAAGCGGGCCTCGCGCACGAAGACCGGCTCCGGCAGGCACGCCACCACGATCGACAGGGCGTTCACGCCGGGATCGAACACTCCCATGCCGCCCGGCTGCCAGAACCAGTCGACGCCGGGATGGAACTTGTGCACGTCCTCGCGCCACAGGATGCGCATGGCGTTGGCGCCGCGCTCGGCCAGGATGCGCCGCGCCGGCGCCACCGCGCCCGAGAACATCGAGTGCCAGGTGGCGAACAGGGTGCGCCCGACGGTGCCGGCCAGGCGGGCGAGGTCGTCGACCTCGGCCACGGTCTGTGCCGGCGGCTTCTCCATCATCACGTGCATGCCGGACAGCAGCGCCTTGCGGGCGAAGTCGTAGCGCACCTGCGGCGGGGTGCAGAGCGATACCGCGTCCACCAGGCCGGACGCGATCATCTCCTCCTGCGAGCCGAACAACGCCACCCCGTCCGGGACCGCCGGCTTCGAGCGGCTGGCCATGGCGGTGAGCCGGAAGCCGTCGTCGGCGGCGATCGTCGGGATGTGCTGCACCCGGGCGATCTCGCCGATGCCGACCAGCCCGACCCGGATCGGGCTCATGCAGCACCTCCCTTGGCGCGCGTCCACGCCTCGGCATAGGCGACGGCGCGGCGGTGGACCTCCTCGGCCGGGCGCCCCGGCACGTAGAGCCCGGAGCCGAGGCCGAACCCGGCGGCGCCCGCGTCGACGAAGGGCTGGACGTTGTCCGGGGTGATGCCGCCCACCGGCATGAACAGGGTGTCGGTCGGGAACACGGCGCGGAACGCGCGCAGCACCGCCGGCCCGACCAGCTCGGCCGGGAACAGCTTCAGCCCGTCCGCGCCCGCCGCCAGCGCCGCGTAGCCCTCGGTGGGCGTGGCGATGCCGGGCGTGCACACCAGGCCGAGCGCCTTGGCGGCACGGATCACCGCGGTGTCGGCGTGCGGCATCACCAGCACCCGCCCGCCCGCCTCGTGCACCGCCTGCACCGCCGCGACCGTGGTCACGGTGCCGGCGCCGATCAGGCAGGTGTCGCCGAACCGGTCGGCCAGCAGCCGGATGCTCCGCAACGGATCGGGCGAGTTCAGCGGCACCTCGATCACCCGCATCCCGGCGTCCACGAGGGCGGCGCCGACCGGGATCGCCTCGTCCGGCGACAGGCCGCGCAGGATCGCGACGTAGGGCGACTGCAGGAGGTAGTCGGTCAGCATGCGTCATCTCCTGCGAACGGCGGCAACAAGGCGGCAGCCAGGGCGATGCGGTAAAGGCCGCGCACCGAGGCCGCCTCCATCGCGACCGGCACCGGCCGGCCGAGGACGGCGAACGCCAGCGCATAGCGACGGGTCAGCGACGCGTCGCCGACCAGCACCACGCGGTCCGGCGCCGGCCCGGTCCCCGTGGCGCGGTGCAGCTCCTCGCCGATCAGCAGCCCGGACAGGTAGTCGGGCACCAGCGCCGGGGCCAGGCGGCCGGTGAGCATCAGCGCCCGGGTCGAGAACAGCCGGGCGGACAGCCCGTCCGAGGCGGCGGCACGCACGCCGTCGCGGAACGCGTCGTCCCGGGCGGCCTCGCCTCCGGCCGCCTCGTCGCCAGGCGGGATCCCCTGCCCCAGGATGGAGTGGCGGCACAGCAGCGCGAACAGCTCGCCGGTCATGAAGGTGGAGAAGGAGGCGATCACCCGGTCCGACACCCGCACCCACTTGCTGTGCGTGCCGGGCATCACCAGCAGGATCTCGCCAGGCGGCGAGCCGAGCGCGTCCAGCACCCCGAGCGCCTCGGTCTCCTCGCCGCGGATCACGTCCGGCCGCGCCGCGTCGAGCAGGCCCGGCACCAGATGCAGCACGCCCGCGCCGCACGGCACGGTGGCGAGCGAGCCGGCCAGCCGGTGCAGGTCGAGCGGCAGCGACAGGTAGTCCACCTCCCGCCAGCCCTTGCGGCTGCCGACCATGCCACAGGCGATCGCGGGGACGCCGTCGGCGCGCCAGCCCGCGGTGATGGCGTCGAACGCGGCCGGATAGCCGCCTTCGGGCAGGCTCAGGATGCCCCAGGGCTCGCGCCTGCGCTCCAGCACCGTGCCGTCGGCGGCGACGCGCCAGGCGCGCAACGCGCTGGTGCCCCAGTCGAGCGCCAGAAGGGCAGTCTTGTCCGACAAATCGTGTCCTCCCGCGGCGTTATGCGCGACCCGCACCCGGTCTGGCAAGGGAGCGGGGTCCGGGGCGCCGGCCGGGCTCAGGGCGCCGACGGCCGGGTCAGCCGGGCGCTGCGGCCGCTGAGCGAGGCCTGCATGTCCTCGAAGGCGGAGCGCACCAGCTCGGTCATCGCCTGCCTGGCGCCGTCCGCATCGCGCTCCCGGATCGCCTCGAACACGGCGCGGTGCTCTGGCAGCGGGTCGCGCGGATGACGCTGGGCGCGGTGCTTGAACACGGTGGTCCACCAGATCGCGGCGACCACGCTGCTGGACAGGGCGGCGATCAGCTCGTTGCCGGTGGCGACCAGGATGGCGTGGTGGAAGGCCCGGTCGGCGGCGCGTCCCTCCTCGGTGGCGAGACGCAGACGCGCCATGGTGCCGAGCGCATCGCCCATGGCGTCGAGGTCCTGCCTGGTGTGGTTCTGCGCCGCCAGGGCCGCCGCGTGCGGCTCGACCATCTGCCGCACCTCGAACAGGTCGCGCACGAAGGCCTCGCTGGGCTTGGTTTCCAGGAACCAGCCGATCACCTCGGGGTCGAGGATGTGCCAGCGGCTGCGCGGGCTCACGCGCGTGCCGGTCTTGGTGCGGCTTTCAACCATGCCCTTGGCGGACAGGATGCGTACCGCCTCGCGATAAGCGGTGCGCGACACCGCCAGCTGCTCCGCCGCCTCGATCTCGCCGGACAGCAGGTCGCCCGGCCGCAACTGCTCGGCGGCGATGCGTATGCCGATGGAGCGGGCGATGCTGTCGTGCAGGCGGGGGCTGCTCGCGGACCGGATGTCGCCCGGCCTCGGACCGTCGCTGTCGGCGGTGGAGCGGCGTGGTCCTGACCGGTCCATCGACTGCCGGCATCCCCTTCCTGTTCGAGCCGGGCCCATCATCGTCACAAAGACGCGGCTGCGCCAGCCCTTGCAAGCCGGGGCCGGAACGCCGATTCCTGTCCGAGTATTCGGAGACCGACCGGCATGACCGCACACGCCACCGGCACACGCGACGCGACAGGATTCCGCGGCCTCGACCCGCGCACCGGGCAGAAGGTGGGGCCGGAGCTGCCGGTCGACGACGCCGCCTCGGTCGCGGACGCAGCCGCACGGGCGGAGGCGGCGTTCGATGCCTACCGCGCCACCAGCCCCGACGCCCGCGCCGGCTTCCTGGAGGCGATCGCCACCGCACTGGACGGGCGGCGCGCCGAGCTGATCGCCACCGCGTCGCTGGAGTCCGGGCTGCCGGAAGCGCGCATCACCGGCGAGCTGGGGCGCACGATCGGCCAGCTGCGGTTGTTCGCCGGCGTGGTGCGCTCCGGCGACTGGCTCGGCGTGCGGCTCGATCCCGCCCTGCCCGACCGCGCGCCGCTGCCGCGACCGGACCTGCGCCTGCGGCGCATCCCCGTCGGCCCGGTGGCGGTGTTCGGCGCCAGCAACTTCCCGCTCGCCTTTTCGGTGGCCGGCGGCGACACCGCCTCGGCGCTGGCGGCCGGCTGCCCGGTGCTGGTGCGCGGCCATCCGGCGCATCCGGGCACCAGCGCGCTGGCCGGCGCCGCGATCGCGTCGGCGGTGCGCGAGGCCGGGCTGCCGGACGGGGTGTTCTCGCTGATCTCCGGTCCCGACCTCCTACTCGGCCAGGCGCTGGTGCAGGACCCGCGGGTCATGTCGGTGGGCTTCACCGGCTCCAGGCGCGGCGGGCTCGCCCTGGCGAAGCTGGCGGCAGAGCGGCCGGTGCCGATCCCGGTGTTCGCGGAGATGAGCAGCGTCAACCCGGTGTTCCTGTGCCCGGACGCGCTGGAGGCCGGGCCCGAAACCCTGGCGGACGGCTTCGTCGGCTCCCTGACGCTCGGGGCCGGCCAGTTCTGCACCAACCCGGGGCTGGTGATCGCGGTGAAGGGTGCGTCGCTCGACCGCTTCGTGGCACGCGCGGCGGCGACCCTGGGCAAGGCGCCGTCCGCGACCATGCTGACGCCGGGCATCCACGACGCCTACGACCGCGCGGTCACCGGTCGGAACGCGGTCCCGGGCGTCAGCCTGGTCGCCAGCGGCCAGCTCGGCGAGGGCGAGAACCAGTGCCGCGCCGCGCTGTTCGTCACCGACGCCGCGCGCTACCGCGACGAGCCGTCGCTGGCGGACGAGGTGTTCGGGTCCAGCGGGCTGGTGGTCGCCTGCGACGACGAGGCGGCGGTGCTGTCGCTCGCGGCGCGGATCGAGGGCCAGCTCACCGCGACGCTGCACCTCACCGACGCGGACGCGGCGTTCGCCGCCCGGCTGCTGCCGGTGCTGGAGCGGCGCTGCGGCCGCATCCTGGCCAACGGCTGGCCCACAGGTGTGGAGGTCAGCCACGCGATGGTGCATGGCGGCCCGTTCCCTGCCACCACCGACGGGCGCTTCACCTCGGTCGGCACGCTGGCGATCGACCGGTTCCTGCGGCCGGTGTGCTACCAGAACCTGCCGCCGGCACTGCTGCCGCCGGAGCTCGGCGACGACAACCCGTACCGGCTCGACCGGCGGATCGACGGCCGCCTGACGCCCGCCTGACCCCGGCCCACCTTCCAGACCTAGGAGGCACGGCATGTCCCTCAGCCTGACCCAACTGCTCGACGAGGCGGGGCGGCGCGTGGTGGCGGCCACCGACGAGGCCGGCCTGTGCCGCCGCCTCGACGGCGCCGAGTCCACCTACGCCCTGGCGCTGGAAGCGATCGCCACCGGCGGGACGCTGGCCGAGGTGGTGGCGCGTCACGAGCCGGGCGAGGCCGTGGACCTCCATGCGGCACTGGCCGACGGCCGGGTGCTGGCGCCGATCGACCATCCAGATCCCGCGCACTGCCTGGTGACCGGCACCGGCCTGACCCATCTCGGCTCCGCCTCCGGACGCGACGCGATGCACAAGGCTGCCGCCGCCGGCCAGGCGACGGACTCGATGCGCATGTTCCTGATGGGGGTGGAGGGCGGCAGGCCGGCCGGGGGCGCGATCGGGGTGCAGCCGGAATGGTTCTACAAGGGCGACGGATCGAGCCTGGTCGGTCCCGGCGCAACGTTGCCCAGCCCGGGCTTCGCCGGCGACGCCGGGGAGGAGCCGGAGATCGCCGGGATCTACGTGGTCGGCCCGGACGGCACGCCGCACCGGCTCGGCTTCACGCTCGGCAACGAGTTCTCCGACCACGTGACCGAACGCGGCAACTACCTGTGGCTCGCGCATTCCAAGCTGCGTACCGCCTCGCTCGGCGGCGAGCTGCTGACCGGGGTGCTGCCGGCCAGCGTGCAGGGGCGCTCGGCGATCGAGCGCGAGGGCACGGTGCTGTGGGAGAAGCCGTTCCTGTCCGGCGAGGCGAACATGTCGCACGCGATCGCCAACCTGGAGCACCACCACTTCAAGTATGACCTGTTCCGCCGCCCGGGCGACGTGCATGTCCACTTCTTTGGCACCGCGACCCTGTCGGTATCGGACGGAATCGAGACGCGGGATGGCGACGTGTTCGTGATCGAGGCGGCGCCGTTCCGGCTGCCGCTGCGCAACACGCTGGCGACGGGAACGCCGGTTCCGGTTCCCGTCGCCGTGCGCACGCTCTAGCCGGCGCGGCCGAAGCCGCACCGGCCGGGAAGCCTCAGCGGCTCTTCTGGTAGAGCTTGCTGGCGATCTCGAAGATCTCCTGCGGCGCGTAGTCGGGAGCGAAGGCGCCGTAGTTGCCGTCCAGCTCGGGGATCTTGCCGCCCTCGGGCATGCCCTCGACCACCTCCAGGTTGCCCGGCGGGTCGCCCGGCAACGCCACCTCGTCGTTGGACCACACGCCCGCGGCTTCCGCATAGTCGCCGTTGCTGAAGGTGTAGAGGCGGCGATGCTTGCCCTCGTCCAGATACTTCTGGCACTCGGGAATGCGGCTCAGGTCGATGTTCGGCGTCGGCAGCATCTTCTCGATCGACACCCCGGTCAGCTTCTTCAGCGCCAGCGCGTAGGCGTGGGCGTGCAGGGAGCCGCGAACCAGGAGGTAGGCGGTGATCTCGCGTCCGGTCGGCTCGGTCATCGTCTCGTAGACGCGCAGCTTGTGGATGCGCGCGCCGCACTCGAGGTGGAAGTTGTGCAGCAGGTCGATGATCAGGTTGCCGGTGGTGGTCACCATGTCCATGTTCCAGGACGCGGCGTTGCTGTTCATCGGCATGGCGCCGCCGCCGTTGCTGAGGAAGCTGCCGGCGAGGCGCACGTCCTGCATGTCGTTGAACGGCGCCTTGGAGATGTCGACCATCTCCTTCGGGTTGCCCGGCCCGGAGTTGAGCATCGAGATCCCGGTGCTGACCAGCTCGACGTGCCCGATCTCCTCGGCGAAGATGCTGGACACCAGGCTGTAGAACGGACGCAGCTTGCTCTTGTTGCGGAAGTTGAAGCTCTGGAACATGTAGTTCCCGAGGGTGGACATCTCGCCATACTTGCCGCCCAGCAGTTCCTGCAGCGCCGCGGCCGCATTGGGGGCTGGGGCCTTGGGCTCCGGCACCTCGGTGAGAAGACGGTCGATTCGCATGAACATGGCAGGGACTTTCGGAACGTGGGCGACACCCGCTCTACGGCTCCGGGCGCAGTTAGTTCGCCGCGGCCTCGATCACCTGCCGTTCAGGGTCCCTTCCGCCAACGCTCGACTTCAACACCCACCGATTCCAGCTCGGCGAACACGTCCAACTTCTCGACGCGGACCCGCACCACCTGCACGCGCACCTCGGCCAGCACGCCCATCGCGATCCGCTCGGCCAGCGTCTCCACCAGGCGCACGTGGCCGGCGGCGATGATCCCGCGCACCAGCTGCACCACCCGCTCGTAGGACACGGTGCGGCTGAGGTCGTCGCGGCCGACGCCGGTGCCGACCGCCTCGTCCTGCAGCCCGAAGGCGATGTTCACCCGCACCCGCTGCTGCATGTGCTCCTCGTGCGGGTAGACGCCGATATGGGCGGGCGTGACCATGTCGCGCAGGAACACGCAGCGCAGCGGCGGCTGCTGCGGCCAGGGCGGGAACGCGTCCATCCGCGCTACTCCTCCATCCCGCCGGGATGGCTCGGCGCCGGATGCCACTGCATGTGCTGCCCGCCGTCGAGCGCCAGCATCTGCCCGGTCACCGACGGCAGGCACAACAGCGACAAGGCCGCCCGCGCCACCTCGCCGGGACTGGTGCCGCGGCCCAGCGGCACGCTCTCGCACTGCCTGCGGAACTGCGCCTCGTCCTGCCTGGCACTCGGCAGCGCCGGGCCCGGCCCGATGGCGTTCACCCTGATGCCGCGCGGCGCCAGCGCCAGCGCCATGGACTGCGTCGATGCCCACAGCGCGGCCTTGGACAGGCTGTAGGACACGAAATGTGGGGTCGGCGACCAGACCCGCTGGTCCAGCATGTTCAGCACCATGCCCTCCGCCCCCTCCGGCAGCCGGGCGGCGAAGTCCTGCATCAGCCGGAACGGCGCGCGCAGGTTGGGCTCCAGGTGCCGGTCCCAGGAGGCGCGGTCGGCGTCGTGCCACTCGTCGCGTTCGAAGGTGCTGGCGTTGTTCACCAGCACGCCGAGCGGCCCGAGCGCCGCCTCCGCGTCGGGTACCAGCCGCGCCACCTCGTCCTCGCGGGAAAGCTCGGCCAGGAGCAGCACGCCCTTGACCCCGCGATCGCCGATCGCGCGCAGGGTGTCCTGCGCGTCCTCGTTGTCGCGCCGGCTGTGCAGGGCCACCGCGAAGCCGCACTCGGCGAAGGCGAGCGCCATCGCCCGGCCCAGGCGGGCGGCACCGCCGGTGACCAGCACCGCGCGCGGGATCGCGGACGGGATCGGCCAGATCACGCTCAAGCCCGGACTCTCACGACCGACGCGCCATCAGCGCCGCCGCCAGGGTGCCGTCGTCCAGCACGTCCAGCGCCCCGCCCATCGGCACGCCCTGCGCCACCCGGCTCACCGTCACGTCGAGCGGCGCCAAGCGTTCCGCCAGCCAGTGCGTGGTGGTGGCCCCCTCAACCGTGGCACCGAGCGCCAGGATCACCTCGCGCACCCCACCGCCCTCGATCCGGGCCAGCAGCGGCGTGGTGGACAGGTCATCCGGGCCGGTGCCGCCCAGCGCCGACAGGGTGCCGCCCAGCACGTGGTACAGCCCGCGATGCACCCCTGCCCGCTCCAGCGCCCACAGGTCGCCGACGCCCTCCACCACGCAGACGATGCTGCGGTCGCGGTGCGGGTCGTCGCAGATCGCGCACGGGTCGCGGCTGTCCAGGTTGCCGCACAGGCTGCAGGTGCGCACCGTGCGCGCCGCCTGCTCCATGGCGCTGGCCAGCGGCAGCAGCCTGGTGCGCGGCTGCCGCAGCAGGGTGAGCGCCGCCCGCCTGGCGCTGCGCGGGCCGAAGCCGGGCAGGCGCGCCAGCAGCTCGATCAGCCGCTCGATCTCCGGACCGCCCACGGGAAGGAACTAGAACGGCAGCTTCATGCCGGGCGGAAGGTTCAAGCCCCCGGTGACCTTCTGCATCTCCTCGGCGGTGCGCGCCTCCAGGTGGCGGCGCGCCTCGGCATGGGCGGCGACGATCAGGTCTTCCAGCATCTCGGTCTCCGCCGGATCCGCCAGCTTGGGATCGATTCGTATGCGCTTGAGGTCGCCCTTGCCGGTCAGGGTCATCGCCACCATCCCGGCGCCGGCGGTGCCCTCGACCTCGATGGTGGCGAGGCCCGCCTGCATCTCCTCCATCTTGGCCTGCATCTGCGAGGCCTGCTTCATCAGGCCGGCGAGGTTCTTCATGCGGTGCTCTCCTTGAACATCGTTCATCGTCCAGCGCGCGGATCGTCGAGGTCGTCGAGCCCGACCGGCTCGGAATCGTCCGGCGCGAACTCCATGTCGGGCGCCTCCGGCTCCGGCAGAAGGGGCTCGGCAGGCAGGCCGTCGGCCGGGGACGCGGCCACCGCCGGTTCCGGCGGCAGCCCGTAATCGTCCAGCGACGCGTCGTTCACCGCGCCCAGCTTCGCGCCCGGGAACGCGGCCAGGATCGCCTGCACCAGCGGGTGCGCTTCCGCCTCGCGCGTCCGGTCGGCGTCGAGCGCCCCGGCCTGCTCGGCCAGCGTCGGCTCGCCCGGCGCGCGCACCACAGCAATGGTCCAGCGCGTTCCGGTCGCCTCCGTCAGGATCGACGCGAGGCGCTGCGACAGGTCGCGCGGCGCCTGCGGCTCCAGCCGGAGCTCGATCACCGGCGGCGCGAACCGCACTAGGTGCGCGCAATGGCGCAGGTGGCCGTGCAGCGTCGCCTCGCGTCGGCTGGCGACAAACGCGACCGCCTCGCGCCAGCTGCGCAGGCTCGGCGGCGGCGGCGGTTCGGCGGGCATGGAAGCGGGCGGCAACAGCGCCGTCGCGACCGGTTCAGGCTCCGGCTCCGTCGCACGCAGCGCGCCGCCCTGTACCGGCTGCCGCGATGCTCCGCCGACCACCGGAGCGGCAGCGACCGGGACCGGAGCCGGCGGCGCCTGCCGCACCACCGCCTGCGGCCCCTGCGCCGCGATCTGTCGCACCAGCTCGGCCGGCGTCGGCAGGTCGGCGACGTGGCACAGCCGGATCAGCACCATCTCCGCCGCCTCGCGCCGGTCGGGTGCGGTTTCCACCTCGGCCACGCCCTTGAGCAGCATCTGCCACGTCCGCCCCAGCACCGGCACCGACAGCCGGTCGGCCAGCGCCGCACCGCGCACCCGCTCGGCTTCCGGCAGCTCGCCGCCGTGGTGCAGAGCGGGGATCGCCTTCAAGCGCGATACGGTGTGGATCAGCTCCAGCAGGTCGGCCAGCATGACGCCGAGGTCGGCGCCGCGCGCATGCGCCTGGTCGGTGATCGCCAGCGCCGCTGCCGGCTGTCCGGCCATCACCGCGTCGAGGAGGTCGAACACCAGGCCGCGATCGGCCAGCCCCAGCATGTCGGCGACCCGCTCGGCGCGGATCACGGCATCTCCCTCGACACCTCCCTGGGCGATCGCCTGGTCCAGCAGCGACAGCCCGTCGCGCACCGAGCCGTCGGCGGCGCGCGCGATCAGCGCCAGGGCCTCGGCGTCGATCGCCGCCCCTTCCTTTCCCGCGATGCGGGCGAAGTGTGCGGCGAGCTCCGCCTGGCCGACCCGGCGCAGGTCGTACCGCTGGCAGCGCGACAGCACCGTCACCGGCACGCGACGCAGCTCGGTGGTGGCGAAGATGAAGGTGACCTCCCTCGGCGGCTCCTCCAGCGTCTTGAGCAGCGCGTTGAACGCGTTGCGCGAGAGCATGTGCACCTCGTCGACGATGAACACCTTCATCCGCGCCTGCATCGGCCGGAACCGGGTCGCCTCGATGATCTCGCGCACGTCGTCGATGCCGGTGCGCGACGCCGCGTCCATCTC
>CAXUDP010000086.1:13892-16778 GCA_964249735.1 uncultured Acetobacteraceae bacterium | reverse complement strand
CCAGGCGATGCAGAAGGTCGGCAACGAGGGCGTGATCACGGTCGAGGAGGCCAAGGGCATCCAGACCGAGCTCGACGTCGTCGAGGGCATGCAGTTCGACCGCGGCTACATCTCGCCCTACTTCATCACCAACGCCGAGAAGATGATCGCTGATCTCGATCAGCCCTACATCCTCATCCACGAGAAGAAGCTTTCCTCGCTGCAGCCGATGCTGCCGCTGCTCGAGAGCGTCGTGCAGTCCGGCCGTCCGCTGCTGATCATCGCCGAGGACGTCGACGGCGAGGCGCTGGCCACCTTGGTGGTCAACAAGCTGCGTGGCGGCCTCAAGATCGCCGCCGTGAAGGCGCCGGGCTTCGGCGACCGTCGCAAGGCGATGCTCGAGGATATCGCGATCCTGACCGGTGGCCAGGTGATCTCCGAGGATCTCGGCATCAAGCTGGAGAGCGTCACGCTCGCCATGATGGGCCGCGCCAAGAAGATCCACATCGAGAAGGAGAACACCACGATCGTGGAGGGCGTCGGCGAGAAGGCCGACATCCAGGGTCGCTGCGGCCAGATCCGGGCGCAGATCGAGGAGACCACCTCGGACTACGACCGCGAGAAGCTGCAGGAGCGTCTGGCCAAGCTGGCAGGCGGCGTCGCGGTCATCCGCGTCGGCGGCTCCACCGAGGTCGAGGTGAAGGAGCGCAAGGACCGCGTCGACGACGCGCTGCATGCGACCCGCGCCGCGGTCGAGGAAGGCATCGTTCCCGGTGGCGGCACGGCACTCGCCCGCGCCTCGATCGAGCTGGCCCACCTGGTCCCGCTCAACGAGGACGAGAAGTTCGGCATCGAGATCATTCGCAAGGCGCTGCAGACCCCGCTGCGCCAGATCGTCGAGAACGCGGGCGAGGACGGTGCGGTCGTCGCCGGCAAGGTGCTCGAGAACTCCGAGTACGCCTACGGCTTCGACGCGCAGCTGATGGAGTACAAGAACCTCGTGGACGCCGGCATCATCGACCCGACCAAGGTCGTGCGCACGGCGCTGCAGGACGCGGCCTCGGTCGCCGGCCTGCTCGTCACCACCGAGGCGATGATCGCCGAGAAGCCCGAGAGGAAGGCCCCGGCTGGCGGGCCCCCGGGCGGCGGCATGGGCGACATGGACTTCTGAGACACCCCCGACGGGTCTCAGTCGCGAGAAGGGAGGGGCGGTCCTGCAAGGGGCCGCCCTTTCCGCTTTCCGTGCTCACGGCGTGCTTCATCATCTCTTCGTGATTGACACCGCCGTATCTTTCTGCCCCCATAATGACCGGTCGGCGGGCCGCGCCTGGTCGAGCGCGTCAGGAAGCCGGCGCGTTCGAGTGGCTGGCTGGCGGGGAGAGTGACCGGCGATGGCGATCGGTTCGGTGAAGTGGTTCAACACCACCAAGGGTTTCGGCTTCATCATGCCTGACGACGGCGGCAAGGACGTGTTCGTCCATATCACCGCAGTCCAAGCCGCCGGTCTTCGCGGCCTGAACGAGGGCCAGAAGGTCAGCTACGAGATCGCCATGGAACGCGGCAAGGCGGCCGCCACCAACCTCAAGCCGATCTGAACGACGGACCGTCCGGCGCGGTACCCGCCTGCGCCGACAGGAAGCGCGCGGTTTCCGCCACGGCGTCCGCCAGCCCGACGCGCCGCACCGGCACGCCGGAGGGGAACGCCGAGGCCAGCCGGCTCGGCATGCGCCGGTCAAGCAGGACAAATACGCCCCGGTCGCCGGCACTGCGTATCAGCCGCCCGAACGCCTGTCGCAGCCTGAGTCGCGCGATCCGGTCGTCATAGGCTCCCGGCTGCCCGCCCGACAGGTGGATGCGCCGCTCCCGGTGCAGGATGTCCGGCCTTGGCCACGGCACCCGCTCGAACACCACCAGCCGCAGCGCCCGCCCCGGCACGTCGACCCCGTCGCGCATCGCGTCGGTGCCGAGCAGGCAGCTGTCCTCCTCGGTGCGGAACACGTCCACGAGCGTGGCATTGTCCATCGCGTCCATGTGCTGGGCGAACAGCGGGATCCCCGCCTCCTCCAGCGGCCCCGCGATCCGCTCGTACACCGCCCGCAGGCGCGAGATCGCCGTGAACAGCCCGAGCCCGCCGCCGCCTGCCGCCACGAACAGCGCCCGATACGCGCCGGCCAGTGCCGCCGGGTCGTCATGCGCCACGTCGGTGACCACGAAAGCCTGCGCCTGCCGGCGATAATCGAACGGGCTGGCCAGCGACGCGCGCAACGGCGGCGAGGGCAGGTGCATCGCCCCCACCCGCGCTTCCGCGCTGAGCCAGCTCGCCTCCGCGTCCGCGCCGGGCTCCGCCGCCCCGCCAGCGTTCTCCGGCTGGTCGCGCAGCGTCGCCGAGGTGATCAGCAGCCCGTGCGCGGGTGCTGCCACCGCGGCCGCGAACGGCAGCGTCGGGTCCAGCCAGTGCCTGTGCAGCCCGACATCTCCCGGGCGTGACCCGCCGGCCGGCCCGGGCCGCCGGTGCAGCCTCAGGAACATCACGTGGGTCGGCCGCATCCCCGGCTCCACCGGATCCGGCACCGCCCGCAGCATGGCGATCCAGCCCTCCAGCCGGGACAACGCCCGACGCCGCACCGTGCGGCACATCGCCTCGATCCGCCCACGCATCGCGCTGTCGAGGGTATCGGCCTCCTCCTCCAGCCTGGCCGACAGCCGCTCCACCAGGGTGCCCAGCGGCTCGGCGATCCGCCCCAGCGCCCGCTCCAGCCGCGCCGCCGCTGCGGCCAGCCCGTCATCCACCGGATGCAGGTCGCATTCCTGCGCCGAGCCCGCTTCCCGGCGTCCGGCGCTGCGTGCCATCACCTGTCGGCGCAGCAGCCGGAGCAGGTCCTCGGTCGGGTTGGCCAGACCTGCCTC
>CAXUDP010000086.1:0-13792 GCA_964249735.1 uncultured Acetobacteraceae bacterium | reverse complement strand
GGCAGCGCCGCCTCCTCGCCCAGCCGCTGCGCCCAGCCCGGCGCCGGGAGCGCCCGCGCCGCGGTCAGCGCCGCGTCGAGCGGCGCTTCCAGCATCGGCTGTCCCGCCACCAGCTCGTCGAGCCGCCGGCGCAGGCCACGCGCGCGCGACCGGCTGCCTTCCGCTCCCAGCAGCCAGCGCCGCAGCTCGGCCGCTTCCAGCCCCGACAGCTCGGCCGAGAACGCCCCGTCGGCCGCCTCCAGCAGGTGGTGTCCCTCGTCGAACACGTAGCGTGTCGGCACCGCATCCTCGTCCGCGCCGGCGCCGAACTGCCCGTGCCACGCCGCCTGCGCCATCACCAGCGCGTGGTTCGCCACCACCAGGTCGGCGTCCCGCGCCCGCCGTATGCCGTGCTCAATGTAGCAGCGCGTGTAGTGCGGGCAGGCGCCGTGGATGCATTCTCCGCGCCGGTCCGCCAGCCCCGACCCGCTGCCGGGCCCGAACAGCTCGCCGAACCAGCCCGGCAGGTCGCCGCCCAGCACGTCGCCATCCGCGGTCGCCCCTGCCCAGCGCACCAGCAGCGACAGCGGCACGATGCCCGAATCCTCGGCCCTGGAGGCCACGTTGTTCACCGCCTCCTCCAGGTTCAGCAGGCACAGGTAGTTCTCCCGCCCCTTGCGCAGCACCACGTGCCGCCGCCGCACCGCCGGGTCCGGATGCAGCCGCGCCAGCTCGGTCTCGATCTGCCGCTGCAGGTGGCGGGTATAGGTGCTGATCCACACCGTGCCGCCGTTCCGCTCCGCCCACAGGCTCGCCGGCGCCACGTAGCCCAGCGTCTTGCCGGTGCCGGTGCCCGCCTCGGCCAGCACCAGCAGCGGATCCCCGCGACGCAGCCGCGGCGCGAACGCCGCCGCCGCCGCATCGGCATAATCCGCCTGGCCCACCCGCTGCTCCGACACGCGGCCCAGCAGCGCCGTCAGCCGGACCCGCGCCTCCTGCGGCGCCACCGCGTGCTGCGCCGGCGCCGGACGCGGCGCCGTCTCTTCCCACTTCGGCAGGCGCCGCCAGACCCTCATCGCCTCGCCGTGCTGCATCGCCTCCGGCGGCAGCATCGAGCCGATGCCGAGCCGGTCGCAGAGCGGCGCCCCCCAGCTCCATCCCGCCTGACGCATCCGCAGCGCCAGCGCGCCCATCTCCGCACCCGACGGCGTATGGGCCAGCTGCGCCGCCCGCTCCAGCAGCATCGCCGCCAGCTCCGGCAGCAGGCTGGCATCCACGCTGCCGATCGCGTCGGCCTCGACTCCCAGCGCCAGCGCCAGCCCACGCGGCGTCGGCGCCGCCGCCCGCGCGGGCAGCACGAAGGCGAACAGCTCCAGCAGGTCGTAAGCCTGCAATTGCCTGCATCCCAGCCGCCGCGCACTGGACGGCGCATGCACCACCAGCGGCGGCGGCATCTCGCGCAGCAACGCGACCGCCCCCGCCCGCTCCAGCACGAGCAGCTCCCCGTCCGGCGTCAGCAGCGAAACCCTGCCATAGCCGGCGATCAGGGCCGGAACGGTGGCGGGCAGGGGGGTATCGGACATCCATCCACATCTAGTGCGAGATCGCCGTGCAAACAATTTCGACGCATTGGCATCGCCGAGATCACTGGCTACGTCACCGCATGCGCGTCAGCGCTCGTCCAGCGTCCGTCACCATTCGCAACCTCGACCCAGCAATCAAGGAGCGCCTGCGTGTCCGCGTAGCGGACACGGAGATTCAACGGGGCCGAGGCGCGCCGCATCCTTCGGACTGTCCCGACGCCTCGAAGTGCGCCAGCGGCACGTCATCTCCACGACCGCGTGTGGGCACGCTTCGGCGCAGTGGGAAAGATTGATCTCGAACTGCCCCGACGCCAACCGGCCGCGAGCCGCCTTGGTTCGATTGATGCTCGTGTGCTCGTGCTCGACACCAGCATGCTGTCCGCCATGCTGCGGAAGGTCGCGGACTGGATCCTCGACCAGCCATCCGAGACGCTGTTCACGACCGCCGTCTGACAGGCGGAAATCCCTTCCGGCATTGCCATCCCGCCAGACCCCCCTCGCCGGAACGACCTGGAGGCAGCCGCGCGCCATGTTCGCCAACGACTTCCAGGGCCGTGTCCTGCCCTTCGACAGCGCCGCCGCCGTTGCCTATGCGAAAATGTTCGCGGCCCCGCCGCGAGGCTGGGCGGCCTGCCCGCACCATCGACCTCATGCTGGCCTCCTCACCCGCAACGTCACCGATTTCGACGGGATCGGCCTGACGATCATCAACCCATGGGATGACTAGCCTGGCCTGACGCCCGCCGTCCCCATCTGCTGCTCCGCGATCGGGACGGCGGTCCAGACCTGCACCACGAAGAGCTCAAACTGTACTGATTTCCCGGTCTTCTGCCGAACGATGGCGCCCGGTGGCAGCCGGCGGCATTCACCACCACCTCGCCGATCTTCACCCTGATCGGGTAGCAGCCGCGCAGCGTGTTGCTTGTCGCGCGATCGAGCATCCCGGACACGCTTTCGTCAGACTTGGTCAGGAACAACGCGAAACGACGCGTCGGTCGGATCGGCCTGCCGGCGCCTGCCGCTCGCGGCTTACCCGGTCTGACACACCCGACACCAGTACAGCGTCCGCCCCGCCATCGGCTCCGCCAGCACCGGCGTCCCGCACACCCGGCACGGCCGCCCCGCCCGGTGCGCGACGTAGCTTGCATCGTCCCGACGCGCCTTGCCCGTGACACGCCCTCGGTCCGCGGGTTCGGTTGTCACGATCCGTCCAGTCTCGACCCCGTCCCGCAGCAGCACCGCGAGATCCGCCCACAGCGCGTCCCACACCGCCGCCGCGATCTCCCGTCCGGGCCGGTGCGGATCCAGCCGCGCCCGAAACAGGATCTCCGCGCGGTAAATGTTGCCGATGCCCGCTACGATGTCCTGCCGCATCAGCAGCAGCCCGATCGCCGAGCGCGACGCATGGACCTTGGTGAAGGCCCGTCCCGGATCGGCATCGTTCCGCAAGGGATCTTCGCCCAGCCGCTGCATCGCGACCGCCTTTTCCGCGGGCGAGATCACCATGCAGGCCGTAGGGCCGCTCAGGTCGGCCACGCTGCTTCGCGTCAGCAGCCGCAGCCGCACCAGACCCCGAGGCTGCGGCGGAAACACGACTTCCTCGCCCGCGGCGACCCGTAACGCGCGACGCCCGAAACCTGCCAGCCCCGGCCCGGCGAACCGCCACATCCCATACAGCCCCAGATGAACCCGCAGCCAGAGCTCGTCGGAGAACATCAGGAACATCTGCTTGCCATGCGCTTCGGACGCAGACAGCACTCGCCCGTCCAGCAGCGCCGCTCCGTCGGAAAACCGTCCCTGCGGACTGCTCGCCTCGACTGTCTTGCCGACGAACCGCGCCGCGAACGCGCCCGCCAGCCGGTGCACCGTATGTCCTTCAGGCATCCACTTCCTTTCACCGGGCCGCGTGCCTGCTGCAACCCTCTCGTCTGCCCCGATTTCCAAGGCGTGATTGGCCAGAGCGGACGGTCCGCCTCGAAGCAGTGTGAAGCGAAAAGCCGACAATCCGCCAGAAGGCCGCTCCGGCGGCTTCCGCTCGAGCGACGTCGGTTGCGGGGAGCGGCTGGGCTGACCGGTAGGCGATTGCGCATCTCCTCCAACTCGTGATGACGCCGGCATCAACGAGCGGATCTTCTCTGACGCTGTTGCAACCGGCCGTTTTCAAGGCATGTTCCATGATCCGCGGCATCCCGCATCTGGAACAGCGTAGTCTCCCCCCATGACCACGGAGACCGACTCCACGCCGACCGGCCGCCACCACCGACACGCCCGCGGTCCGACCGTCTCACCGCACGCCGCCCGCACCTCCCCACCACCGCGTATCCGTGACCGCCCCCTGACCGACCCCCACCCGATGTCTGAGCCTCCGGCCCACCAGCCGCACTCCCGTCTCGATCCACCCCGCCGTTCCCGCTCGCGTCCATCTGGGCTAACCTTCGGCGATGTCCTCCGCCGTCCAGACACCGTCCCTCCCGCCCGCCGACCCGGCGCCGCTGCCGAAAGCCTGGCCGTTCGAGGAAGCCGCGAAGCTCGCCGCGCGCATGCAGGCCAAGGGTCCCGATGCCATCCCCCTGCTGGAAACCGGCTACGGCCCTTCCGGCCTGCCGCATATCGGCACCTTCGGTGAGGTCGCCCGCACCGGCTGGGTCGCCCAGGCCTTTACCGCCCTGACCGGCCGTCCCGCCCGCATCCTCGCCTTCAGCGACGACATGGACGGCCTGCGCAAGGTCCCCGACAACGTCCCCAACCGCGACATGCTGGCCGGCTTCCTCGGCCGCCCGCTCACCCAGGTTCCGGACCCGTTCGGCACCCATGACAGCTTCGGCGCCCACAACAACGCCCGCCTGCGCGCCTTCCTCGACGGCTTCGGCTTCGCCTGCGAGTTCGCCTCCGCCACCGAGTACTACCGCGCCGGCCGCTTCGACGCCGCCCTGCTGCGCGTGCTGGCGGTGCACGACGAGATCGTCGCCGTGGTCGCCCCCACCCTTGGCCCCGACCGCCGCGCCACCTACTCGCCGATCCTGCCGCTCCATCCCGATACCGGCGTGGTGATGCAGGTCCGCATCGACTCCATCGACGCCGCCGCCGGCACCGTCCGCTGGCGCGACGACGACGGCCGTTCCTTCGAGACCCCCGTCACCGGCGGCGCCGCCAAGCTGCAGTGGAAGGCCGACTGGGCGATGCGCTGGGCGGCGCTGGGCGTCGACTACGAGATGTCCGGCAAGGACCTGATCGACAGCGTGCGCCTGTCCTCGAAGATCTGCCGCGTGCTCGGCGCCGAGCCGCCGGTGACCCTGACCTACGAGCTGTTCCTCGACGAGCACGCGCAGAAGATCAGCAAGTCCAAGGGCAACGGCTTGTCGGTCGAGGAATGGCTGCGCTACGCCCCTGCCGAGTCCCTGGCGCAGTACATGTTCAACCAGCCCACCCGCGCCAAGCGGTTGTTCTTCGACGTCATCCCCCGTGCCGCCGACGAGTACCTGGCCAACCGCGCCAAGGCCGCTCAGCAGGCCGCCGACCCGGCCCAGGCGCTGGCCCTCCAGGCCAACCCCGCCTGGTTCATCGACCGTGGTGCCACCCCCGGCGCTGGCAGCCCGGTCCCGTTCGGCATGCTGCTCAACCTCGCCTCGGTCGCCAACGCCGACACCTCCGACGTGTTGTGGGGCTTCCTCGATCGCTACGCGCCGGGCACGTCACCGGCCACCGACCCGCTGCTGGCCCGCCTGGTCGAGCACGCCGTCGCCTACTACCGCGACTTCGTCCGCCCGGCGAAGACCTTCCGCGCGCCCGACGCCCGCGAGCGCGCCGCTCTGGTCGACCTGGCCGAAACGCTGAAGGGAGTGGAGCCAGGGTCGTCGGACGCGGAAACCCTGCAGAACCTGGTGTTCGCAGTCGGCCACCGGCACGACTTCCCCGAGCTGCGCGCCTGGTTCGGCTGCCTGTACGAGGTCCTGCTGGGCCAGAAGGAGGGCCCGCGCTTCGGCATCTTCATCGCCCTCTACGGCGTCGCCGAGACCGTGGCGCTGATCGAGGCCGCGTTGATCCGCCCGGACCGCTAGGATCGGCGGAAGTTCCCCGCATGCTCGTGCGTCCGCCGCCCGCCGGCTCCGAGCCGCCCTGCAGGCCCGCCTGGAAGCGCCTCGTGCGTCGCCTGCCGCCGCTGCTCGGCCTCCTGCTGCTCGGGGCCGCCGTCTACGCGGTGCAGAAGGAGTTCCGCCACCTCAGCCTCCTCGCGGTGCGCGACGACATGCTGCGCATCCCCCGAAGCAGCCTGGCCGCCGCCGCCGGCTTCACCCTGCTGTCCTACACAGTGGTGTCCTTCTACGACCGCCTGGCCACGATCCACGTCGGACGGCGGATGAGCTTCGGCCGCACCGCGTTCGCCGCCTTCTGCGCCTATGTGCTGTCCCACAACCTGGGCTTCGCCACCATCTCCGGGGCTGCGGTCCGTTTCCGTCTCTACGGCAACTGGGGGCTCAAGCCGCTCGAGATCACCCGCATCATCGCCTTCTGCTCCGTCACCTACGTGCTGGGCGCCAGCGCCCTGGTCGGCGGCGTGCTGCTGCTGGAACCCCGCGCGCTGTCGATGCTGTCTGCCCGCGTGCCGCACTGGGCGCTCACCGCGGTCGGCCTCGCCGCCTGGAGCCTCGTCGCCGCCTACCTCGCCCTGTCCGCGCGTCTGCCGGCACTCCGGCTCCGGCTCGGTCCCTGGCAGGTGTCGCTCCCGCTTCCCGGCCTGCGCATGGCGATCGGGCAGGTGCTGGTGGCGGCCCTCGACGTGTCCACCACCGCCGCGATCGCCTATGCGCTGCTGCCCGGCGTCGGTCTCGGCTACCCGGCCTTCCTTGCCATCTACATCGCCTCCTATAGCGCCGGTCTGCTGTCCACCGTCCCTGGCGGGCTCGGCGTGTTCGACGCGGCGATGATCCTGGGCTTGTCGCCGTTCCTGCCGTCTGCCGCCGCGGTCGGCGTGATCCTGGTGTTCCGCCTGTTCTACTACATCGTGCCGCTGTTCATCGCCGGCCTGCTGTTCGCCGGCCACGAGCTGCTGCTGCGCGGCGACACCCTGCTGGCCCGTCGCCAAGGCCCGGCACGCCGGTACCTGGCGCCCTCCGGCGTGATCCGGGACAGCGAGGCCGACTTCGCCGTCACCGTCGCGGTCGGCGCTGTCATGCTGTGCGGCGCCATGCTCCTGGGCCTCGGGCTGGTCGAGCCCGCCTCCGACCTCGCTTTCGCGCTGCCGCCGCCCGGGATCCTGTTCGGCGTCGACAACGGCTTCGCCTGGATCGTCGAGGCCGCCGGCGACTACGTCCCGTCCCTGCTCGGCGCCGCCCTGATCGGCCTGGCGATCGGCCTGTCGCAGCGGGTCACCCTGGCGTGGGGCGCCACCCTGGTGCTGCTCTGTGCCGCCGCCGCCCTGACCGCGCTGCGCGGCCTGCCGCTGGCCGTGCCGGGGGTGCTGATCCTGGTCGCCCTCCTGGTGGCGCCGTTCCGCTCCTCCTACTACCGCCACGCCCGCCTGCTGAGCGAGCCGCTATCGCCGGCGACGATGGTGCCGCTGCTTCTGCTGCTGGCCTGCCTGGTCACCCTGGGGCGGACCGGGCCGGACGTCACCGCCATGGCGGACAACGGCTGGCTGGAGCTGGTGCTGGGCCGCGGCATGACCGCGCGCACCCGCCTGTCGGTCGGCCTGTCCGTTCTGGTCGGCCTGCTGGCGATCGCCCGGCTGATCCTGCCTGGCCGGGTTGCGCCGCTGCCCTGGACCGGCGAGACCGAAACCTCCTACCTCGCCCTGACCCCGTCCGGCGTAGAACTTCCTCCCGCAGCACCCGGCCGCCCGGACGGGCTGATGGCCGGAGAAACGGGACGGGCGCTGCTGCCGTTCCGCCGCCTGGGCCGCCTGATCATCGGCCTCGGCGACCCCG
The DNA here is from genome assembly GCA_964249735.1 of uncultured Acetobacteraceae bacterium. GTDB lineage: Bacteria > Pseudomonadota > Alphaproteobacteria > Acetobacterales > Acetobacteraceae > Lichenicola. The sequence continues at coordinate 6,306 of CAXUDP010000086.1, read as the reverse complement.
CCGGCCGCCGCTCCGACCAGGTCTCGGCGATCTGGCGCCTGCGCGACCTCGCGGTGCAGGAGGGGCGCGAGCCGATCTTCTGGCGCGTCGGCCCGGCCCTGCTCGATGTGTATGCCGATCTCGGCCTGGAAGCTTGGCCCCTGGACGAGCGGGCCTCCGCCTTTCTCTGCTGTCCCGCCCAGCGGGTCGAGGCGCTGCTGGCCCTCCTCACCGGCACCCGGTCGCCGGCCCTGGTGCGGCGCTAGAAGGTAGGCGGATCAACCGGCGCTGCGGGAGCGCAGCGCGAGGGCGTGGTGTCCGACGCAGCGGAGGCGAGGCTCAGTCCCCCCGCGACGGGATCGAGCCGTCCACTCCTCGAATACGGCAGCGTGATGTCGAGAGCGCCCTCCAGTCCGACGGTGCCGTGCACCCGGTAGTCCACGCTGCCGGTCTGCAGGATGTCGAGCAGTTGCGCGCCGAGGTTCTGGACCGTGGTCACCACGGTGAACGGCACGATCGTTGACGACCGGGGCGGAAGCCGGACCGACAGGTCGCTGGCGCCGGTCGCCAGGGCCGAGCCCGCGACGTCGAGATCCGCCGTCACGCGCCGGAAGGCGATCTCGTCGGGGTTCGGGTTGGTGACGCACAGCGTCACCGCGAGCTCCTGCCCGGTCAGGCCGATGCCGAGCAGGCGCACGTCCATCACCGCCACGGAAGGCGGGGTATCGTTGATCAGCGCGCAGCCCGCCGTCCCGAGCACGAGCGCCGCGGCAGGAAGTCGCAGGATGTTCAGCATGGCCGGCCCTTCGCGTCTCGTCCCGGACAGGTGGCTGCGCGGCCCCCCGCCCTGCGCCTTGGCCGAGGCGGAGCCGCGCTGCCCGATGGCCTCCGCGGCGCACGTGTGACCGACGACGTCCCGGGTGGCGCGCCAAGCCCGCCACGAGGCAGCGCCAGGCCTGATCCCGAAGTTGCATCCCGGCGACCCATGGGGCGTTCAAGGGCTGGCGCTGATCCGAAGGCGGTGGATTGGGGCCAGCCCGGCGCGAGCGGGCCCGGGCTGCCGCGCGTCTTCACCTCGTCCATGGGATCGTGGTCGGACGGTGACCTCGAGCCGGTCCGCCCGCGCATCGGACCGGTCGCATCCCAAGGTCCGACCTACTTCGCCATCCAGTCGGTGCCGGGAACGTGGTCGGTGCCAGTGGTGAGGCGGAGCCAGCCCAGCGCCGGGTTCTCCGCACTCGGGTTCGAGTTCCTGACCCAGGCGCCCTGCACCCACTTGCCGGCGCTTGGCATCGCTGGAGCCGCCTCGACCGGCACCGTCAGGATCGTGTCGTAGCCCGGACTGGCCGGATCGCTGTCCACCTGCGTCAGCTTGAACCCGGCCGTGTGCACCAGCCCCACGCCCTTGTTCGCGGTCGAGAACACGTTCACCTCGACCGGATCTGCCTCGACGACGTTGTTCTCGATCAGGAAGCCGCCGAGCGGATCGGCCGGATCGACGTTGGTGCCCTGGCAGCAGTTGCGCACCGTGTTGCCGCGGAAGGCGAGGCCGTGGCCCTGGTTGACGTAGAGCGCCGTCGGCCCCCCATTGTCCGACCACGTCCCGTTGCTGCCGCGCGATCCCGAGGCGAAGAACGGATCGAGGTCGAACAGGTTGTGCTCGACATAGGCATTCATGGTCATGCTGCCGTTGACCAGCACGCCGAAGCCCGACATGTCGACCACGTGGTTGGCCCGGAAGCCGATGTCGCTGAAATGGCCGGATCCGCTCAGCACCAGCGCCGCATAGAGGCCGCTGAACCCGTTGCCGACCACCAGCACGTCGCGGACGTACCCGCCCTCGATCCTGACACCGTTGTTGCGCAGGTCGTTCTCCGACAGGGACGGGTCCTGCGTGCCCTTCTTCGAGGTGAGCATCCCCTGTCGGAAGTCGGAGAAGTACTTGAACCGGCTGTCGGTGCCGTCGCAGGCCGGCAGCGTGCGGCCGATGTGGTTGCCGGTGATGACGATGTTGTAGGCGCCGGCAGTCGGCACCGCCGGCGAGGTGCTGTTGGCCAGGAAACTTGCATACGGATCGATCACGGTGCCGGTGTCGGGACTGGTCTCGCCCGGTGCGGCGCCGCCGGTGCCGGCCCGGCTGGAGAAGCCGTCGATCAGGATGGCGTCGGCATCGCCGCTCAGCGCGTCCACGTTGTTGCGTCGGATCAGGTTGGTGATGGTGTTACCGGAGATGGTGACCGAGCGCGTCGCCGACACGCCTTCCTGCGCCTGGCTGTCGTCCGGCGCCACCGTCTGCACGTTGATGCCGAGCTGCAGCACCGTGTCGAGCATGTTGCCGGAGATCACGGTCTGGCGCGCCGCCAGCACCCGTATGCCCTGGGCGTCGAAGATGTGGTTGCCGCTGACGAGCAGGTTCCGCCGGACGCCGAACGTGTCGAAGATGTCTGAATGCACCGAGATCGCGTCGTCGCCGATGTGGGAGATCCTGCATCCGGTGACCGAAACGTTGGAGCATTCCGACAGGTTGATCCCGTCGGTCGCGGTATGCCGGACCACGCATCCCGTGACCGCCACCTCAGTGCTGGCGCGCACGCAGAGCCCGAAGCCACGGGTATACTCGGAGGTGACGTTGCACAGCGTCACCCCGTCGACGCCGATCAGGAACACCGGCGACCCGCTGGCGACGCCCACCATGTCGGTGGCCGGGTCCCAGCTGCCCCGGAAGGTCACGTTCTGGATCCGTATGTCCGTCAGCGGCGCCGTCGGCGCCGTCGTGAACAGGTTGCAGCCGTTCGTCTCGTTCCAGCTGACGATGCTGTCGATCGCGTCCTCGCCCTCGATCGTGGTGCGCGACGGGATGCAGAAATCGTCGTCCGCGGTGCTGTCGAGGCGCGTGACGCCGCTCGGCAGCACGATGCGTGTGCCCGGGTTGCTGGCGGCGAAGGCCAGCGCCCGCTTCATCGCCGCGTTGTCGTTCTCCACCGTGCCGTCGGCGCCGTGCTCGGCCAGCCTGTACGCGCCGCCAATGCCGCGGCCGAGATCGACGTTGCCGTCCATGCGTCAGCGATCCGTCGGAACGATCTGGATCGCGGCCGTGCCGAAACGTGTCATGACATGGTTCCTTGGTCGAAATGGACGGGGCTGAGCGCAGGCTGCGGCGGACGGCACTCCCATCCAGACCGCCGGCGCACCGGCAGCTGCTTGGCATCCCCAAGCGGAAGCCGCAACGACCTGCGCTCAGCCATCCAGCGATGATGACGCATTCTGCGCCGCAACGATTGACGAATGGTGAATCCGGTCCGGATCAGGGACCGTCGGTCCCGCTCCTTTGGCACATGCAAACCGCGGCTGGATGCAGTACATGGGTATCCCGGCCGGTCGCTTCCAGCAGCGCGTTCCTGCCGACCACGGAAGCCTGAAGGACTTCGAGATACATGCCGCCTGAGGGCCTTCCCGCCACCACCCCCGCCGCCCTGCCCAAGGCGGCCACCGGGATCGCCGGTTTCGACGAGATCACCCTCGGCGGTCTGCCGGCCGGCCGGCCCTCCCTGGTCTGCGGCTCGGCCGGCTGCGGCAAGACCCTGTTCGCGGCCACCTTCCTGGTGAACGGCGCCACCCGGTTCGGCGAGCCGGGCGTGTTCATGAGCTTCGAGGAACGCGCCGAGGATCTCGCCGCCAACGTGGCCTCGCTCGGGTTCGACCTCGACCGGCTGGTGGCCGAGGGCAGGCTCGCGATCGACCATGTCCGGGTCGAGCGGAGCGAGATCGAGGAAAGCGGCGAGTACGACCTGGAAGGCTTGTTCGTGCGACTCGGTTACGCGGTCGACCAGATCGGCGCCAGGCGCGTGGTGCTCGACACGATCGAGACCCTGTTCTCCGGCTTCTCCGACCCGGTGATCCTGCGTGCCGAGCTGCGGCGGCTGTTCGGCTGGATCAAGGAGCGCGGCCTGACCGCGGTGATCACCGGCGAGCGCGGGGAGGGCCAGCTAACCCGGCAGGGGCTTGAGGAGTACGTGTCCGACTGCGTGGTGCTGCTGGACAACCGGGTCGAGGACCAGATCACCACGAGGCGCCTGCGCGTGGTCAAGTACCGCGGCTCGGCGCACGGCACCAACGAGTACCCGTTCCTGATCGACCACGAGGGGATCACCGTGCTGCCGGTGACCTCGACCACCCTGGACCGCGACGCGTCGAGCGAGGTCGTGTCCAGCGGCGTGCCGGGCCTGGATGCCATGGTGCGCGACGGCGGGTTCTACCGCGGCTCCGGCATCCTGCTGTCGGGCGTGGCCGGCACCGGCAAGACCACCCTGGTCAGCCACTTCGCCGACGCCGCCTGCCGACGCGGCGAGCGTTGCCTGTGCTTCGTGTTCGAGGAAAGCGCCCAGGAGATCTGCCGCAACGCCAGCTCGGTCGGGCTCGACCTCCGGCACTGGATCGACGCCGGCCTGCTCCGCTACGAGGCGGCGCGCCCGAGCCTGTACGGCCTGGAGATGCACCTGGCGCGCATGCACCGCGACCTCGACCGGTTCGAGCCGGACGTGGTGGCGATCGACCCGATCTCGGCGTTCCGCGGGCCGCCGGCGGAGGTGCACGCGGTGCTGCTGCGCATGATGGACCTGCTGAAGGGGCGCGGCATCACCGCGCTGTTCACCAGCCTGCGCAATGACGGCGCGCTCACCGAAGGCTCCGACCAGGGGCTGTCCTCGCTGATGGACGTGTGGATCAGGCTGGGCGACGTCGAGGCGAACGGCGAGCGGAACCGGGTGCTCTACCTGATCAAGGCGCGCGGCATGAGCCATTCCAACCAGGTGCGCGAGTACCGGATCACCGATGCCGGAATCGAGCTGACCGCGCCCTATGTGGGGCCGGACGGGGTGCTGACGGGAACCGCCCGGCTCAGCCAGGCGGCGCGGGAGCAGGCCGACGCAGCGCGCCGACGGCAGGACATCGAGCGGCGCCGACGCGATCTGGTCCGCCGACGTGAGGCGCTGGAGCGGCAGGTCGAGGAGATGCGCGCGGCGCTGCGCAACGAGGAGGAGGAGGCGACCCTGCTGCTGGAGCAGGACGACCGGCACGAGGCGGTGCTGACCACCGACCGTGCCGCCGTCGCCAGCCGCCGGGGCGCTGCGGAGTGAACGTGGCCGACCCGCCACCCGACGATCCGGCCGCCGCCGACGCCGATCCCGGCCACTACCACCTGCGCCTCTACGTCGCCGGCCAGACCACCAAGTCGGTCGCAGCGATGGCCAACCTCAAGCGGGTCTGCGAGCAGCACCTGGCGGGCCGCTACCAGATCGAGGTGATCGACCTCCTGCAGAATCCGAAGCTGGCGGCGGGCGACCAGATCCTGGCCATCCCAACCCTGGTCCGACGCCTGCCGGCCCCCCTCAAGCGGATCATCGGCGACCTGTCGAACACGGAAAAGGTGCTGGTCGGACTCGACATACGGCCCCGGGACCCGACCGCTTGAGCGGTGAGCGGCCGGTCGCCTACCGGCTGCGCCTGTTCGTGGCGGGCGGCACCACCCGGTCGCGCCGGGCGATCGAGAACCTGCGGCGGATCTGCGCCGGCCCGCTCGGCGGCGACGTGGACCTGGAGGTGATCGACATCTACCAGCAGCCGGAACTGGCGGAGCGCTATCAGGTCATCGCTGCACCCACCCTGGTCAGGCTGCTGCCGCTGCCGATGCGGCACATCATCGGCGACCTGTCGGATACCGAACGGGTGCTGCACGGCCTGGATGCGGGCCCGCTGCCCGACGATCCTCTTGCCGCCGACCATGCCTGAGCCGGACGCCGACCCGGCGGCGCTCGCCGAACGCATCCGCGCGCTGCAGGCGCGTCTGCAGGAAAGCGAGGACACGCTGGACGCGATCCGGCGCGGCGAGGTCGACGCGCTGGTGGTCGGCAGCGCGCAGGACGCGCAGCGGGTGTACACGCTGGAAAGCGCCGACCGGCCGTACCGGGTGCTGATCGAGCAGATCCGCGAGGGCGCCGTCACCCTCGGCGAGGACGGCACCGTGCTCTACTGCAACCGCAGCCTCGCCGGCCTGCTCGGCCTGCCCCAGGAGCGGCTGACCGGCACCTCGCTGCGCCGCCTGGTGCTGCCGGAAGAGCAGGACGCGTTCGACCGGCTGCTCGACGAGGCCGGCGGCACCGGTGCCCGCGGCGAGCTGACCTTCCGCAAAGCCGACGGGACGCTGGTGCCGGCCTACCTGTCGCTCAGCCTGCTCCGGACCGATGACGGCACCCGGCTGCTCTGCGGCGTGCTCACCGACCTCACCGAACAGAAGCTGCACCTGCGCGAACTGGCCGAGGCCAATGCCCG
>CAXUDP010000085.1:0-17055 GCA_964249735.1 uncultured Acetobacteraceae bacterium | reverse complement strand
ACCCTGCTCAAGATCATCGCCGGGATCGAGAAGGAGTATGGCGGCGAGGCCTGGGCGGCGGAAGGCGTCACCATCGGCTACCTCCAGCAGGAGCCGAAGCTCGACGAGACCCTGACCGTCGGCGAGAACGTGGCGCTGGGCTTCGGCACCCTGAAGACGGCGGTGGACCGCTTCAACGAGATCTCCAACCGTTTCGCCGAGCCGATGGAGGAGGACGAGATGAACGACCTCCTCGCCGAGCAGTCGACGCTGCAGGAGGAGATCGAGGCCAAGGACGGCTGGGAGCTCGACCGCAAGATCGAGATCGCCCTCGGGGCCCTCGCCTGCCCGCCAGCGGAAAGCAGGGTGACCACCCTGTCGGGCGGCGAGCGTAGGCGCGTGGCGCTGTGCCGGCTGCTGCTGGAGCGCCCCGACATCCTGCTGCTCGACGAGCCGACCAACCACCTCGACGCCGAAAGCGTCGCCTGGCTGGAGCGCACGCTACGCGACTACGAGGGCACCGTCATGGTGATCACCCATGACCGCTACTTCCTCGACAACGTCACCAACTGGATCCTGGAGATCGAGCGCGGCCGCGGCTACCCGTTCGAGGGCAACTATTCCTCCTGGCTGACGCAGAAGCGGAAGCGCCTGCAGCAGGAGGAGAAGGAGGAAAGCGCCCGCTCCCGGGCCCTCGCCGCCGAGCAGGAATGGATCGGCGCCAGTCCCAAGGCGCGCCAGGCCAAGAACAAGGCCCGCATCCAGAAGTACGAGGAGATGCTGGCGCAAAGCCACGACCGCGCCGGCGGCACCGCCGACATCGTCATCCAGCCGGGCCCGCGCCTGGGCGGCACCGTCATCCAGGCCGACCAGCTGCGGAAGGGCTACGGCAACCGGCTGCTGATCGAGGACCTCGACTTCAAGCTGCCGCCAGGCGGCATCGTCGGCGTGATCGGTCCGAACGGGGCCGGCAAGTCCACCCTGTTCAAGATGATCATCGGCGACGACAAGCCGGATGGCGGGGCGCTCAAGGTCGGCGACACGGTGAAGCTCGGCTACGTCGACCAGTCGCGCAACTCGCTCGACGACGGGAAGTCGGTTTGGGAGGAGATCTCCGGCGGCACCGACACGATCTACCTCGGCAAGCGCGCGGTGCAGAGCCGGGCCTATGTGGGCGCGTTCAACTTCAAGGGCTCCGACCAGCAGAAGAAGGTCGGCATCCTGTCGGGCGGCGAGCGCAACCGGGTGCACCTGGCCAAGATGCTGCGCCAGGAAAGCAACGTCATCCTGCTCGACGAGCCGACCAACGACCTCGACGTCGACACGCTGCGGGCGCTGGAGGACGCGCTGGGGGAGTTCGCCGGCTGTGCCGTGATCATCTCCCACGACCGCTGGTTCCTGGACCGTCTGGCCACCCACATCCTGGCCTTCGAGGGCGACAGCCACGTGGAATGGTTCGAGGGCAACTTCCAGGCCTACGAGGAGGACAAGCGCCGCCGCCTCGGCGAGCACGCCACCGACCCGAGCCGGATCAAGTACCGGCCGCTGGCGCGCTGAGCGCCGGACGCCCTGGGATCGGGGCGCGCCACCGGGCGCGTCCCCGTCTTGACGTCATGGGCCCGCCGTGACGAGCCCGCCGATCGGCCGCGTCGTCCGCACCGCCCGCCTGCTGCTGGCGCCGGTCGGGTGGCGCGACATGGACGAGATGGCGGCGCTGAAGGGTGATGCGGGCGCGTTCGGGCTGATGCTGGGCGGCGTGCGCTCGCGTGTGCAGGCGGAAGCCGAGATGGCGGACGACCTCGCCTTCTGGGCGAGGTGCGGCGTCGGCATCTTCACCGTGCGCGAGGAGGACAGGTTCCTCGGCATGACCGGACTGCACGAGCGGCCGGACGGGCGCGGCCTCAGCCTGCGCTTCGCCTTGTTCCCGTCCGCGCGCGGACGCGGCATCGCCCGCGAGGCGGCGGGGGCGGCGCTCCGCTTCGCGCATGACGCGGGCGAGGCGCGGGTGATCGCGGTGGCGCGCGAGGACAACTTCGCTTCCCGCACCACGCTGGGTGGGATCGGTATGACGGTGGCGGGCGGGTTCGAGCGCGACGGCTCCCCGATGCTGGTCTACGAGAGCGTGCGGCGCTGAGCGTCGCCCGGTTCAGGAGGCGTGCGACACCTGCCGGGTCAGGGCGGAGATCAGGGCGTCGACGCTGTTGCCGTGGCGGGCGAGGTAGCTGGTGTAGTCGTCGCGCTCGTTGATGCTGAGGCTGACCCCCTCGGCCATCACGTCCACCACCTTGGGCGAGCCGGACGAGTCGCTGACGATCCACTGCACGTCGGTGTTCGGCTGCCCGGGCCTGCTGATCACGGTCGGCACCGCCGTCCTGCCGTCGCCCTGCGGGGTCGCGTTGCCGACGGTGATGACGACACCCTTGTAGTCGCCGAGGTGCCCGGTGATGGAGTTGACCAGCACCTGGTGGAACAGCGCGAGGTAGCGCTGCTGCTGGTCAGGACTGGCGGTGCGCCAGAACCGGCCCAGGCAGAACCGGCCGATCGCATCGACGTCGACGTCCTGGCTCAGCAGCGGCAGCACCTGCGTCTTCTTCTCCGCGGTGTTGCCCGGCCCGTTGACCACGGCCGTCAGCTTGACGCTGAGCGAACGCACGAACTCGGTATCCGACGAGGCCTGGGCGTGGGCCGCCGGCACCGGATCGAGGCCGAGCGGCGCCAGCACCGGCGTCGCCACCAGTGCTGCAGGCAGCAGCCCGGCCAGGACTATGGTGGCCGCCGGCAGGCGGATGAGGGTCTTCAGCATGGCGATCCTGCCCCGTGTCAGTGGGAATACCAGTCCGGAACCGTCGCCCGGTGGTCGTCGCGCATCGCCTGTATCTGGGCGTTGCGGTGCTGCCGGTAGAGACTGCGTATGGTTGCGTAAGGGTCTAGCGCATTCTTCTTCACCTGGTCGAGGTCGGCCAGCACCTGGGCGCGGGCGTCGATCGTGCCGATCCCGTACAGCGCCCAGTTCAGCGTAATCAGGCCGTAGCCGCGCGGCACGTAGTTGAGCGGCGCCAGCCCGATGTCGATGCCGAACCCGGTGGCGTCGCGCGGGTTGGAGGGGCCCAGCAGGGGCAGGAACAGGTAGGGCCCTTCCGGCACGCCCCAGCTCGCCAGGGTCATGCCGCCATCGGCGGGGCTGGCCGGGTAGCCCCAACCCTTCGCCACGTCGAGCACCCCGCCGATGCCCACCGTGGAGTTGATCAGGAACCGCATGAAGGTGTCGCCGGCACGCCTCGGCCTGGTCTCGAACACATCGTTGACCAGCACCGCCGGGCTCGCGAGGTTGGCGAGCGCGTTGTGCACGCCGGTGCGGGCCGGCTCCGGCACCGCCCACACGTAGGCCTGTGCCACCGGACGCAGGGTGTAGGCGTCGACCGTGTTGCTGACCCGGTAGAAGAAGCGGTTGGCCGGCTCGTACGGGTCGTTGGCACGGGTATAGTCCGCCAGCGCGTCCGGGTCGGTCGGCCTGGTGGCGCAACCGGTTGCGGCCAGCAGGAGCAGGGCGGCGCAGGCGAGACCGCCGGTCCAGGCACGCGGAGATCGACGAGGACAGTCGTCCGGACGCATCTTCTGACCCTCGCCTTGCCTCGCCGCGGTGCCGGATCCCGGGCGCCGGCACGACAGCCGATCGCTCAACCGTTCCGTAATCTGCTGTCGGATTGTCTAACATGGCTTCGGCGCCGCGCAATGCGGCCACGTCCGGAGTGGCGCTTGCACGTTGCGGCAGCGGTCACCAGACTACAGGAACATGATCCAGCCCCACGACAACCAGCTGCTGCTGCAGCCGCTCGCTCCGGTGCGGGAGCGGGACTCCGCGCGGGACCCTGGACGGGAGTCCGAGGCGCAGGCGGCACGGCGCACGCTGCCGCCGCTGGAGCGCTGGCTGACCGGCCCGCGCGTGGCCGGGCTGCCGGCGCCCCGCGCAGACCGGGCGCCGCCGCTGTTGTCCTTCGAGTTCTTCCCGCCCCGCACCGAGGCGCTCGAGCAGCAGCTCTGGACCTGCATCCGGCGGCTGGAGGTGCTGCGCCCGAGCTTCGTGTCCGTCACCTATGGCGCCGGCGGCTCCACCCAGGCGCGCACCCACGACACGGTGGCGCGCCTGGTGCGTGAGACCGGGCTGGTGCCGGCCGCCCACCTGACCTGCGTCGGTTCCAGCCGTGGCGAGGTGGACGACGTCGCCCGCCGCTACTGGGATTGCGGCGTCCGCCACATCGTCGCCCTGCGCGGCGACCCGGCGGTGAAGGGTGGCCGGTTCGAGGCCCATCCCGACGGCTACGGGAGTGCTGCCGAGCTGGTGGCGGGCCTGAAGCGGGTCGCCGACTTCGAGATCTCGGTGGCGGCCTATCCGGAGGTGCACCCGGAGGCGTCGAGCCCGGAGGCCGACCTCGACAACCTCAAGCGCAAGCTCGACGCCGGCGCCACGCGGGCGATCACCCAGCTGTTCTTCGACGCCGACACCTTTCTCCGGTTCATCGACCGCTGTCTCGCGGTCGGCATCACCGCCCCGGTGGTGCCGGGGATCATGCCGGTGTCGAACTTCGGCCCGGCCCGGCGGTTCGCGGAATCGTGCGGGGCGCGGGTGCCGGACTGGCTGGAGCACATGTTCGCCGGTGCCGAGGAGGAGGTGGAAACGCGTCGCATGATCGGCGTCGTGATCGCCGCCGAGCAGGTGCGCCTGCTGCAGGCGAACGGCATCGACGAGTTCCACTTCTACACCCTGAACCGGCCCGACCTGACCTACGCGATCGCCCACATCCTGGGGATCAGGCCGCAGCCGGCGGCCCCGGCCGTCACGCCTGCAGGCTGAGCCGGGAGCCTGCGGGATCGCTGCTGCTGGGGTCGCTGGCGGGGGCGGTGCTGCTGGAAACGACGTTGCCGGTCGAGTTCGTGACGGTGGTGGTGACCGAGCCGTCGGCGTTGGTGGTGACGCTGGTGGTGTCGCCGGAGGACGCGTTGCTGCCGCTGCCTGACGCGCCGGCAGCGCCCGACGCGCCGGCGCTGCCGCCGGCGGCCGTGCCGGCCGTGCCGGCCAGGCCGACCTGGGCGCTGCTCCCCGATCCGGACAGAAGCTGCGAGGCTGTGGCGGAAGAGGTCAGGCCGATTGTGGCGCTCATGACGCGGGTCCGGTTGCTGTGAACGGTTCGCCGATCCTCGCAGCCGATGCTGAAGCAATCGTTAATGCACAGCCGGTGTCGCAGCCGGCACCACGGTCGGTACGGCCTGGGGGCCGTCCCAGGCCAGGTTGTGGATCAGCAGCGCCACCAGCCCCGACCATCCGGTCTGGTGCGACGCGCCGAGGCCGCGGCCGGTGTCTCCATCATAGTACTCATAGAACAGCACGAGGTCGCGGAAGTGCGGGTCATCCTGCAGCAGCGCCACGTCGCCGTGCACGCGCCGGCGCCCGTCCGGCCCGCGCGTGAACAGCCCGACCAGGCGCTGCGACAACTCGGCCGCCACCTCGCCCAGCGTCATCTGCCGGTCCGAGCCGGTCGGGCAGGCGATGCGGTAGCTGTCGCCGTAGTAGCGGTGCAGGCGGAGCAGGCTCTCGATCAGCAGGTAGTTGACCGGCATCCAGACCGGACCGCGCCAGTTGGAGTTGCCGCCGAACAGGCGCGAGCGGCCTTCCGCCGGCCAGTACGGCAGCTCGAAGCTCTGACCTTGCCACTCGAAGCGATACGGCGCCGCCTCGTGCGCCTTCGACACCGCGCGGATGCCGCCGACGGACAGGAACTCGGTCTCGTCCAGCATGCGGCCCAGCGTCCGGGTCATGCGGTGGGTGCGCAGCAGCGCCAGCAGGGCGGTGTCGTCCTGCCCGACCCGCTCCCAGGACGAGACCAGCTCGGCGAGAAGCGGACGGTGCTCAAGGAACCAGCGCATGCGGGCGGAGAACTCGGGCAGCCGGGCCAGCTCGTCGTGGCGCAGGATCGTCACCGCGTAGAGCGGGATCAGGCCGACCATCGAGCGGGCGCGCAGCGGGATGCGGTTGCCGTCCGGCAGGGTCAGGGTGTCGTAGAAGAACCCGTCCTGCTCGTCCCACAGCGCGTTGCCCTCCGCGCCGGCGATGAGCAGGAAGTGCTCGAAGAACTTGGTGGCGACGTCCTCGTAGGCCGGATCCGCGAGTGCCAGCTCGATCGAGATGTGCAGCATCGCCAGCGCGTACATCGCCATCCACGCGGTGCCGTCGGACTGGCTCAGCGTGCCGCCGGTCGGCAGCGGCGACGAGCGGTCGAAGATGGCGATGTTGTCCAGCCCGAGGAAGCCGCCCTGGAATATGTTGCGGCCCTGCTCGTCCTTCCTGTTCACCCACCAGGTGAAGTTCATCGACAGCTTGTTGAACACGCGCTTGAGGAAGTCGTGGTCGGGTTGGCCGTTCAGGGTTCGGTCGGTCTCGAACACCCGCCACGCGGCCCAGGCGTGCAGCGGCGGGTTGGCATCGCCGAACGACCACTCGTAGGCCGGCAGGGCGGCGTTCGGATGCATGGCGCCGGCCTGCAGCAGCACGGTCACCTGCGCCTTGGCGAAGTCGGGATCGACCAGCGCCAGCACCACCGTGTGCAGCGCCAGGTCCCAGGACGCGAACCAGGGATATTCCCACTTGTCCGGCATGGAGATGATGTCGGCCATGTTCAGGCCACGCCAGTCGGCGTTGCGCCCGGCGGCGCGCCCGGCGGGCGGCGGCGGCTCGGCCGGGTCGCCGTCGAGCCAGCGCTGCACGTCGTAGCGGTAGTATTGCTTCGACCACAGCATGCCGGCCAACGCCTGGCGCTGCACCAGCCGCGCGTCCGGATCCGCGACCCGCTGCTGCAGGACGTCGTAGAACGCGTCCGCCTCGGCGATGCGTGCGGCGAACACCGCGTCGAAATCCGCGAACGGGTCGGCGTCCGAGTTTCCGGCGCGGAAGCGCAGCCGCACCACGTGCTCGGCGCCGGCCGGGATCTCCAGCCGGTGCAGCACGGCGCACTTGGTGCCGCATCGCGCCGGGTTCACCGCCGCCGCGCGCCCATCCACCACGCAATCGTTGATGCCGTCTTTGAAGAAGCCGGACGTCGTTGCGCCAAACAGCCGGCCCCCATTGGTGTCGTTGTCGCAGAACAGCAGCACGGCATCCGCTTCGACCGACAGGCGCATCTCCGGCATCCCGTCCTGCTGCGCCAGCACGGCTGTGTCGGACAGCGCGCGCAGCACCGGCCGGACGGCGCCGGTGGTCCAGGACCAGCGGTTGCGCGCCCAGAGCTGAGGCAGCAGGTGCAGCGGCGCCGCGTCTGGCCCGCGGTTGACCACCTGCACACGCATCAGGATGTCGTCGGGTGATGCCTTGGCGTACTCGACGAACACGTCGAAGTAGCGGTTCCCGTCCAGGACGCCGGTGTCGACCAGTTCGTACTCGGGCTGGTCGGGGCCGCGCCGGCCGTTCTCCTCCACCAGCGTCTCGTAGGGGTAGGCTGCCTGCGGATACTTGTAGAGCATCCGCGCGTACGAATGGGTCGGCGTGCTGTCGAGGTGGTAGTAGAGTTCCTTGACGTCCTCGCCGTGGTTGCCCTCCCCGTTGGTCAGGCCGAACAGCCGCTCCTTCAGGATCGGGTCGTGGCCGTTCCACAGCGCGACACCCAGGCACCAGCGCAGCCGGCGCTCGCCGTAGCCGGCGATCGCGTCCTCGCCCCAGCGATAAGCGCGGCTCCTGGCGTGATCGTGCGGCAGGTAGTCCCAGGCGTCGCCGCCGGCGCTGTAGTCCTCGCGCACCGTGCCCCATTGCCGGTCGCTGAGGTACGGTCCCCAATCCTTCCAGGCGGCGTCGGCGCGGCAGCCGAGCAGGCGCCCGCCCTCGACGGTGGCGAAGATCTCCGGCCGGTCGACCGGCTGTCGGGTGTCGCTCATCCGGGCTGGGCGAGCCGCGCGACCGCCTCGATCCGGGCGCGTGTGCCGCGGTCGGCGCGTCCGGTGACCGCTTCCGGCCGCCAGTGCCGCTGGAACGCCGTCAGCACGATCCCCAGCACCTCGTCCATGCCGTCCTCCCCTGTGACGTCGTAGCCGATCAGGGCCAGGGCCCGGCGCACCGGCGCCATGTCCGTGGCATCCTCCGCAGTGCCGAGGTCCGGCACGTCGTGCGGATACAGCCCGATCCCTCGTCGCGCCAGCCGCGCCCAGGGAAACAGCTCGCCCGGGTCCTGCTTGCGGTCCGGAGCGACGTCGCTGTGCCCGACCACGCCCGACGGCGGGATCGGGTGGCGTCCCAGGATCGCGAGGCAGAGCGCCTCGACCGCCTCGATCTGCGCGTCCGGGAACGGCCGGTAGCCCCATTCGTGGCCGGGATTGACGATCTCGATGCCGACCGAGCTGTCGTTCAGCATCCGCCGGCCGCGCCAGAACGACACCCCGGCATGGGCGGCCCGCAGCGCCTCGGGCACCAGCCGCACGATCCGGCCATCCTCCTCGACCACGTAGTGCGAGGACACCTGCGCGTCCGCGTCGCATAGCCGCTCGATCGCCGCCTGGCCGCTCTGCATGCCGGTGTAGTGCAGCACCAGCGTGTCGACGGCCGAGCCCGGTTCCCTCGCACGGCAGTTCGGGCTCGGATGCTCGACGATCGCAAGGTCCATGAGCCTACAGGCCCCGGTCACGCTTGATCCGGTCCCAGGCGGCGTTGACCCGGGCCACCCGCTCGGCGCCGACGGTGATCTCGGCCGCCTTGGCGCCGCGTGCGGCGAGCGAATCGGGATGGGTTTCGCGCATCAGCCGGCGCCAGGTGGCGCGTATCTCGTCGTCGCTGGCGTGGCGTGCCACGCCGAGCACGGCATATGCGTCCGGCTCGTCGGTGGAGGGCCGCGCGGCGCCATTCTCGGCGCGGTCCCAGGCGCCGTGGCCGAGTCCGAACAGCGCATGCACGCGGCCGAGGAAGTCGAGCTCCGGCCGGGTCAGGGCGCCGTCGGAGCGGGCGATGGCGAACAGGGCCGCCAGCACCTCCTCCAGCACGGCGGTCTGGTCGGCATAGGCGCGGCCGAGCTCCTCGGCAAAAGGGGCGAAGTCGTCGGTGCGTGTGCGTGCCTGGTCGAACAGGCGGCCGATCTCCGCGGTGGACTCGGTCGGGATCCGGAACGAGCGCTTGAAGCTGTCGATCTCCTGGCGGTTCACCGGCCCATCGCACTTGGCGAGCTTGGCCGACAACACCACCACCACGATGGCGAACAGCTGGTCGCGCTTGCCGGCTACCGCGGCCATCTTCACCGCCAGCCGCAGCGCCGCCCCGTTCGGATCGGCGGCCTTGCGCTGCCCCTTGTTCGCCTGGGGCTCGCTGCCGAGGAAGCCGGTACCGCCCCAGCTGCCCCAGGTGCCGGCAGGCGGGTCCAGCAGCGCGCCACGATCCGCGGCGTGGCCCAGCGCCGTGCCCAGCACGGCGCCGATCGGGCCGCCCATCGCAAAGCCCGTCACGCCGCCGAACAGCTTGCCCCAGATCGCCATGCCCATGCCTGTATCACACCCCCGAACCCAGCGGGTTCCCCGTTTCAACGGGAAACATGGGCAGGGTTTGCCCAGGGCGTTGCCCAGGGTGTGGTCGCCAGGCGTGGGCTGCGGGAAGCGGCTCGGCTGCAGGGCATGGTGCCATTGCTTCTCCTTCAGCGGATACGCGGACGGTCGTTGCAGACGGTGTGGGCGAGGCGGAGCAGGCGGGTGGCGCTCTGCGGCAGGCCGGCGCGGTGCGCGTCCTCGGCCAGCGACAGCAGCTGGTGCGACAGCAGCAGCGGGCTGACGACCTCGTTGCGGGTCTCGGACGGGTGGGTGCTGTTGGAATGCATCGGAGTTCTTCCTCGGGAAACCGGCGCCCTGTTGGCGTCGAGGAGGAGATTGCCGGCCAATAGTTAACGGGTCGTGAACACCGTTCCGGCCCGAACGATTTTTCTCAGGCGCGCCCCGACAGCGCCAGCACGCGGAGCGCGGAAGCCAGGCTGCGGGCGGGGTCCCGGCTCGAATCCGCCGCCTCCACCAGGGCGATCAGGCTCCGGCCCCGCCCGGAGGCGAGCGACTCCAGGGCGGCCCAGAACTCCGGTTCCAGCGCCACGCTGGTGCGGTGGCCGGACAGCACCAGGCTGCGCTTGAGCATCGCGCGGGGCGACGTCACCGCGCCGCCGCCAGCCGCGCGCAGGCCCAGCCAGCGGCCTCGGCCACGGCCGGGTCGGGATCGGCGAGCAGGTCCTGCGCCGACGGCAGCAGCGCGGGGTCGCCGGAGTTGCCGATCGCGATCAGCACGTTGCGCACGAAGCGGTCGCGGCCGATGCGCTTGACGGCGGTGCCGGCGAACAAGGCACGGAAGCCCGCATCGTCGAGCCGGACCAACTCGGCCAGACGCGGCGCGCGCAGCGCCTCGCGTGCCTGCAGCTTGGCGGTGCGTCCGAGCACGGCGAACCGGTTCCACGGGCAGGCCGCCAGACAGTCGTCGCAGCCATAGATCCGGTTGCCTATGGCGGCGCGGAACTCGTCGGGGATCGGGCCCGGATGCTCGATGGTCAGGTAGGAGATGCAGCGCCTCGCGTCGAGCCGGTACGGCGCCGGGAAGGCGTCGGTCGGGCAGGCCTGGAGGCAGCGCGTGCAGGAGCCGCAGCCGCCGGCGCGCGGCTCGGAGGGCGGCAGGGGGAGCGTGGTGTAGATCTCGCCCAGGAACAACCATGAACCATGTTCACGGGAAACCAGGTTGGTGTGCTTGCCCTGCCAGCCGAGCCGGGCGCGCGCGGCGAGCGGCTTCTCCATCACCGGGGCGGTGTCGACGAACACCTTGACCAGCGGGCTGTCGGCGGAGGCCTGCTTCACCACGAACTGCGCCAGGTGCTTGAGCATGCCCTTCATGACGTCGTGGTAGTCGCGGTGCCGGGCATACACCGAGATGCCGCCGCGGTCGGGACGCTCCTGGATGTGCCGCGGGTCCTCGCCCGGTGCGTAGCTCAAGCCCAGTGCGAGCACGCTGCGCGCTTCCGGCCACAGCGCCTGCGGGTGGCTGCGGGCATCGGTGCGCTCGGCGAGCCAGCCCATCTCGCCGTGGTGGCCGCTGGCGAGGAAGTCGGCGAGGCGGGTGCGCGCTTCCGGGCCGAGAACGGCGTCGCACACCCCGAACGCGTCGAAGCCGAGGGAAAAGGCGTGGTCGCGTATGCGGTCGCGCAGCGCCGCGCCGTTCACGGCGGGCCGCCCGCCGCCCAGCCGGCGCGCAGGGCGTCGGCATGGGCTGCCAGCCGGCCGGCGGCGATCGCCTCGCGCAGGCTCCGCATCAGGTGCTGGTAGTAGTGGAGGTTGTGCCAGGTCAGCAGCATCGGCCCCAGCATCTCGCCGGCCCGGAACAGGTGATGCAGATAGGCGCGGCTGTGCCGGGCGCAGCCGGGGCACGGACAGCCGGGCTCGACCGGACCGGGATCAACGGCGTGCCGGGCATTGCGCAGGTTCAGGATGCCGGCGCCGGTGTAGGCGCGCGCGGTGCGTCCGGCGCGGGTCGGCATCACGCAGTCGAACATGTCGATGCCGCGGGCGACCGCGCCGAGCAGGTCGTCCGGGGTGCCGACGCCCATCAGGTAGCGCGGTCGGTCCCCGGGCAGCAGCGGCACCGTCGAGTCCAGGGTGGCGAACATCAGCGCCTGGCCCTCGCCCACCGCGAGCCCGCCGACCGCATAGCCCTCGAAGCCGATCTCGCGCAGCGCGCGCACGCTTTCGGCACGCAACTCCGGCTCCACGCCGCCCTGGACGATGCCGAACTGGGCGTAGCCGTTCCGCGGCACGAACGCGTCGCGCGACCGGGCGGCCCAGCGCATCGACAGCCGCATGGAGGCGGCGATCGCGTCGGTGCTGGCGGGCAGGGCAGGGCACTCGTCGAAGCACATGGTGATCGTGGCATCCAGCGCGTGCTGGATCGCGGTGGAGCGCTCCGGGGTCAGGCGGTGCGTGGTGCCGTCCAAGTGCGAGCGGAAGGTGACGCCGTCGGCGTCCAGGGTGCGCAAGGTGCTGAGCGACATCACCTGGAACCCGCCGGAATCGGTCAGGACCGGGCCGGGCCAGTCCATGAACCGGTGCAGGCCGCCCAGCGCCTGCACCCGCTCCGCACCGGGGCGGAGCATCAGGTGGTAGGTGTTGCCGAGCACGATGCCGGCGCCGGTCGCGCGCACCGCGTCCGCGGTCATCGCCTTGACCGTGCCGGCGGTGCCGACCGGCATGAAGGTCGGCGTGGGCACCGTGCCGTGCGCGGTGTGCAGGTGCCCGGCGCGGGCGGCGCCGTCGGTCGCCTCTGCCGTCCAGGAGAACCCCGTCACCCGGCCCGCTCCAGCAGGCAGGCGTCGCCATAGGAATAGAACCGGTAGCCGCTGGCGATCGCCTGCGCATAAGCGTCCAGCATCCGGTCGCGGCCGGCAAAGGCGCAGACCAGCATGAACAGGGTGGAGCGCGGCAGGTGGAAGTTGGTCAGCAGCAGGTCGGCGCTGCGGACGCGGTGGCCGGGCCGGATGAACAGGCTGGTCTCGCCGTCGAACGGGTGCACGGTGCCGTCGGCGTCGACAACGGTTTCCAGCAGACGCAGCGACGTGGTGCCGACCGCGACGATCCGGCCGCCGCCGGCGCGTGCCCGGTTGATCGCGTCGGCCGCTTCCCGGCTGACGATGCCCCGTTCGGGGTGCATCCGGTGTGCGTCCACCGCCGCCTCGCGCATCGGCAGGAAGGTGCCGGCGCCGACATGCAGCGTCACCGTCGCATGGCCGACGCCCAGCGCCCGTGCCGCGTCGAGCAGGGCGGGCGTGAAGTGCAGCCCGGCGGTAGGAGCGGCGACCGCGCCGTCATGCGCCGCGAACACGGTCTGGTAGTCGGCCGCGTCGGCCGCGGTGGGCCCGTCCGGCCGGCCGATGTAGGGCGGCAGCGCCAGGGTGCCTGCCGCACGCAGGAAGGCATCGAACGCTCCGCCTCCGGCGTCGAAGCGCAGCACCGCGCCGCCGCCCGCTTCGCGCTCCAGCACGCGCGCGGACACCGCCGTGCCGGGAAAGCGCAGCACGTCGCCGTCGCGCAGGCGCCGGGCGTTGCGCACCAGCACGTGCCAGCTGCCGTCCGGCAGCGCGCGGTCCAGGGTGACGCCGATGCGGGCCTCGCCCCGACGCGCTTCGAGCTGCGCCGGGATCACCCGCGTGTCGTTGGCCACCAGGAGGTCGCCCGAGCGCAGCAGCCCCGGCAGCGCCGCCACCACCCGGTGCGCGAGCCCGTCCCGCCGCACCTCCAGCAGGCGGGCGTCCTCGCGCGGACGCGCCGGCTCCTGCGCGATCCGCTCCAACGGCAGGACGAAATCGTAGTCGGTGGCGAGCAGGGTCATGGCCGGCACGATCTACAACAGATCCCGACCGGTGGATCGCCCCGACCGGGCGGAAAACGCGGTGTCATGCTGCACCCGCCACAGGAAATGGACGGTGCGCCTGCCGACGGACCGACGAGAAGGGCGGACAGGGCCTTGCCGCCCCGCATGGCGACGTGGCGGCGCGACGTCGGCCGGACGCGCACGATCCCGACAACCGGCTGGAACGAGCGAAGCGCCGCCTCTGCGGCGTCGACGTCCTGGACGGGCCGGCGGACCTGACCCTGTGCCGCCTCCGAGGCAGCGATCTTCGGGCGCCTGCGGAGAAGCCCCCTGCGACGTGTTCCTGTTCCAGGCCGGGAGGATGCCGCCTGGCGGGATACGATGCCGGCAACGTGTCAGTCCTGCCCGTGCCAGTCCTGCCCCCTCCGCGGACCAGCCCCGCACGATGTCGCCTCAACCTATCCGGGTGTCTGGCGGAACCGGACCGGTTGTGGTTTGACCGTTCGCATGAACGCAGCGCTCCGCCCGGGCCCGCCCCTGTGGCGCAGTTTTCTCGCCTTTCTCGGGCCGATGATGCTGAGCAACGTGCTGCAGGCCGGGTCGGGAACGGCCAGCAACATCTTTCTCGGCCAGATGATCGGCATCGACGCCATGGCCGCTGCCAGCGTGTTCTTCCCCCTGGTGTTCTTTCTGGTATCGCTGGTGATCGGCATGGGGGCGGGTGCCTCGGTGCTGATCGGCCAGGCCTGGGGCGCTGGCGAGGTCGAGCAGGTGCGCCGGGTGGCGGCCTCGACCATGACGGCGGTGCTGGCCGGCGGCTTCGCGGTGTCGCTGCTGCTGACGCCGCTGGCCCGTCCGCTGCTCGAAGCACTCGGCACCCCGGCTGCCGTGCTGCCGGGAGCCGTCGCCTATGCCACGGTGATGCTGGGCTTTATGCCGCTGCTGTTCGCGTTCCTGCTGCTGACCATGCTGCTGCGCGGCGTCGGCGACACCGTGACCCCGCTATGGGCGCTGGCGATCGCGCTCGGGGTGTCGATGGTGGCGACGCCGGCGCTGATACGCGGCGTCTTCGGCCTGCCGCGCCTGGGTGTCGCCGCCGCCGCCTGGGGCGCGGTGCTGGCCTGGGCGGTCGGCCTGGCATGGCTCGGCTGGTCGCTGCGCCGACAGGACAGCCCGATGGCGCCGGACCGCCGCTTCGGGCGCGCCATGCGCCCGGATCGGCGGATCGTGGGGGAGGTGCTCCGGCTCGGCGTGCCGTCGGCGGTGCAGATGGTGGCGATGGCGCTGGCGGAGATGGTGCTGCTTGGGCTGGTCAACCGGTACGGGCCGGGTGCGACCGCGGCGTACGGGGCGGTCAACCAGGTCATGGCCTATGTGCAGTTCCCGGCGATGTCGGTCGGCATCACCGTCAGCATCCTGAGCGCGCAGGCGATCGGCGCCGGCCGGACCGCGCGGCTGCCGGCGATCCTGCGCACCGGGCTGGTGCTGAACCTCGTGATCACCGGGGCCCTGGTGGTGGTCGCCACCCTGTTCTCGCGCCGCCTGGTGGAACTTTTCATCGCCAGCCGGGCGGTGGTGGGCACCACGGAGTCGCTGCTGCACATCGTGCTGTGGAGCGTGGTGGTGAGCGGGATCACCGGCATCCTGGCCGGGCAGATGCGCGCGAGCGGGGTGGTGCTGGTGCCCACCCTGATCCTGGTGCTGTCGATCGCACTGGTGGAGGTGCCGGTGGCGTGGGGGCTGAGCCACCTCATCGGCCTCGACGGGGTGTGGATCGCCTATCCGGCCGCCACGGTCGTCATGGCGCTGGCGGATCTCCTCTACTTCCGGCTGGTGTGGCGTCACAAGCCGATCCTGCGGCTCGCCTGAACCCTGGTCAGGCGGGACGGGATAGGCGAGAACCGGATCGTGTCGGGGTTTCCGGGGATGAAGGCTGCATCGGCGGGACCCGTGAAGGTCCAGGCCGCGGGGAGCGAGCGCCGGGCGCGGTTCTGCACCGGCTCGATCATGCGCCACACCGCAGTGATGGCCGGCACCGGCGCGGTCGGGCTGATCGCGGTGTTCGCGGTCGACCTGCTCAACCTGTTCTACATTTCCCGCCTGGGCGACCGCGGCCTGACGGCGGCGATCGGCTTCACCGGGGCGGTCGGCATGCTGCAGATCGCGGTCTCGATCGGCATGTCGATCGGGCTGGGTGCCGTGGTGTCGCGGCTGATCGGCGCCAACCGGTTCGAGGAGGCCGGACGGGTTGCGTCCTCCGCCTTGCTGGTGATGTCGGCGGTGATGCTGCTGATCGGCCTGCTCACCGTGCTGCTGCTCCGTCCGATCCTCCTCGGGCTCGGTGCCACCGGCGGCACCTTCCACGCGGTGGCGGAGTACGTGCGGATCGTCTCGCCCTGCCTGCCGCTGATCACGCTGGGCATGGGGTTCTCCTCCCTGCTCCGGGCGCTGGGCGACGCGCGCCGCTCCATGACGGTGACGCTGTGGGGAGCCGCGGTGACCGCCTGCCTCGACCCGCTGCTGATCCTGGGGGTTGTCACCGGGCTGCATCTGGGGCTGGTCGGGGCCGCGATCTCAACCGTCGCCTCGCGCGGCACCGCGGCGCTGCTCGGCTATCTGAGCGTGCGGCGGCACGGGCTGCTGCACAGGCCGGCGCTCGCCCGGCTGCTGCCGGACGCCCGGCGGGTCGGCGTCGTGGCGATGCCGGCGATCCTGACCAACCTCGCCACTCCGGTGGGGGCGGCCTACACCACCCACGCCCTGGCCCGGTTCGGCCTGCAGGCGGTGGCCGGCCAGGCGACGATCGACCGCATCACCCCGGTGGCGTTCGCCTTCATCTATGCCCTGACCGGCTCGGTCGGGCCGATCATGGCGCAGAACCTGGGCGCGGGCCTGTGCAACCGGGTGCGCGAAACCCTGCGCGCCTCCCTGCTGCTGGTGCTGGGCTGCGTGCTGGCGATGTGGGCGCTGCTGGCTGCGCTGCAGGACCAGGTGGTGGTGGTGTTCTCCGCCACCGGCACCAGTGCCGTGCTGATCCACCTGTTCTGCTCGCTGACGGTGGCGGGCTTCCTGTGGGTCGGCGCCCTGTTCGTGGCCAACGCCGCGTTCAACAACCTGGGCCACCCGCTGCTGTCCACCCTGTTCAACTGGGGGCGAGCGACCCTGGGCACGATCCCGTTCGTGGCATTCGGCACCCGCTACGGCCCGGTCGGCGTGCTGCTGGGGCAGGCGGCGGGCGGTGTGGTGTTCGGCACCCTGGCGGTGCTCACCGCCTTCGCCGTCACCCGCCGGCTGCGACCGGAGCAGGCCGGGCCGGATGTGGCCATGGACGTGCCGGGCGGGACGGCCAAGGCGGCGATGGCCGAGCTGTCGGAGCTGGAGGCCGGCCCGTCGCCCCCTAGGCGCTGACGGGTCGGGCCGCCGGGCCCGGCAGGTCGAAAAGCAGCGCCTGGCAATGCCGGTCGAAGCGCTAGGCTTCGTCGGGCTGTTCCCGGCGCAGTGACCAGGTGGCGTCGAAGCGGGTTTCGGCCGGCGCCATCCGTCAGGAAGCTCCGGCAGGACCTGCGGAGCGGCCACGGCACGGGCCGGCGCCGGCAGTCCCTGGCGCTCCTGGCGCTCCGCACACCAGGACGGTCCGGCCTGCGACGCCAGTGCTGCACCGAACGCGTTCCCCTCGTGCAGCGCCCGGCGGAGGTCCACGACCAGCCCCGGTCTCGCCGCCAGCGACG
>CAXUDP010000084.1:0-17241 GCA_964249735.1 uncultured Acetobacteraceae bacterium | reverse complement strand
CGCATGATGCGGGCGCCGGCGAGGTAGCGGCCGATGTGGCGCGTCTCGTCGCGCGAGCCAGAGTCGACCAGGATCAGCTCGATGGGGCCTGCATGTACCGCGCGCAGCGACGACAACGCGGTCATGGTCAGCGCGAACTTGTTGTGCAGCACGATGATGACGCTGACGGCGGGCGTGCCGTGCATGGTGAAGTCGAGCTTGGAGCGCGCGAACTGCGGCAGCATGGCGTCCGCCAGGCGCGCGAACAGCTGCTTGCTCTGCGCCTCGACCACCGGAGCCGGATCGCCGCCCTCGTCGGCGTCCTGGCGCCGGGCCAGCCAGTGGGTGAACGCGTTCTCGTGCTCGCCGCGCTCGATCGCGGCCTGCACCGCGGTGGAACGGTAATGCTCGACCAGGTCGACCTCGGGATGCGGCCGACGGCGCTCGGCGGCGCCGAACTTGACGAAGTGCTCGTAGGTGCTGCGGAAGGCGCCCTTGTCCACAGCCGCCAGCACGTCCGGGTAGGTGGCGCCGTAGTGCTGCTCGGAGAACCACTCCAGGCCGGCGTAACGATTCGTGCTGCGGTGGCACAGGAAGTGGTGCAGCGCGCAGGTCCAGCCTGCCGCGATCTCCTCGCCCAGTTCCGGATAGGTCCGGAGGTACCAGGCCGGATCGAAGTACCACGACAGCCGCGCCGTGCTGCCGGCCCGGCAGCCGTCGAGCAGGAAGCGGACGAACGGACCGCCGGCCTGGCCGCGCGCGTCGTCGCTCTCGTCGGCGTTCTCGCCATACAGCAGGGGGTCGAAGAAGCGGTGGCCGGTGCGCAACTCGGCATCGCCGCTTGCGAGGTAATGGTCGTAGCCGTTGACGAAGTGCCCGCGCTGCAGCACGCCCTGGGTGACGTCGCGGTTGCACATCAGGTAGTAGCGCTCGTCGAACAGCCAGTGCGGCGAGCGGTCGCGGTGGCCGTCGCGGATGTAGTGCTCGAAGCCGCAACGGGCGCCACCGGCCGCGACGTGGGCGGCAACGTCGGGATATGTCGCCAGATACCAGATCTCGTCAAAGAACATGTTGGGCGAGTGGCCAAGCCGGCAGCCCTGCTGCCAGTAGAAGGCTTCGAGTTCGCTCCCCTTGACGCCCTGCTCGGCCAGCGACTCCCGGTAGCGCGCCGCGTACCAGGCGGCGTCGAACCGGCGCCAGCGCGGCTGTTGCGTGACCGGTTCGACACGCGGCAGCGGCGGCGTCGCCTCGTCCAGGTCTGCCTGGCATTCGGGCGGAGCAGGATCGGTCTGGAGGTCCATGTGCCTACCGTTCATTCCGCGGGTGCCGATGCCGCTGCAGCGAGATCATCAAAAAACACGGTAGAACGACATTAATCGAGCCGTAACGGCTCGTGCAAGCGATCTGCTTGGGTCTAGATCAGGAAAGCGAAGATCACGCCGCCATCGATCATGGTGCGAGTATTTGCTTATTTTTGCGACGTTTCGGTACCGAAACGGCATGCATCATGTGTCCGGACGCATCATCCGGACCGGATCCCTGCATGCGCTGCCGCCTGGCGGCAGCCGATCTCTTGTGGAACCGCAACGATCTCGCGGCGGCTGCAGCGCCAGCGCACCTTCACCCGATCAGGCCGTCCACCTGATCGGGATCTGCTCTAGATGATGTCCACGGTGAGCGTGACGGCGAACCGGCTGAAGAAGGGGATGCCGAACCACATCTCTCCGCTACCGGCAACCGGGCCGTTCTGGTAATAGAACTCCGGAACCTCGCCATCGATGGCGTGGGAGGACGGCGTGCGATGGTAGCCCCGGGCGTCCTGGATCACCACGTTCCCGCTGATCCGGTCGCGCATGTCGGGCGTCGCCGACACGCAGCGCAGCCGGAACACCCGGCTGCCCGGCGCCGCCAGCGTCTGCAGATACAGGTAGCCTTCCAGCACGGGGTCGGCGTCCGCGCCGGCGCCCGCGGTCCCCTCCGGCAGCGACGCGCTGAACACGATCGTCGTGCTGTCCGCCTCGCTGATCTCCAGGCTCAGCCGCACGTCGTGCCTGGTGTTCTCGGTGTACAGGTAGATAGGCTTCAGGTCCCGTCCGGCCTCCGGCTCGATCGGCAGCGTGATCATCTCGCGACGCATCGCCACCGTCCGGGTCAGCGCCACCTGGCGCCGGTCGGGCTCGGTCGCCCCGGTCCACCAGCCGGCCGTCATCGGCCCGAAGGCCTCGCGTTCGGCCATCACGCGCGCCACCTGCTCCAGGATCATCCGGTGCGCGAACCGGGTGGTCGCCGGTTCGGTCCGGAGGTCTTCCGACACCTGTCCCAGCAGGTCCTGGATCCAGCCGGTCGAGACTGCCGCGGTGGCAGGGTCGTCCGGGTCGCGGT
This sequence comes from uncultured Acetobacteraceae bacterium, assembly GCA_964249735.1. Taxonomy (GTDB): domain Bacteria; phylum Pseudomonadota; class Alphaproteobacteria; order Acetobacterales; family Acetobacteraceae; genus Lichenicola. Next base: position 14,880 of record CAXUDP010000084.1, on the reverse strand, counting down.
CGAACCATTTGAGGATGCAGATCTCGTCCGGGAACAGGCGGGGCATGTCCAGGATATCGGCGAGGACGACCTTGCCCTGGTACGACCTGGCCCAGAAGATGTGGCAGATATAGGCGAAGTGGCCGGAGCCGAACTGCTTGATCAGGGTCGCCGGGAGGATCTCCTCCATCGGGAATTCCTGATCCGGCTCGGTGGTCGCGCCGAGCTCGAGGATCTGCCCGGACCGCTCGTGCAGCACCGCCCAGTCGCTTCGCGCGGCGAGCAGCCCCTCGATCTGGTTCTGCGACAGGTGGGTCAGGCCCCACCGCTCCTTGAGGAAGGCGATGAAGCGCGGGTTGCGCCTGACCTTCACCCACCACCACACCTCCATCAGGTCGTCGAGGTCGTTGGAGGTGGTGACGGGCTTCACCTTCAGCTTTTCCAGCGCCGCCTGGAGGTTGAACGGCCGGGCGAACAGGCTGTTGGAGGCGAGCGGACAGAAGAAGTCGAACTCGCCGACGGTCCGGCTCGCGTGCCCGAAGGATTCCAGGTGACCGGACAACAGGGTGTGGCCGAACTTCCGGCGCTGCACCTCCCCGGAGAACACCAGCACCCGCTCGCTTCCCTCCGCCAGCGGGCAGGGGATCGTCCGGCCAGAGGGCAGGTTGACGACTAGCACCGTGCCGTCGCCGGTGTTGTTGAGGAAGTTCCGGACATAGGTCGTCAGGAAGGCGTCGGACTCGTTGAAGAGCGCGGAAAACACCACGGTCGGGGCAGCACGATCCATCACATCCACGTCCCGCTCCAGCCCCGTCACAGCGTCGCGGCCGACAGATAGCAGGTACGTCGCGACTACAGGAAGCGCGCCGTCAGGCCGTCGAGGATCGCGGTGCTGTGCGAGCCGACCTTGCGTACGAAGCAGTAGTCGCGGGGGATCACGTCGAGCTCGTCCATCTGCCGGAACACGTACGGCCTGGGATCCTTCGACCATTCCACGTAGACGATGCCCTGCCGGACGCTCGACCGGTCGACTAGGTTGCCCACCACGGTCTGGAACAGGATCTCGTCCGGGACCGCCGAATACTTGAACGAGGCGAACAGGTGCTCGTCGCGTTCAAGCGCTTCCAGCACGGTGGCCATGCTGGACGCGGTGAGCGACCACCATTGCGAGCCGTAGTAGATGTCGGTCTGCTTCTTGCCGCGGTCCTTCAGCTGCTGGATCGCGACCATCTCGGTCAGATACCTGTCGTCGACGGTGGCACTCTCGATCTGCCGGCCGAGCAGGGAGCTCACCGGATGGTCGAAATGGTAAAAATTGGAGTAGCGTCTCATGAACGGGTCGTCCGGCTCCAGCTTCCGGATCATCACTCGGTCCAGCTCCTCGCGCAGCACCTGCAGCAGCCGATCCTGCGGCACCACCGGGAAGGTGTCGTCGGACACCAGGGTGAACCTGTCATACTGCCCTTCCGCCATCGCCGCGAAGATCAGGGCGAGTTCCGCCTCGATCATGGAGAACCCCGCCCAGAAGATGTCGATCCGCCGGTAGATCAGGCGGCAATGGCGGGCGGCGTCACCCAGGCGGGCCAGGTAGGAGGCGGTGTCGGCCTTCTTGTCCAGGTGCACGAAGACGTCGAAGCCGGCGGACTTGTAGAGCGGGATCGCGCGGCGCAGCACCTCGGGCTCGCGGTAGGCCAGAACCAGAAGAGCGAGACGCATTGATTATTTCCGCGGGCTTTGAACATCCTAGCTTGCGGTCATCCGGTGGGTTGTCAAGCTGGCCTCATGTCGTGGGAACGAAGTCCAGCATCTCCGGCTGCGTATACTTCCTGATGGAATGCAGATAAACTGTTTTATTCTTTCCATATGAGTTGTCATAGAAAGTACAGGGCTTTCCCAGCAACGACGCGGCGATGCCGACATGCAGCCGGTCGGTGAGGACGTGGCGCGACCGCCGGATCGCCTCGAAGAAGCACCAGACCGCCTTGTGCGAGTTCTCCGGCCAGGTGCCCAGCTCGAAGGTCCTGGAAATGTCGAGGTTGCCGTCCGGCACCGTCATGTCCGCGGCCTGCTCGCCATCGGTGCGGAAGAACGGCCTGACGGTGTCCTGGTCGTCGGGGTCGAACAGTTGTTCCGCACCGCTGACAAGCGAATCAAACAGGCCGGGCGCATCGGTGTAGCAGGCGGTTTCCCGGTAGAACTGCTCGACGTCGATATGGACCGCCATGTCGTGGTCGAGATGGACCTCCCGAGTGACGGCGTGGCGCTGCACGTGGATGTAGCTTTCCGGATCGCGGCAGAAGATGGTCACCCGCCCGTCCATCCGCGCCAGCAGGTCCTCGTTGCCGCGTATGGTGTGCGGCAGGATCACCAGGCGGCCACAACGCTCCAGCAGCCCGCCGTCGAGCAGGGCATCGCGCAGCTCGCGGTAAAGCGGGGTCAGGTTGGCGCCGCCGCCCAGCATGACCGTGCGCCCGGTGACGTCGGCCTGCAGGTTGATCGGCCTGAAGGTGACGCCGGCCCGGGCAAGCGCCTGGTAGACGCCGACCTGGATCACGCAGTCGCCGCCGTTGCCCGGCGTCGGGTAGTACAGCACTTCCTCCCCGCGCAGGGTCTGGAGGAAGGAGGCCAGGGCGGTGGTCAGGCGGGCGCGTTCGGGCGCGATCGAGGACGGCGGTCCGGCCTCGGCAGGATCCTCGCGACGCACCTTGAGGGCCCTGGTCGCAATCGGGAAATGCCGGTCGAGGTTTTGGGCCGTTTCCGGACCGTAGTCTTCTGCCAGACGGGAAAGATGGGTGACGGACACAGGCAAGCTCCGGAACCGGTCGGTTGAACGTGCTTCCAGCGTAATGAGCTTGGTACCCTATTTTTGCAAGAATTTAATTCTATATTAACGCCTCTCCGGGTGACGCAAATCTCAGGATCCTTTCCGTCTCCCGAACGAGCCTGGGCACCCAGGCGCGGCCAGCCTCAGGCGATCCGCGCCCGCAGCAGGTCGTGCACGTGGACCAGGCCGACCGGGCGGCGTTCCGCCACCACGAACATGCAGGTGATCCGCGCGTCGTTCATCTGCGCCAGCACGCGGGCGGCCAGGACGTCGACGGCCACCGTCTGCGGGCGGCGCCCCATCACCTCCACGACCGGCCGGTCGCGGAAGCCGCTCTGGAACGCCCGGCGCACGTCGCCGTCGGTCAGCACGCCGACCAGGTTCCCGGCCTCGTCGACCACGCCGGCGATGCCGAAGCGCTTGGAGGTCATCTCCACGATCCCTTCCGACAGCGTGGCCGCCTCCGGCACGATCGGCATCTCCTCGCCCTCGTGCATCAGCCGGCCGACCGTGGTCAGCCGGGCGCCGAGCTTGCCGCCGGGATGGTACCGGTTGAAGTCGGTGGCGGTGAAGCCGCGCCGCTCCAGCAGCAGGATTGCCAGCGCGTCGCCGACCGCCAGCTGCATGGTGGTCGAGGTGGTGGGCGCGAGACCGTTCGGGCAGGCCTCCTGCGCGTCGGGCAGGAACAGGCCGACATCGGCGGCGCGTCCCAGCGCGCTCCCGGGGCGCGCGGTGACGGCGACCAGCGGCATGCCGAAGCGGCGGGTGTACTCCACGATGTCGGCGAGCTCGGGGGTCTCGCCGGACCAGGACATCGCCAGCACCACGTCGCCGTCGCGCAGCGCGCCGAGGTCGCCGTGGCTGGCCTCTGCCGGGTGGATGTAGTGGCTGGGCGTGCCGGTGGAGGCCAGCGTCGCCGCCACCTTCTTGCCGACATGGCCGGACTTGCCCATGCCGGTGACGACGACGCTGCCGCCGCTGCGTTCGATCAGGTCGGCCGCCTGCGCGAACGCCGCCGCGAGCCCGCCCGCCAGGGCGTGCCGGATCGACCGGAGGCCGCCGCGCTCGATCTCGATGGTCCGGGCAACGCTCTCGGCAGCGGCGGCCACGGCACCCGGGTCGCCATGCTGCGGCCGGCCGGCGGCCAGCGACGCGGGAGCGGCCGCCATCATCCGCCCGCCATCAGCAGGCGCACACGGAGGAGGTCGTCCGGCGTGTCGACACCGAGCGGCACGTCGTCCACCAGCATCGCGTCGATCCGCATCCCCGCCTCCAGCGCACGCAGCTGTTCCAGGCGCTCGCGCCGTTCCAGCACCGAGGGCGGCAGCGCCACGAAGCGCTCGAACGCCGCCCGGCGCCAGGCATACAGGCCGATGTGGTGGTAGAGCGGGCCCTCGCCCCAAGGCGCCCGGGCCCGGGTGAAGTAGAGGGCGCGGAAGCGGCCGTTCCCGAGCGGGCTGCCAACCATCTTGACCACGCTGTCGGCCGCCGCCTCCTCGGCCGTGGCGGGTGCCACCGCGGTCCCCACCGCCACCGCGGCATCGTCGAGCAGAGCAACGGCGGCGCGGGCCACCTGCGGCGCCACCGTCGGCAGGTCGCCCTGCAGGTTGACCACCACGTCATGCCGGCGGTCCGGGTCCACCAGCGAGAGCGCCTCGGCGATCCGATCGGTGCCGGACGGGTGGTCGGAACGGGTCAGCACCGCCCGCCCACCCGCTTCCCGCACCGCGTCGGCGATACGGACGTGGTCGGTCGCCACCAGCACCGGGCCGAGCCCAGCCTCCATGGCCCGGCGCCAGACCTGAACCACCATCGGCAGGCCCGCGATCGGCGCCAGCGGCTTGTCCGGCAAGCGGGTCGAGCCGAGCCTGGCCGGGATGACGACGATCGGGTTCATCGAGCCGGGCCCGCCGCGCCGGCTGCCTCAGCCCGCCGCATCCGGCCGCCCTGCGTCCGGCAGGGACTTGGTGAGACGGTCGTAGCGCAGCAGGTTGGCGACCAGGGGCTCGAAGTCGCGCAGCGCGATCATGTTCGGGCCGTCGGACGGGGCGTGGTCCGGATCCGGATGGGTCTCGATGAACACGCCCGCCACGCCCACCGCGACCGCGGCACGGGCCAGCACCGGAACGAACTCGCGCTGTCCGCCGGAGCGGCTACCCTGGCCGCCGGGCTGCTGCACCGAATGGGTGGCGTCGAAGATCACCGGCGCGCCGAAGCCCGCCATCACCGGCAGGCCGCGGAAGTCGGACACCAGCGCGTTGTAGCCGAACGAGGTGCCGCGCTCGGTCGCCAGCACGTTCGGGTTACCGGCGCCGGTCACCTTGTCCAGCACGTTGCCCATGTCCCAGGGGGCCAGGAACTGGCCCTTCTTGACGTTGACCACGCGTCCGGTCTCGGCTGCCGCGACGAGGAGGTCGGTCTGCCGGCACAGGAAGGCCGGGATCTGCAGCACGTCGACCACCTCGGCGACCACGGCGCAGTGCGCACGCTCGTGCACGTCGGTCAGCACCGGCAGGGACAGGGCATCGCGTATCTCGGCGAAGATCTCGATCGCCCGGTCGAGCCCGACGCCGCGCGGACCGGACCGGCTGGTGCGGTTCGCCTTGTCGTAGGAGCTCTTGAACACCAGGCCGATCCCGAGCCGGCGGGCGATCTCGCGCAACGCCCCGGCGCACTCGAAGGCGTGGTCCCGGCTCTCGATCTGGCAGGGGCCAGCGATGAGGGACAACGGCAGGGCGTTGCCGAACAACACATCGCCCACCGCCACCACCGGGTTCGGCGCGTTCTCCAACAGGACCGGATCTCCCAAGGCAAAGCCCGTCCGGCCGCACGGATGGACGGACGGACGGTGCGATCCTACACCCGGATCCGCGCGCCCGATACGTGCCCGACCTCGGACCAGCTGCCGTCGCCGGTCAGGAAGCGGGTGGGCGTGACCCGGCGCGGCGCCAGCACCGCGCGCAGCGCCGGCGCTTCCGGCTCCGCCACCACCCGGTGCACCAGGCCCGGGCTGAGGATGGCGATGTCCAGCGAGTCCAGCTCCAGGCTCTCGATCGACAGCCCGGCCTCGGCGGCGTAGCGGGCCAGCTCCGCCGCCCCGGCGCCGGTCCAGCGGGAGCGGCCGTCCGGGCCGAACTCCGCCATCTCGTGGCTGTCGCGCACGATGTCGATCCGCACCGGACCGTCCGGATTGCCGGCATAGAGCGCCACGCATTCTCCCGGCGACGGCAGCTCCTCCAGGCTGGAAGCCTGGGCGAAGCCGGCGGTGCCAGACACCATGTCGAAGCGGTAGATCACCGGATGGTCGTCGAACACCGCGCGAAGCAGCCGCACCACCGACTCGCGGAACAGCAGGCCGGCGATCCCGGTCAACGCCGCACGCAGCCGGCCTTCCTCCTCCGGAGCGTGGGGGCCGGTGGCCACATGGAAGTTGGCGATGTCCCGGCTGCCGACGCCGTTCGGCGCCAGGGCATTGTGCAGCAGCACGTGGCCGTTGCGTATCAGCTCCTGCAGCGCCGGCTGCAGCTCGGCGGCGGACGCGCCGACCGCGATCCGGCCGGCGAGCAGCTGCGGCGCGTCCAGCCGGTCGGTCCACAGCCCACCCAGCACCGAACGGGAGCGTCCGGTGCCGGAATAACCGACCAGCACGGCGTTGATCAGGTCGATATAGGCGGCGCTGCTGGACGGGATCGGCAGATGGAGGTCGACGTCGTTCGGCTTGATCGTCACGAACGGCAGGTAGGCGGGGTCGATCGACCGGATGAAGCGGATCTCGAAGCCGCAGCGGCCGTCGCCGAGGCCGACCTGTTCCAGGTCGGGCCGGTGCGCGTCGGCCACGCTCTCGCCGATCATGTCGTGGTGCAGGAAGGCGCGGACGATCGGCGGCGCGGTGTAGTCGCTGCCGTACAGCCAGCCCACCGCGCTGTCGCTGTCCAGCCTGTCGACCGCACCCTTGATCATCACGCCGTTCATCTCCGTTCCTCATCGTTCCGCCGCGCATTGGTGCGCTGCATGATCACGACAGCGAAACTAGAAGCACTGCCGCGACCGGTTCAAGAAAGAACTCGGTCGTAGAGATGGAGGTGCTGGTCCAGCGCCTCGTCGGCGGTCGGTGGCGGACTGACGCCGGCGGCCAGCGCCGCCAGCTTTTCCGGATGGGTCGCGAGGTCGGCCAGCACCTCGGCCAGGCTGGCCGGGCGGCTTACCTCGAAATGCATCCCGTTGACGCCGTGGGTGACCTTCTCGGCCATGCCGCCGATGTTGGAGCAGATCACCGGCTTGCCGTTGGTGAACGCTTCCTGGATCACCACGGGCGAGTTCTCCCACCAGGTGGAGGGGATCACCATGGCGTCGATCCCCTGCATCAGCGCGTTGACCTGGGAGTTGTCGTAGGCGCCGTGGAACACGACGTTCTCGCCCGCCTCCTCCAGCGCCTCCTCGACCACCTTCTGGAACTCGAGCGGCTGGCTCGAATAGTCGCCATAGATCTCGATCATGGCGTTGGTCACGCCGAGGGTCTTCAGCCGGCGCGCCGCGTCCATCAGCACGGTGATGCCCTTCAACGGCGACATCTGGCCGAAGAAGCCGAAGCGCAGCGTGCGCAGGCCCCCGCGGGCGGTGGTCTGGGCCAGGCCCGGCCGGCGCAGTTGCGATAAGCGCGCCGACACCGCGGGCGCGGTCACGCTGCGCGACGGCAGCGAGCCGGGCGCCAGCGGCTCGGGCGCCTCGTTGGGCGACATCCACGCCTCGGCGAACGGGCTGCCGTCGCGCTCCGGCGGCATGTTCTCCAGCACCGCCAGCTTCTCGTCCGGCAGGCCCCAGCTGCGGAACCGTTCGGCCAGGAAGTGGCTCGGCGAGATGAACAGGTCGACGTCGTCGAAGAACATCTGCAGGTAGCGCTTGCGCAGGAAGAAGTCCCGCTCGCCATATTCTGGAAAGCAGGCGGCACAGGCCGAGTAGCTGTCCTTCTCGCACAGGCGGAAGGTCCTGGTCTTCATCATCTGGCCGTGGTGGTTGCAGATGGCCAGGTACTCGTGAAGGCTGAGCACGATCTTGGCCTGCGGCCAGCCGCGGCGGATCGCGGAAAACATCTCGACCCCGAACCGGACGAAGTGGTGCGTGTGCACGATGTCCGGCTTCAGCTCCGCGACCAGCTCCTCCAGCACCTTGGGGAACTGCGGATCGGGGTTGGCGAACTTGAAATAATCGAACGGGGCGTTGGGGTGGTAGACGTAGTCGTCCGGCCCGTACGGCTGGGTCAGGGTGGCGCCGAGCCGCGTCTCGCTCTTGGGGCTGGAGCAGCCCAGCAGCCACGCGGTGGCGCCGCGCGCCTTGAGCTCGCGGAACAGGGTGAAGGCCGAGATCTCGGCACCGCCGCGCGTCAGCTTCGGATGCGAATGGGTCATCACCAGGACGCTGGGCAGACCGCGCCGCGGCGCCGCCGGCCCGGTGCCGGGCGGCAGCAACGAGGCGCGGGTGGCTAGGTCGCTCATGCCGGGCTGTCCAGATGCTGTGCCTCGGCTGGCGCGACGTGCGCTGGCCTCACCCAACGGTTCTGAAACCGCCAAGCGTTGTAGAGGGTCAGGTTGAGGCGCCAGGAGGATTGCTGGGCGCCCTGGGACTGCCGCTCCAGGTGGTAGAGCCGGGCCCGCCGGTCGACCACGCAGATCCGCCCCTGCGCCTGCGCCTTACGGCACAGGTCGACGTCCTCGAAGTCGCCGATCACGTAGCCCTCGTCAAAGCCGCCGACGGCGCGGGCGAGCGCCATCGGCATCAGCAGGCAGGCGCCGGTCACCGCCTCAACCTCCTGCACGCTTTCGTCGTCGCCGGGATACCGTCCCTTGCGCGGGTGCAGGCTGAAGCTCCAGCCGGCGAACTCCGGCAGCACCTCGTAGGAGCAGCCCTCGTGCTGGATGGTCTCGTCCTCGAACACCAGCAGCGCGCCCACCACGCCGACCTCCGGACGGCTGGCGGCGGTCTCCACCATGCGGTCGAGCCAGTCGGGCGTCTTAGGGAACACGTCGGAGTTGAGGAAGCACACGTACTCGCCGCGCGCCAGCTTCAGCCCGACGTTGTTGGCCGGCGCGTAGCCCATGTTGGCCGACAGCGCCACCAGCCGGAACGGCAGCCGGAAGCGGGCCAGGCAGGAGGTGGCGAGCGCCTCGGCCGCACGCAGGATGGTCGGATCGTCGAGCACGTAGATCAGCTCGTGGTCGCGCCCCAGCGTGCGCGAGAAGAACGCCAGCTGCAGCTCCATGAAGTCGATGCGGCCGTACAGCGGCACGATGATCGAGCAGCTCGGTGCGGCCGGACCCTCGCCGAAGCGCATCTCCTTGTAGTCGACGCCGTCCAGCATGCGGAAATCGTTCATCGCCTTGACCGCCGGGCCGAGCACGTGGTCGTAGCCTTGTGCCAGCTCGTCGTAGCGCAGCTCCAGGTGGCCCAGGGTTTCCTTGATGGTGTCGACGCCGGGGCTGCGTATGTGGGGGATGCGCTTGAACGCAACGTCGCCCGAGCGGCTGCGCACTTCGAAATAGGCCGTCTCGCCGGTGGCATAGACGTCGTCCACGAAGGCCAGGAAGCCGCACAGGTCAACCAGCCCGCCGAAGTTCCTGGCAAAGCCTTCGCGCACGTCGGGACGGGCGATCGGGATCCAGTGCCGTGTGTCCAGCAGGCGGGATTCGCTGCCGCAACGGACGCGTATGCTTTCCACGCTCTTGAACGGGTCGATGAACCAGCCGCGCAGCAGCAGGCCGCCGGGGGGGCACAGGCAGGCGGAGTCGAGCTCGAGGAACACCGGCGGCTGCAGCGCCTCCAGCGTGTCCTGCCCGGCGAAGCTCGGGCGGTTGAGCAGCCGGAGCAGGTGGGCGCGCCGACTCGATCGCACCGCGGTGTTGACCAAGCTCTTGGTCCGCGCCGTCACCTCGGGCTCGGACAGGTCCTCCAGCGGCTCGGAAGGGGTGAGCCGGAACTGGCGCCCGTCGCGTGTCAGGATCGCGTCCTGGAAGTCATCGCGGCGGGCCGACTCGCCCGGCACGAACAACAACAGGCCGGTGCCGATCTTGCGCACGTCGGCGCGCGGAAACGCGCACGCGATCGCCTGGCCGGAGATGCGCTTGTCGCCGAACTCCAGCACGCAGTCGGGCGGTGCGTCCTGGTCGTCCCAACTCAGGTCGATCCAGCCGCCACCGATCCATCCGTCCAAGCTGGGAGAGTAGGACAGGAAGTCGATACAGCCCTGACTCGACTCAATACCTGGCTGCATGATCGACATCGCTGGCATTCGCCCTCACCTGATCCCCGACCATATCAAGCAGACCCCCGGTTTGGAACCGCTGGAGCACCTCCCGCCGGTCCGGGCAACGGGGAACTGCGCCGACTTATTGTATGACAGCTGTCTGGTGTCCCAAACCTGAACTCCGTTGGACTTCAGATTCTCAGTGGACACTAGTCTTTTCAGCAAGATAATGGCCTGCTTATCCCCGAAACCGCACGCGGATTTCGGGGGCAGGACACTAGCGGCCGTGTGTCGGCGCGTCACGGCTCACGGGACAGGGCGAACCGCGGTGCCGGGCGCGGCGGCGGAGGGGTGCGCAGGTTGCGGTAGAGGCGCAGGTGCGCCCCCAGCGGGTCGGTCGAGGCGAGGCCGGCGTCGAGCTCGTCGCCGGAGCCGGCCAGGCGCGCGCATTCCCGGGCGGCACCCGCGGCGAGGCGCGCCAGCCAGTCCGGATCGTCAGCCAGCGCCTTGAGCACGGCAGCCAGCGAGCGCGGACTGCCGACGCCGAAATGCAGACCGGTCTCGTCCGGCACCACCTTCTCCGCCATGCCGCCGATGTTGGAGCAGACCACCGGCACGCCGTTGCGGTACGCTTCCTGGATCACCACCGGCGAGTTCTCCCACCAAATCGAGGGCACCAGCACCACGTCGACCTCGGCCATCAGCTCGTCGATGTCGGCGTTGGCGTATGCACCGTGGAAGGACACGTTATTGCCGGCCTTCTCCATCTGCCCCAAGAACTCGGCCTGGAACGCGGCCGGCTGGTTGGTCTGGTCGCCGTGGATCTGGAACGCGATGTCGTGGCGCCGCTCGCCGTCCAGGATCGCCGCCGCGTCGATCAGCACCTGGATCCCCTTCAGCAGCGAGACTTGGCCGAAGAAGCCGACACGCAGCTCCGGGCCCGGTCGCAGGCGCCGCGCCGGCGCGCCGTGGTGCGCGGTGGCGGCCGGCACGTTCTCGATGACGCTGATCCGCTCCGCCGGCAGGCCCCATGCGACGTAGCGCTCGGCCAGGAAGCGGCTGGGCGCGATGAACTGGTGCACGTGGCGGAGGAAGTGGCCGATATAGGTTTCGCGGAGGAAGAAGTCGGACGGCTGGAACTCGGGAAAGCAGCGGCTGCACTCGACCTGTCCGGAGCGTCGGCACAGCTTGCCCCCGTGCCGGGTGACCATCTGGCCCTGCTGGTGGCAGATCGCCAGGAACTCGTGCAGCGTCAGCACCAGCTTGGCGTCCGGCAGCACCTCGCGGACATGGGCGAAGGCTTCCATGCCGAAGTTGATGTAGTGGTGGAAGTGCACGACCTGCGGGCGCAGGTTGCGCAACAGGGCGCGGAAGTCGCGTGCGAAGGCGGTGTCGCGATTGGCGAACTTGAACCATTCAAAGTCGCCGACGGTATAGAGGTACTCGTCGCGCTCGAACGGTTGGGTGATGGACTGGCCGGCGCGCGCGAACGAGGCGGTGCGGCTGCAGCCGAGGTACCAGGCGCGCAGGCCGGACCGGTGGCGCAGCCGGTCGAACAGCGAGTAGGACGCCACCTCCGAGCCGCCGTTCTGCACACGCGGGTGGCTGTGCGAAGCGATCAGGATGCGCAGAGCCTCGCCGCCGGTGTCCTCAGCCTGCGGCAGCATGACGCGTCCTCACCGCTGCGTCGCCCAGGCCGTGCCGCGCAGCACCTGTGCCGCCGGCAGCGGCGTCATCGTTTCCGGCCCCGGGGATCGGTCGCGTAGCGGCGCGTCCTGCTCCGCCGCCAGCCGCGCGGCCCAGCGCTTCTGGTGCAGCCAGGCGTTGAACAGCGTCACGTTCATCCGCCAGGTTTCGGCGGCGGACGCCTGCGACTTGCGCTCCAGGTGGTAGAGCATGACGCCGTGATCGACTGCGGAGGCGATCCCGGCGTCGCGGGCACGCAGGCACAGGTCGGAATCCTCGAAGTCGCCGATCACGTAGCCTTCGTCGAAGCCATGAAGGTCGTGGGCGAGCTGGCGCGGCATCACCATGCAGGCGCCGGTGATCGCGGGATGCAACGACAGCGCCCGGCTCGGCGCCGGACGGCTGCCCTTGCCGGGATGGGTCGGGAACAGCCAGTGGCTGAACTCGGGCAGCGGCTCGTAGCGCATGCCCTGGTGCTGGATGGTGCCGTCCTCGAACAGCAGCAGCGGGCCGACGATGCCGACCGAGGGGTGGCGGTTGAAATCGTCCAGCAGGCGGTCGAGCCAGTCCGGCTCGGTCGCGAACACGTCGGAGTTGAGGAAGCAAACATGGCCGCCCTGTGCGGCGGCGAGCCCGGCGTTGCAGGCGGGCGCGAAGCCCATGTTCTCCTCGAGCAAGATCAGGCGCAGCGGCAGGCCGAAGCGGCGGAACAGCGAGTCCGCAAGCGCGCAGGCCGCGTCCGCGGCGCCCGGGTCGTCGACCACGTAGATCATCTCGTGGCGCGCCCGGAACCCGCCTTGCACCCCGCCCTCGCTTCCCCCTTGGGGCCCGCCTTGGGCGAGAAGGGCGACCTGCACCTCCATGTAGTCGATCCGGCCGTAGAGCGGCACGATCACCGAGCAGAGCGGCACGTCCGGCGGCGTCCCGAAGCGGATCTCGCGCGACAAGCGCGGCGCGTCGAGCCGGTCGCGGTTGAGCAGGGTCAGGGCCGGGCCGATGGCGTCGAAGGTGCGCTGCACCTCGTCGTAGCGCGGCGACAGGCTCCCCAGGACGTTGCGGATGGCGCCAAGCCCGCGCAGCCGCGACGGCACCAGGCGCAGGAACCCGATCTCGCCGCCCACGGTCTCGATCTCGAGGTAGGAGTTGGCCCCCGGTTCCAGGCAGTCCGGCACGTGCAGCACGAAGCCGCAGCCGGCGTTGCGGCTGCGCAGCGCGTCGCCATACTTCGCCACCACGTCCGGCCTGGCGACGCGCAGGCCGTCGCGCACGTCGATCGGGGTGGAGCGGCTGCCGCTGCGCAGCCGCATCCCGCGCAGGCCGGGAGGTGCGGTCATCAGCCAGCCGTTGAGCAGCAGGCCGGACGGGCCGCAGGCGATGGCCTCGTCGACCCGGAACGCGAACTGGTCCTCGAACCGGTCCAGCGTGTCGCGCCCCTCGAAGGCGGGGCGCTGCAGGATGCTGCGGAACAGGCCGGTCTCGGGACCGGTCGGCGACAGGCGCTGCGCCTTGAGCGTCTCGACCAGAGCCAGGCCGTCGGCCTGCACGGTGCCGGGAGTGGCGTGAAGCGTGACCGGGCCGGCCTCGCCGTCGATCTCCGCCGTGAGCAGCTGCCCCAGGGCCTGTCCGCCTCCGGGAAGATGGGCCATCACGCCGCGGCCGCGCGTGCCCAGGTCGTCGCGCACCGTGCCGGCGACCAGGCCCTCGCCGGAGACGATGCCGTGCTCGAAGCGGAACGTCAGGCGGCGGTGGCCGGGCAGCGCGTCGGAGGACGCCGGAGCCCAGCCGCACAACATCCAGCTGCCGGTGCTGGAGGCGTAGCCGTGCGCGTCGATGCAGCCGCTCATGGCCGGCCGCCAGCCATCGCCGACGACCGCAACCGGGCCGTGCATCCGAGCCGGAAACGTTCGGAACTCCGATCTTTCAACACCAACTCAGGGTAGCAGACGAGGTCGCGACGTCAACATCCGAGGCCGGTCCGGGAGACGACTCAGGGAGCGTTGCCGTAGCCGTTCGGGTTGCGCCTGCGCCAAGCCAGCGCGGTGGCAACGATGTCGTCCAGGGCGGTGAAGCGCGGGGTCCAGCCGGTCTCGGCGCGGATCCGTTCCGAGCTCGCCACCAGCACCGCCGGGTCGCCGGGCCGACGATCGACAATGCGTCGCGGCACCGCGCGTCCGCTCACCCGCTCGACGCTGCGGATCACGTCGAGCACCGAGTGCCCGGTGCCGCTGCCGAGGTTGTAGGTGACGCTGCCCTGATCGAGCCGGGCCAGGGCGGCGAGATGCGCCTGCGCCAGGTCGGACACGTGGACGTAGTCGCGGATGCAGGTGCCGTCCGGCGTGGGATAATCGTCGCCGAACACCACGATCTCCGGACGCAGGCCGAGGGCGGCGTCGATCACCAGCGGGATCAGGTGGGATTCCGGCCGGTGGTCCTCGCCGGACCGGCCGTCCGGATCGGCGCCGGCGGCGTTGAAGTAGCGCAGGCAGGCGTAGCGCAGCCCGTGGATCCGGTCGGCCCAGTGCAGCGCGCGCTCGATCATCAGCTTGCTTTCGCCATAGGGCGAGCCGGGGTCGATCCGCGTGGTCTCGGTGATGGGCGTGGTTTCGGGGTTGCCGAACAGGGCGGCGGTCGAGGACAGGATGAAGCGGTCGACGCCGTGCCGGACGCAGGCGTCGATCAGCCGGATGCCAAGCCCGGCGTTCTCCGTCATGTAGTGGAACGGCCGCTGCATGCTTTCGCCCACGAGGGACAAGGCGGCGAAGTGCAGCACGCCGTCCCAGGGACCGTCGGCCAGGACCGCGTCGAGGGTGGCCTCGTCGGCGAGCTCCGCCTCGACCAGCCGCACGGCGCCGGGGAGCGCCTCGCGATGGCCCTGGCGGAGGCTGTCGTACACCACCACCTCGTCGCCGCGGTCGTGCAGCGCCCAGACGATGTGGCTGCCGACATAGCCGGCGCCCCCGGTGACCAGAAGTCTCACGGTCCTGTTGTCCTTCCGGTCGGGCTGCCTTGCAGGCGCCAAGTATGGGGGAGCGGCGGAAGCAGGTCGAGCCTGCGCCGGTCCGGGCTTCAGAAGCTGGTGATGCTGGACGAGGCCAGATAGGCGATCCCGCTCAGGGTGATGGTGGCACCGTCCGGCAGCGTCAGCACCGTGCCG
>CAXUDP010000083.1:0-17262 GCA_964249735.1 uncultured Acetobacteraceae bacterium | reverse complement strand
GCGCGGGTTTGGCACCCGGCGGCACCACCTGCGATCCGTCCGGCGCGGTTTGCGCACGTGCGGCCTGGATGCACGCCGTCAGCACCGTGGCGCAGGCCAGCACCACCGCGGTCTCGATCGCCGCCCGCGCCGGCGTGGGCCACATGGTCCGGCGGAACCGGGAAGAAGGTCGTTTCTGGGTCATGCTCGCCATCCAATCTGCGTCGGCGCGGCGGCCCGGGCGCAGGATCGGCTGGCGCAGGGTCGATCCGCCGGCCCATAGGCCGCAGGACGGCATAAGCCCGCGATCGGGAAATGCGGCGTTCGCATAAAGGCGTCATAAGGATGAGGGGGTTCCGGCTACCGTCTGCACCGGTGGACGGCTTTTAGCGGCCGTTTATGCGCGACGCCGCAAGCCGTATCGAACCTTTATGGATCCGCGTCGCATGAATGGCGCATCCGGCAGCGTTCCATGCGCCGGTGGAGAACGACAGCAATGAGTGAGACGCTTCGTGATCGTCGCCTGCGCTATGCACGGACGATCCTGCAGTCACGCCGCAGCGCGGTGGCGTTGCTGGGTGAGAATTCGGCTCTGGAGGGCCTGCGCGTGCTTGTGCTCGGGACCGCGGCGGCCGACACGCTGTGCGCGCTGATGCACACCGAATGCCGCAAGGCCGAGGCGCGGCTGCCGGAGGCGCATGTCGAGGCGCGGTCTGCCGATCTGGTGCTGGCGTCGCACGTGACGCTGGTCACGATCAACCAGGTGATCAACCAGGCGATGCGTGCGCTGGATCATTACGGCCGCATCGTCATTGCGGTGCCGCCGCACGAGCGCGACTTCGTCGACGTGACGATCGGGACCCTGGTGCGGTCCGGGTTTGAGGTGCCCCATCTCCGGTCCGAGGGCGACCAGACGACGATCCACGCCCTGCGCGGGGAGATCAGGAGCCGGGCCTGACGGCGCAGCCGACCGACCAGCCTGGTTGAGGCCGGTTCGGACGCCGAGGCCGACATGTACGACCTGCGTCACCAGAACCGCATCGCCAGCAGAGCGGTCGGCATCGTTTGCGCTGTATCGGCCGGCTGGCCGACATGCTTACGCTCTACGTGGGCTGTCCCGGGCGAAGAATGAACCTGGCCCTTTCTCGAACCGAAGCGGAGCGATCGGCGACAAGCGCGGTCGCATGGTCGCGGCCTTCCGGTGTTCCGGGCAGATGACGAATGACGGCAGTCAGCGCGACACGTTTTACGGCCGCCGACCTGTCCTTGACGCCGCGGGCGATCAGTTCCTCCCTCGCGAAGGCGACCGTCAAGGGGCGGTGGTCGAAGACGGCGACTCTGCGCCCTACGCCCATGGGCTTGTCGATCCACTGCCAGGCGGAACCGCACGGCCATTCGGCTTCGCCGTTGACCAGGGCATCCAGCGCGACAGCACGGACAGCGGGTTGCAGCGACTCGAATGCGATCCGTGCGAGGTGAGGATCGAGTGCGGGCAGGCGAAGCGCCTGGCGGAGTATCGACGCCAGCGGTCCGGTCGCACCGCCGGTGACCAGGCGGGACAGGTGTTCCGCAACGTCATCGCGAGCGAGCGCGCGATCGAGGATTGCGCGCTGGTCGGTCCAGCGGCGCCAGCTCGTCTGCCTTGTCAACAGCGCCGTCGCCGCCTGCGCGACGACAGCTGGAGCGGTCGTAGGAAATAACCGGTTCGCGCAGCGGGCCGCCGCACCACGAATGGGCGCCGCCCAATCGTTCAGCCGCCACAGAACGGCGGCGAACAGGAACGGGGTCGGCAAGCCGCCCGTGATCCTGAGGAGCGCTGCCTCGCGCAGACGGCCATCGCGATGGAACAGGAACAGGTATTCAAGGCCCGGTGTCCGGAGCAGTTGCTCGGCATCGGTCGAACGACGGGACGGCCGGCGATCCGGGACGGGCCGAGGCGTGCAGCAACAAAGGTTGGCTGCAGCCGCTATCGCCCCGTCCGCTTGGACGACCTGACCGGGCGGCAGCCCGGCAAGCAGGCTGAGCGACGCATCCAGCTCAGCGACCGGCTTGTTTCCGTTCGCCAGTCTGCTCCCGATTTTTACCAAGGCAGCCAGTAACGCGGGAGGAAGAATGTCCGGACGGGGCGGCATGGGCGTCAGCGTGGCCCGTCAATCCGGAACGATCAACCTTTGTGCTGTCCGACCGCAGGCAGATGATGCTCGTCAGCCACAGGTCTGGTATCTCGATCCTGGCTGGAGTTGCAGGGCCGCGACAGGACGTCGACATCGGCTTTGCGAACAGGTTCCTGATCAGGTCGCGCAGCAACCAGGAATGTTGCGTTGCAACGTTTGCTGCGACGATCATCACTCGCAACCGGGATGCGGTTCTTCCGCTCGTTCAACGCTTCCAGCCTGATCCGCCGAGCTGCCGCGGCGGCGTGTTGCTTGATGCCTCGGCCGGATTTCGGCATCCGCATGACGCTGCGGCCAGGCGTCCAGAAACCTGTAGGTCGTATTTCGACATGCGACAAACCGTATCGTTATCGATCCATTGATCAGGATCAAGTCTTGACCTGGTGTCGGCAGATGTGTCCGGTTCCGACGGGGCATCATCCGGTTCCTGCAAACGGGAGCATGAGACGGCGTCCAAAAACGATGAAACTTCCGGAAGGATCGTGATCATCATGAGGATCAGCTTCAGCACAATCGCCGCCCTGGCAACCCTGTGGACAGCACCCGGTCTTGCACAAGGATCATCCGCGGAGGCGGGCCTCGCGGCACCGGATGTCGCGGCCGCATCGACCACCGCCACCAAAAGCGCCAAGCGCGGCATCGCGTACGACCTGGCCTCGCCGGCCGACATGGCAGCGTTGGCACCTGGCGTGAACTGGTGGTACAACTGGACGTCGACGCCGAACAAGGGCGTTCCGTCGAACTATCTGACGCAGTATCAGATGGATTACTATCCGATGCTGTGGAACGGCAGCTTCAATGCTTCCACGATCGTAGCCTTCCTGCTCGCCAACCCGACCATCCACTACCTGCTGGTGCTGAACGAGCCCAATGTCGGCGGCCAGTCCTACCTGACGCCGCAGCAGGCGGCACAGCTCTGGCCGCAATACGAGAAGATCGCGTCTGCGGCGGGGGTGAAGATCGTGGGGCCGCAGATCACCTGGGGCACCATGCCGAACTACAGCGATCCGGTGGCGTGGCTGGACGCCTTCTATGCCGCATACGAGGCGGCCAACGGCGGACGGCAGCCGAGCATCGACTATCTCGGCTTCCATTGGTACGACTACGGCATCGCCGACCAGCTGAACCGCCTGGACAAGTACAACAAGCCGATCTGGGTGACCGAGTTCGCCAACTGGCACAGCCAGAACGACGGGGCGCAGATCACCACCCTGGCCGAGCAGGAAGCGCAGATGACCAGCATGGTCGCGACCCTGGAAGGGCGCAGCGACGTGTTCCGCTACGCCTGGTTCACCGGACGGGTCAGCCCGGACCCGCACTACAGCAGCCTGCTCGGCGCGTCCGGCCAGCTGACGGGCCTGGGCAAGCTGTACCTGTCCCTGCCGCATTGAGCCGGTTCGGGCCGGGTCGCGGCCCGGCTTGACGCTGCGGGGGGCGAGGCCGGACAACGGTGCCCATGCAGCGCATCTTCTCCGGGATCCAGCCCTCCGGCGTGCCCACGCTGGGCAACTACCTGGGCGCCATCCGCAACTGGGTGGCGCTGCAGGAGGGGCACGAATGCCTGTACTGCCTGGTGGACCTGCATGCCATCACCACCTGGCAGGACCCGGCGGCCTTGCGCGAGCAGACGCGCATCCAGGCGGCGATCCTGGTCGCGGCCGGGATCGATGCCGAGCGGCACGTGCTGTTCAACCAGTCGGCGGTCAGCGCGCATGCCAGGCTGGCGTGGATCTTCAACTGCGTCGCCCGGCTCGGCTGGCTGAACCGGATGACGCAGTTCAAGGACAAGGCGGGGAAGGACCGGGAGGCGGCGTCGGCCGGGCTCTACGTGTATCCGAACCTGATGGCGGCCGACATCCTGGCCTACCACGCGACGCGTGTGCCGGTGGGCGACGACCAGAGGCAGCACCTGGAGCTGGCCAACGACATCGCGCAGAAGTTCAACCACGACTACGCGGTGGAGTTCTTCCCCACGGTGGAGGCGCTGGTGCCGCCGGAGGCGGCGCGGGTGATGAGCCTGCGCGACGGGACGCGGAAGATGAGCAAGTCGGACCCGTCGGACCAGAGCCGGATCAACCTTTCCGACGACGCGGACGCGATCGCGCTGAAGATCCGTCGGGCGAGGACCGATCCGGAGCCGTTGCCGTCGGAGGCGGCGGGGCTGGAGGGGCGGCCGGAAGCGCGCAACCTGGTGACGATGCTGGCAGCACTTGAGGGACGCACGGTGGACGCGGTGCTGGCGGAGCACGGCGGCAGCGGGTTCGGGACGTTCAAGGGGGTGCTGGCGGAGCGGGTGCAGGCGGTGGTGGCGCCGATCGCGGGCGAGGCGCAGCGGCTGATGGGCGATCCGGGGCACCTGGACGCCGTGCTGCGGCGCGGCGCGGCGCGGGCCGGGGCGATCGCGGAGCCGATCGTGCGCGAGGCGGAGCGGATCGTGGGCTTCCTGACCTGACGGAGCGGTATCCATGAGACAGGCGCTGCACGGACTGACGGTCGAGACCCGGGGCAAGGGGCTGGTGGACTTCACCCGCCCAGTGCTGGACTGGGTGGCGGAGCAGGGGATCGGGACCGGGCTGTTGACTCTGTGGTGCCAGCACACCTCGGCGTCGTTGACGGTGCAGGAGAACGCGTCGCCCGAGGTGCTGACCGACATCGCGCGGTATTTCGAGACGATCGCTCCGGAGGCGCCGGGGCGCTACGTGCACGACGACGAGGGGCCGGACGACATGCCGGCGCACCTGCGGGCGATGCTGACCCAGACGCAACTGACGATCCCGGTGGGGAACGGGCGGCCGGTGCTGGGGACGTGGCAGGGGATCTACCTGTTCGAGCACCGGCGGCGGCCGCACCGGCGGCGCGTGGTGCTGCACCTGCTGGGGGAGTAGCGGGGGAGGCGGCGGACCGGGTCGATCGGGTGGGGTGCCGGCGGAAAGACGGGGTCGTGCGCCGGGTTGGGTCGGGGCAAACTGCTATCATGGATTGCAAGCAGCGGCTGATTCTCGACGCGATCTTCACCGACCCGGTGCCCCCGACGCTCGACTTCGGGCGGTTCGAGGAGATGCTGTGGCGGCTGGAGTGCATGCCGCTGGGTGGGTCGGTCGGTCGGGTGCGGTTCATGCGGTCGCTGGTGATGGTCACGATGCAGCGCTCGGAGGGGCGGGTGAGGCCGTACCAGGTGGAGGACGTGCGGGAGTTCCTGGTCAAGGCGGGGGTGGCGCGGTGACGGTGATGCGGTGGAACGGGCACCAGGCGCGGGTGAGGTTCGACGCGGAAGAAGGGATGTTCGTCGGGCGGCTGGCGGGGATCAACGACGTGGTGGGGTTCCATGCCGACAGCGTGACGGGGCTGACGGCGGCGTTCGAGACGGCGGTGACGGACTATCTGGCGGCGTGCCGCTGGAGCGGGAAGGAACCGGAGAAGCGTTACAGCGGGCGGCTGATGGTGCGGATCTCGCCGATGGTGCATGCGGAAGCGGCGCTGGCGGCGCAGCTTCGGGGGGTGAGCTTGAACCAGTGGGTGGAGGAGGTGATGTTCGAGGCGGCGCGTGGGGAGTTGAAGACGTCGGGGTGAGACGTCGGGACAGATATCGGATGAAAACGATGTGGCCCGATGTGCGGAACACGCAGCCCACGTTCATCGTGTGAGTCGACGCTTCGTTGACACGAGCAGCAGGGGCAGCATGCCTGGGACGATCGGCCGATCGCTCGAGCTGTACTACATTGATGGACGGCCGGATGGCATGCTGACGGCCGAGCTGTTCAACTGGACCGGCCATGTGCTGATGACGCCGCGTACGCAGATCGCGGCGGCGCTGGCGCGGGTGGAGGCGGGTTATGCCGGGGTCTACCTGTTGCTGGGCGAGCGGGACGGCGAGGCGCGTGCCTATGTCGGGGAAAGCGAGGATATCGGGACGCGCATCCGGCAGCATGACGTCGGCAAGGACTGGTGGACCAGCGCAGTGCTGGTCACGGCGGCGGCGAACAAGCTGAACAAGGCGCATGCGCGGTATCTCGAAGCGCGGCTGATCGCGGAGGCGCGCGGGATCGGGCGGGTGCCGCTGGAGAACGGGACCAACCCGCCACGGCCGACGCTGAGCGAAGCGGACGTGGCGAAGATGGAGGCATTTCTCGACAACCTTCTGGTCGTGCTGCCGGCGGTGCGGGTGGACATGTTCATCCAGAGGGCACGGTCGGAGAGCGTGGTCGTGAGGGGGCGAACGGTCGTCACGGAGACGGCGGTGACGTTGCCGACGGCGGCGCAGGGATCGCTGCCGACGGCGCGGTTCGTCCTGGAAGGGCGGAGGCATGGGACGAGAGCCACGGCCGCGCTGATCGATGGCGAGTTCGTGGTCGAGGAAGAGTCGCTGGCAAGGCGGGATTGGGAAGGGGTGGCGACGCACTCCTACTCCGGCCTGAATGCGGAGCTGCGACGGGCAGGGGTTCTGGTGGCGGAGGGCGAGCACGGCCGGTTCGCGCAGGCGTATGCGTTCCGCAGCCCGAGTGCGGCAGCGGCCGTGGTGACCGGGCGATCGGCCAACGGCACGACGGAGTGGAGGCAGGAGGGGACAGGCCTGACCTACAAGGAGTGGGAGGCGCAGCAGCTGGGAACGGCGCCTGGCTAGATCGTCAAAGACGCACTGGTGAGCCTGTGGCGGAGGCGCAGATTGCCTCGGGCAGGCCGCGGGAAACCGCTGGATCATTGTCTGGAAGGAATGGTTGAGGCTGACGAGACCTACGTGGGCGGGAAGGAGAGGAACAAGCGCGCGCACAAGAAGACCCCTGGTAGCCAGGGTGGCGCCAACAAGGTTGCCGTGATGGGCATTCTTGAGCGCAATGGCGAGCTACGGGTCAAAATCGTCCCCGATACCTCTGCCCGCACTCTCAAGGCGGAACTCACCGCCAACGTCGCTCAGGGCGCGAACGTGATGACGGATGAGCATCGTGGCTATCTCGGGATCGGCGACCGCTTCCACCATCACACCGTGAACCACTCCATCGGTGAGTATGTGAAGCACTACTTCATCCACAACAATGGCTTGGAGAACGCTTGGAGCCTGTTCAAGCGCAAGGTGTTCGGCATCCACCATTTTGTCAGCGGCCAGCACCTTGACCGTTATCTCAGCGAGTTCACGTTCCGTCACAACCGCCGGAAGACGGGCGAAGGTGAGCGCGTTAATGCCCTGCTTGATCAGGTTGGCGGTCGCTTGACCTACAAGATGCTGATCGCGTGATGGTCGAGAAGCGACAACCGCCGCTGTGGCTGGACATGGACTTTGCCGAGGCACTGGCTCGATTTGGGCAGACTGACTGGGTTGAGGTTAAGGACGCGGAAGCACTGGCTTTGGCCAAAAAGGCGGCGGGGGCGCCAACTCCCCGCCCGATGAGCTTATTGCTGAACCTCAGAAGCGGGGTCGTCCCCGCAAACGGCCTGCTTAGAAGCGGAGACCGCGACCTGGCGGGCGCCTCCAATGCTGCCGCGTGACGCGCGGGCGGCCATGATGGATGGAGAGGTATTCGGTCACAGAGACCGTCTTGTGGTCATGGGTGATGGTGCGCCTCCTGCGCCTCCTGCGCCTCGATCTTCGAAATGGCTTGCTTGAAGACGGGCGCGGGCGTACGACTCCAATGCTGCTTGGTTCGTATGCGCCCGCGCCGTCATCGGTGGCCTAGCTAGAAATCAGACGGAAGATGGCGGGTGGGGCGGTGCTGGATACACCGCTTTGCCTGCCGTCAGCCTAGATCAGCCGCCGCTATCTATGCGCTACCCTGATGGCTCCTCCCCATGCAGTTCAAAATCTTGCTGTGGCTCGGAGGATTGCTCACTCTGAGCCGAACCTGATTTTGGGAAGGAATAATCCCGCCCGGAACGTTCAAGCGTGCCGTCAGTGACCATGCGGCTGAGCAGCACATAAGGATACTGAGATGTCGGGCTGATTGAGCGGACAACCTCTGGGATCGTCCTAGCTTGGCTGACTATATTTCCCGCCCTTGCCGTCCCGCCCAGAGATCTTAGTGAATCAAGCATAGCTGTCTTCAGATCCACGCCTTTGTTCTGATCAGAGATAGACAACTTGTCCCAAACGCTTGGTGTGAAGAATAAACCGGCTTTCTTTCGTATTTTCCCACGGCCGGCGACGCTGTTCAGCCAGTAGTCAAATGCCGCAACATCGCCAGTGAAGCGGCTTTCGGCCGGTTCGGCTTTCGCGAGTTCTAGAAGAGCATCAACGGAAAGCCCCCGCCCAGCGTCAGACAACACAGACAATAGCCACGCGACTTTCGATGTGTGGCCAGGAGCGACTTTTGATGTGTGACTAAAAGCAGTAGGTGATGCGCTGGCGCTCTCAGTATGATCAGGCGGAAGAAGGCGAGCCAAGACAGCCTCACCCACCACCACCTTGAGGCCCCGGAACCACTCATCGATCTCCTCAATCCGCCTCTTCGCCTCGGCCCTAACAGCCAAGCGCTCAGCAACCATTTCTGGGCTGATCGTGAAAACGTGGTCGGAGTCGCTCCGGTTCATGACCCCTTTACGCGCGGTTCCGTGGCTAGCTGCAAGATGAGAAGCGGGGGGTCAGTGAGTGAGTGCGCGAGGCCAAGTCACACACGTATATAAGTGGCACCGTCATGCTGTACTCATTTCTGCATCGGTCGGCTGAGGAGGCGCGATCCGGCGAGACCGAACCGCCAGAGCGTGTCGGCACCACGGGTGATGCCGATGCGCCGGCTCGTGACGATCTCCACCTGTGCCACACGGTTCAGGAACGTGAAGGGCGCCGTGTCCAGCGGCTGTCCATCCAGTGCCCCGGTGATGGCCAAGGCCTGACACAGCCGACCGGGACCGCGGCAGAGATCGCGGTCTGATACTTGACCGCGTCGTTCACGCATGAGGTCGAGACCACACTCCGGCTCCAGGGCGCGGATCAGCACCGCGCTGCCTGGTGCCACTCCGCACACCACGTTCAGGCACCAGTGCAGGCCATAGGAGCGATAGATGTATGCCCTGCCCGGTGGTCCGAACATGGCGGCGTTTCGGACAGTCGGGCCGTTGAAGCTATGTGAGGCCGGGTCATCGCGGTCATAGGCCTCGGTCTCGATCACACGCCCGCCGACACCGCCCACGAGAAGCCGCGCGCCGATCAGCGCCCATGCGACCTCCGGTGCCGGACGCGCGTAGACGGCGGGGGACAATGGTGCGTCCGGGGCATCCAATGCCGGGGGGACGACGGGGCGGGGCATCATGCCGGCGGTGTAGCTGATGTGGTATCACCGCGTCAGCGGGTTCCAGCGTCCGAGTGAGCGTGGACGAGCAAGGCAGGTCAGACCGAACTGGATCGTGACAGCTTGCGCTCATGTGTGAAGCGGTTCTGTCGGCACTCGCGCCAGCCCCCGAGATGTTCTTCATGGGAGCTTGCTGGGTCACGCGTTCTGCGTGATCCCGAGCGCGGTGCGGGCGCCTTTCGCGAGGCGGAAGCGGCGGAGGGAGGCGGGGATGGGCTGGTCGTGACGACGGCGAGGACGGAGGAGATCTCGGAGTTCGCCGTGCCCGCGGCAGAAGCGAAGCGGTGGGCGGCATCGCGGCTCTTGATGCCGCGGTGGTCCTGCTCGAGACGGTTGTTCGTGGTGGCGCTGGTGCGGTGCCGGACTGCCCTGCCCAGCACGGTGCGGATCGCCCTCGGGTAGGAGCCGTGGCCGTCCGTCGCCACCCGGTCCGGCCGGAAGCCCATGGCCGCCCGGGCCGAGCGGAAGAAGGCCTGCGCCGCCTTCGTGTCGCGCGTCTGGCTGAGCATGGCGTCGATCAGGTTCCTCGAACCGGCGCTTGCGCAGCTCATCGCCCATGACGGGAAGCAGCTTCGTCTCCCAGTCCCACCTGTCGATCTGCTTCGCAGCTCAACCCTGACAGATTTCGGCGTGCAACGAGACGACCATCATCGGTCCGCTCCCTACGAGCTGGGCGGGTTCGTCGGCGAGAAGCTGTAGCGCGCGATGCGCCACGTGTTGTCGCTGCCCTTCTCCAGCACGAACAGTTCCTGGTTTGCTTCCGATGTGGTCTTGCCGGTCGAATGGTGCAGCGTCGTCCCGGCCGAGTTGGTCCGGACGAAGGCCCAGTCCGGCGCCATCTGCACGATCTCGGCGATGTTGAACTTCACGTCGAACTTGAGCTCGGCGAACACCTTGTCGTACGCGACCTTGACCGCATCCTTGCCCACGAATGACGGGGCATACGGTGCCATGAAGATGCCGGTCTCGGTATACAAGGGCAGAACGGCCGCGGTGTCGCTGCCGTTCAGCGCCGCGTTGTAGGCCGCCATCGTGCGTTCGATGCCGGCATGTGCCTGCGCCGTCATGCCGCGCGCTGCCGCATGGGCCGCGACAGCCGGCGCGCCGGACCAGACGCCGAGCGCCATGGCTGCGCCGAAGGTACGAGCGGCAAGCCACCTGACATGCATGGAATCATCCTTCTCGATCCTTCAAAAGCATCCGTTCCCGGGAGCCGGGCCAGGGCTACGCGATCGACCGCCCGGGCAGTAGCCGGCGCAGGCGGAAATGATTTTCCCGGATTGCGTGGAAATCGACGGGGCGGCAACCGGTCTCACCCTGCCAGATCTGGGAAGCTCATTCCCGCGCCCGCGCGTATCGGCCCGGTCGGCGCCATCCTAGCGTCAGCAGCGACAGGCTCTCGACGACGAGTCGCCACAAGAAACCAGCGGGAGCAGCAGTTGATGACCAGGACCGCCCTGGAGGTCATGACCGCCATTCTGGCGGATCCGAAGAACCTCGACCACGTTCGTTCCCTGGTGACGCCGGACGTGACCTATGTGTCGCTCAACCATGACAACCCCGACCTCAAGCGGGTGATGCCGTGGTGCGGCACCTCGCGCGGCGCGGAAGCGATCGTGCAGACCTTTGTCGAGGTCGGCCGGTATTGGAGAACCGACGACTTCCGGATCGAAGCGGAACTCGATTCCGGCGAGAATGCCGCGGTCTTCGGACGTTTCACCTACACCTCCATCGTGCTGTCGCAGACGGTAACCTCGCCGTTCAGCGTGTGGGGTCGGGTCAGAAACGGCCTGTACCACTCCATGCAGTTCATGGAGGACACGTTCGCCACCACCGCATCGTTCCGCAGTGGCGGCAGCTGGACCATCCGGAGCAACCCGGACGGAACGGCGATCCAGGTGTGAGCCGTGCCGCTCGTTCATGACGCGCCGTCGTTCCACAACCGGGAAGGTGCTTTTCGTCGGCCTGCCCTGACAAGCCGGTGGCGGGCGGGGATAGGGTTCGGCTCCTCGCAAGGGTTGCACGTCGATGAACGCAAGGCTGCACGGAAGAACCGCGATCGTCACTGGCGCGTCGCGTGGCGTCGGCGCGCGCCATCGCACGGCGGCTCACCTATGCCGGCAACGAGGCGGCCGCCATCGCGACGGTCTACGGCGCAACCAGGGCGGCCGTGGCGGGGCCTGGCGCAGGGTTGGGCGCGCGACCTCGAGCCACGCGGCATCCTGGTCAACGTGATCCAACCCGGGCCGATCGACACCGACCTCAACCCGGCCGATGGACGCAACGATGCCGTTGCGATGACCAGGCTGACCACACTCGGGCGCTGCGGCCGCGCGGACGAGATCGCCGCCCTTGCCGCCTTTCTCGCCAGCGACGACGCGTCCTACATCACCGGCGCCACGGTCGACATCGACGGCGGCTTCTCGATCTAGCACCATGTCGCCACCGCGCGGCCGGATATGCCTGCCCGCGCCGTTCCGCGTCCGGCGCACGGCTGCCGAAGCGCCGGGCCTGACCGGATCCAGGGCTTCGACCGGAGACGGGCCGGCGCCTCGGCCAAGCCGCGACGACCTTGGCCCGGACGAACGGTGATCCGGCACGATCCTGCCCACACGCGAAAGCCGATCCGCATGTCTGACCTCAACGCCCTGATCGTCTTCGCCAAGGTGATCGAGGCGCGCAGCTTTTCCGAGGCCGCCCGTCGCCTCAAGATGCCGGTGTCCACGGTCAGCCGCCGGATCGCGGACCTGGAGGACCAGCTCGGGATACGGCTGCTCGAGCGCTCCACCCGCAACCTGCGCCTGACCGATGTCGGCTCAGACGTGCTCGAGCACGCCAACCGCATCCTGGAGATTTTCGAGGCGCTGGACAGCCACGTGTCGAACCAGCTGTCGCAGGTGGCGGGCATCCTCCGGCTTTCCGCCCCGCCCAACATCTCGGACTCGCTGCTGATGCCGCTGGTTGGCGCGTTCCAGGCGGCCTACCCGGCGGTGCGGGTGCAGATCCTGATCACCGAGCGCAAGGTCGACCACATCGCAGACGGGATCGATCTGGCCTTCCATGTCGGCCCGATGCAGGATTCCGCGCTGGTCGCGCGCCGCATCCTGACCTATCGCCACCAGCTCGTCGCCAGCCCGGCTTATGTTGCCGGCAGGCCGCCGCCGCAGCGACCGCAGGAGCTGCTGGATCACCGCCTCCTGGCGTTCTCGCACTGGAGACCGGAGAACCACTGGACGTTCACGCACGTGAACGGGAAGGACAAGGAGACCGTGACGTTCCTGCCCCATCTCGGCATCAACGACTTTGCCGGGGTGACCGCGGGCCTGCTGGCTGCGCAGGGGATCGGCGACCTTCCCCCGATCGTGCAGCCGGAGCTGATGCGTGACGGGCGCTTGGTCGAGATCATGCCGGACTGGCACTTCCCGTTGTTCGACCTGTCGATCGTGCATCTCGGCTCGCGCCGCCTGATGCGTCCGGTCCGCCTGTTCAAGGAGTTCACGTACCGGATGGCGCCGACACTGTTTCCCGACCTGCCGGCCTAGCCCGGTCCGGCGTGACCAGCACGAAGGCGGCCAGCGTCAGCATGCCGAACAGCGCGGCCACGTCGAGCAGCGCGGGGCGCACCTCGGGGTCCGCCGCCATCACGCCGAACGTCAGCGCGATCAGCAGCAGCACCGCGCAGTCGGGCCAGGGCCAGAACCGGGGGGTACCGGCCGCCGCCGGTCGCACCGTGCGTCGGACCAGGCGAAGATGGGCCATGATGAAGATGCCCCAGTTTGCCAGCCCGGTCATGGCGGAGGCTGTGAGCAGCAGGGCGAACAACCGCGCGGGAGCCAGAAGCTCGAGCGCCACCGCGACCAAGACGAAGCAGGACGACATCGTCACGGCCGGAGCCGGAGCGCCGCGTCGGTTCCTCCGGCCGAGCCGGGCCGGCGCCAGCCCTTCCTCCGCCAGCGAGGCCAGCACCCGG
This sequence comes from uncultured Acetobacteraceae bacterium, assembly GCA_964249735.1. GTDB lineage: Bacteria > Pseudomonadota > Alphaproteobacteria > Acetobacterales > Acetobacteraceae > Lichenicola. The sequence continues at coordinate 3,862 of CAXUDP010000083.1, read as the reverse complement.
GTGGCGCCATATAGGCAGGAGTTGCAGGAGGACAGCACCGCGGACAGCAGCACGATCGCCATAACGGGTACTGCCGCATGCAGGCCGAAATGCGACAGGAACATCACGAACGGGCTGTTGGCCGTCGGCACGCTCCGCCAGGGCATCACCACCAGCAGCGCCGTCGTCACGCCGACATAGATCGCCGTGATCCGCAACAGGAGCCCCCTCGCCGCATGAACCGGCTCGTCGGCATCGGCCGTCGCCAGGCCGACCAGCTCGCTGCCGCCGGAAGCGAACACGGCCACCGGAAGCGCCAGCAGCAGGCCACGCCATCCGCGCGGCAGGACGCCGCCGTCCGACCAGAGATGGCCGATCCCGATCCTGGTCCCGGACGCGGCCGGACGAGCCACCGACCACAGCCCCAGCCCGATCACGACCAGGCACGCGACGATCTTCAGCAGCGCCATCCAGAACTCGATCTCGCCGAAGCGACGCACCTCCAGGCGGTTCAGCCCGGCCAGGAACAACAGGATCGGCAGCGCGACGATCCAGGACGGGATCGCGGGAAGCCAGGCGCGGGTCAGCGCGCCCGCCCCGGCAAGCTCGGCCATGCAGGTGAGCACGGCGCAGGCCCAGTAGCTCCAGCCTTCGACGAAAGCGGTGCGTCGGCCCAGGTTGAGCCGGGTGGTGCGGACGAAGGTGGCGTGTCCCCCCGCCGCCGTTGCCATCTCGGCGAGGCCGCGCGCGACCACGGACACGGCGGCGCCGGTAAGCAGGAAGGCCACGATCATGGCCGGCCCGGCAGCCTGGATCCCCTGGCCGACGCCGAGGAACATGCCGCCGCCGATCGTGCCGCCGATCGTCAGGAATGCGACATGCCGCCGCCTCAGCCCACGCCCGCGGCGATCCATTTGAACGCCGGCTCTTGTTTCTCGCCGGTTCCGTGCATGGGAACCCGGAGCGGATCGGCCGGAGGATCCCGGTGCCATCAACGGGACGGTGGATGAACCCGTCAGGTCAGGACTACGATCTTGCCGCCGGCCTTGTTCTCCTCCATGCATCGGTGCGCCTCCGCGATCTGCTCCAGACGGAAGGTGCGGCCGATCTGGACGTGCAGCGTGCCCGACGCGATCTGCTGCGTCAGCTCGTCGAGCGGCGTCAGCATGAAGTCCTCCGACCCGCCGTCATAGGTGGTCAGGCACACGGCGGTCGGGATGACGTCCATCGGACTGAAATCCGGCAGCGTCCACGCGTTGCCGACCATTCCGGTCATGCACACGACGCCGCGCGCCCTGGCGCAGCGCAGCGAGTCGGGCAGCGTGGTGGCCCCGATCAGCTCCAGCACCTTGTCGGCGCCGCCCGCGCATACCTCCTGCACCTGTTCCGCGATCGCGCCGGTATCGATGAACACCTGGTCGACACCGCTGCGCCGCAGCAGGCCTTCGTGTTCGGGCCTGCGCGTCGTCGACATGACCAGTGCACCATGCGCCTTGGCGATCGCCGCCGCCGCCAGGCCGACGGAGGTGGTGCCGCCGCGGATGAGCAACCGCTCGCCCTTCTCCAGCCGCAGCGACTTGAACAGCGAACCCCAGGCCGTCTGCAGCATCTCCGGCACCGCGCCCAGGATCTCCCAGGGCAGAATAGTATGGATCGGCTGCACCTGCGACGCCGGCACCAGCGTATACTCGGCGTAGCCGCCGTCGAACTGCCGTCCCATCCCGCCCATGGCGGTGGCAACGGTTTCGCCTGGCTGGAACTCGCCGCCTGGTACTGCCTCAACGGTGCCGACCGCCTCGATCCCCAGCACCCGCGGGAACAGGACGTTGGGCGACAGTCCCTGCCGCGTGAACAGTTCAGACCGGTTGAGCCCGAACGCCCTGACCCGGATCAGCACCTCGCCGTCGCCCGGCAGCGGGATCGGCAGCTCCTCGATCTCCAGCACTTCCGGTGGTCCCGCCACACGGATCACCGCCGCCTTCATCGTGCTCATGACACGTCTCCCCGCAAGACCGCACGCGACTGGGCCGGCATCGATGCCCGTCCGAGCCGCCAGGCATCGACGCTGAACGTCATGGGATGGGTTCGGGCGACGAGCAGGAAGCCGCCGGCCATCGTCATGTTCTTGAAGAAGTTGATCATCTGGTTCTGGTCGGAGAACGCGGTGTGGAAGATGGATGCGGTCAGCAGGCACCAGCCGGCCATCAGCACCGACACGGGCTGGATCCACAACCCGACCAGCAGCAGCAGGCCGCCGCCGATCTCCCAGGCGGCGGCAGGCCAGGACAGCACGCCGGGTACGCCATAGGCCTGCATGTAGTGCTGGATCCCGGCATTTCCGGCGAGCTTGCTGAACCCCGACAACAGGAACAGCAACGACATCAGCAGCCGCGCCGGCAGGTCGATGAACCGGGTGGCGTTCATGCACTGCGTTCCCTGACAAACCCAGGACCGGGTCCGTCGACGCCCCTCAAGTGTTCCGGAACTGCATCCCGAACGTGCTGATCCATCCGCCGCCGCTCCGTTGAAGATGCGCCACGGTAGCGGGCAGCCGACCGACCGAATACGGCGCCGATCCGCAAACCACCTTCCCACCGCTGCAAAGACAGGAGCAGGGTAAGCACCGGACACCGATGGCGCCGTACAGGTCCTGGCATTCCAGCACGTCTACTCATTGCGGAACGTTCGGTTCTGGTCGTATCGCGGTTCCGACGCGAGCGCCTTCAAGGCGGCAAGCTCGTCCCGCACGTCGGCGAGAATCTCGACCAGCGCCTTGTTCCGGGTCGCCCGCAGCTCGCCGTTCGGGCCAGAAGCACGCTGCCGACCATCAGCGCCGGCAGAGCCAACGGCTGGATACAGTTGCTGACGTAGAGCAGCGTGTTCTGCATCAGCGGCAGCGCAACCAGCGAGAAGGTCGTCAAGGCGTAGATGTACCAGATGCTGCCGAAGGCGACGGTCGGCCAATGCGGATATGATGGCGCCTTGCAGGCAACCCCAGGCTGGCGAGCATCAAACAAGGTGGCAACTGCCTGTCCGAGCTAAACAGGGTATGATTTCGGTTCACAAACTCTTGCTAGAGCCTGACAGACTACGATGCGGTGTTCCGGAGGATCTGGCAGCCTCCGGCCGGCGGCGGTCACGATACCAGCAGTGCCCGTGCCAGATAGTCGGCAGCCAGCCGATCGACCCGCGCACGGTGGCTCGTATCATCCAGGCACGTGCCGAGGCGGTGGGCTACGAGGCGGGCATAGCCTCAAGCGCGGCGCGCTGACCGAGGGCATGGAGCGCGGCATCCATCCGACCCGGCTCAAGCAGCACTGCTGGCACCGCCACACACCGGGATCGGGTCGCCGCGCAACGGCTGGATCCGGCCCTCGGTTACCTCGGCCGCCATCGTCACCAGCAAGCCGTGCGGGCGGTGGCTGCGCCGGAAGCGCTCCGGCGGCATGCGCGCGATCTTGGCCAGGAACTCGGGTAGGGCAGGGGAGATGCATGATGTGCGCGCGTTTCCGCCGCTAGCCAGACCTTCAACGCGTCTTCGATCGGCTTGGCCGGCGTGAAGGTCAGCTTGCGCGGCGCCGCGATGTCGACCGTTTCCCCGGTGGCCGGGTCGCACCCTTTGTGTGCCGGCAGGACCTTCATCTTGAACTGACCGAAGCCGGCTAGCGTCACGTCCTCATCGAAACGTTCGACGCTCGACTGCGAGCCAAAGCCTGAGCGTCTTCTGGGTCCTGTAGCTGGCGAGCGCCTGGGAGCGGATCGCATGGCTGATGATCCCGATCGGGAACCAGTACCGTGAGGACAGTTGGGTCGCTGGCTCATGGCGACAGCCTGCCCCCTCCCGCTACACCGGGGTAGACGGCCTCAACGTGACAATGCCCGA
>CAXUDP010000082.1:0-17532 GCA_964249735.1 uncultured Acetobacteraceae bacterium | reverse complement strand
CCGCAGACAGGTTGCGTAGGTCAGACGGGGAAGATACGCGGTCTAGAAGAGGGTATTTCGACGCGCCCGGGAGTTCTGGCTGATCCATGTCCGATGAGCGTCCACTCGTGCCGGATGCGTCGGGTCCTGGCCTGAAGGCGAGGTCGCACGTGCCGGTCTGGTTCAAGGAGGCGTGCTGCCGCTCCGTATCGGGAGCGCAGTATCACCCGGTCGACCATGCTGTAGTGCGATCCGTGCCGTCGCAACAGGGTTGTCGAGGCGGATGTTGCAGAAATGCCATAACAACCGACGGCAGATGTTTGCGACCGCGGCGGGGTTTGCCGTATAGGCCCTGGACCATCTGCCTTGTCACGCCGTCAGCCGCCCCTTTGGTTTTCTCCTTCTCGAATCCGTGATTAATGGTGCGGCGGTCTGCCCCCATCGTCACGGAGCGTTGTCGGGATCATCGAGCGGGCTGCACGATCGGCTGGCCGGGCGTGGACAGGATCCGCCGCTGGCGGGGAACAGGAGAACAAGTTCGCATGGCCGTTCCGATCATGCAGGCCGTCCGCGTCGGCGCCTACGTCGTCAAGCAGCATCTTTCCGGCCGCAAGCGCTATCCGCTGGTGCTGATGCTCGAGCCGCTGTTCCGCTGCAACCTCGCCTGCGCCGGCTGCGGCAAGATCGACTATCCGGCGCCGATCCTGAACCAGCGCCTGTCGGTGCAGGAATGCCTCGACGCCGATACCGAGTGCGGCGCGCCGGTGATCGCGGTGGCCGGCGGCGAGCCGCTGCTGCACAAGGAGATGCCGGAGATCATCGCCAAGCTGCTGGCGCGGAAAAAGTACGTCTACCTGTGCACCAACGCCCTGCTGCTGGAGAAGAAGCTCGACGACTACTCCCCCAGCCCGTTCTTCTCCTGGGACGTCCACCTGGACGGCGACAAGGAGATGCACGACGCGTCGGTCTGCCAGGACGGCGTCTATGACCGTGCGGTCGAGGCGATCCGCAAGGCCAAGGCGCGCGGCTTCCGGGTATCGATCAACTGCACCGTGTTCGACGGCGCGAAGCCGGAGCGGCTGGCCGCTTTCTTCGACCAGGTGATGGCGATGGGCGTGGACGGCATCATGACGGCACCCGGCTACGCCTATGAGCGCGCGCCGGACCAGGCGCACTTCCTGAACCGGCAGAAGACCAAGCAGCTGTTCCGCGACGTCTTCCGCCTCGGCAAGGGCAAGAAGTGGAAGTTCACCCAGTCGCCGCTGTTCCTGAACTTCCTGGCCGGCAACGAAACCTATCAGTGCACGCCCTGGGGCAAGCCGCTGCGCAACGTGTTCGGCTGGCAGAAGCCCTGCTACCTGTTGGGCGAGGGCTACGCCAGCACCTTCAAGGAGCTGATGGAGGATACCGCCTGGGAGCAGTACGGCACCGGCAACTACGAGAAGTGCGCCGACTGCATGGTCCATTCGGGCTATGAGTCGAGTGCGGTGATCGATGCGGTGAAGCGGCCGTTCCACATCATGAAGGTGGCGCTGAAGGGTCCGCAGACCGAAGGCCCGATGGCGCCGGAGATCTCGCTCGCGAACCAGCGGCCGGCGGAATACAACTATGCCGAGCACGTGGACGCGCGGATGAGCGAGCTTGCGGCGAAGAAGGCCGCATCACGCAAGATGCCGGTCGACGCGGCGGAGTAGGCCGACCACGCCACCTCCCTGTCAGGAAACGGCGGCTCCCGGGAGCCGCCGTTCCCTGGTTCAGCCGTGCATGCGGGAGATGTCGAGCAGGGTGGCGGTTTCCAGCTCCTTCTCCTCGAGCCGGTGCCGCACCAGGTCGCGTATGCTGATCATCCCGCACAGGCTGTTGCCGTCCATCACCGGCATGTGCCGTACGTGGCGCTGGCTCATCAGCGCCATCACCTGGTCGAGCCGATCCTCGGCACGGCAGGTGATCACCGGCGCCGTCATCGCCTTCCTGAGCGGCTGTTCGAGCGCCGTCGGGCCGTTGCGCGCCAGAAGTTTGACCAGGTCGCGCTCGGAGAAGATGCCGACCACCGTGTCCTTGTCCTCGATCACCACCGCGCCGACGCGCCGCTCCGCCATCAGCGCCACCGCGGCCGACACGGTCTGGTCCGGCCGGAGCGTCGCGACCAGGTGGCCCTTCTTCTCCAGGATGGTGGCGATCAACATGCGTGGGGTCCTTCTGTTGCCGGTGATGATAGGGGCGTCCGGGCGCGGTTGCGATGGTTGCCGGCTACATGATCCTCTGCCGTCCTGTCAGCAAGCCGCGGGCCAGGACGCCGGCGGCGTCATTCTGCCGCCGCCCTGAGCCCGGCGCCGGCGGCGAGCGGGCAGGCGGGCAGGGCGGCCAGGAGGAAGGCGCCCAGCAGCAGCAGGTCGGGACGCCAGTCCAGCCCGGCCTGGGCGGCGTCCACCGCGGCGGCCCCGAAGATCAACGCCGGAGTCGCCAGCGGCAGCACCAGCAGCGGCAGCAGCACCCCGCCGCGGCGGGCACCGAGCACGATCGCCGCCGCCATGCCGCCCAGCAGCGACAGCACCGCGGTGCCGAGCCCGAGCCCGGCCAGGAGCACCGGCAGGGTCGCGACCGGCAGGCCCAGCATCAGCCCGAGCGGCACCGACGCGAGCAGCAGCGGCAGGCCGGTGCACAGCCAGTGCGACGCGATCTTGGCCAGTGCCACCGCAGGCGCCGGCAGGCCGCACAGCATCAGCTGGTCCAGAGAGCCGTCCTCGAGCTCGGCGCCGAACAGCCGGTCCAGCGGCAGCAGGGCGGCGAGGAGGGCGCATACCCAGACGATCCCCGGCGCCATGCGTCGCAGCAGCTCCGGCGACGGGCCGAGCGCCAGCGGGAACAGGGCGCCCGCCAGCAGGAAGAACAGGGTGGCCGCCAGCGTGTCGGCGGCGTGGCGCGCCGACAGGAGAAGGTCGCGCCCGAGCACCGCGCGGAAGCGGGCGGTCGTGCCGGCCGGCCGGCTCATCGGCCGAGCCGGAGCACGAGGGCGTCCGGCAGCGGCAGCCCGACATGGGTGGCGGCGACCACCAGGCCGCCGGCGGCACGGTGCGCGGCCAGCACCGTGCCCAGTCGGTCGAGGGCAGCGTCGTCGAGCCCGAGCGAGGGCTCGTCCAGCAGCCAGAGCGGGGCGCCGAGGAGATGGACGCGCGCCAGCGCCGCCCGACGCCGCTGTCCGGCCGACAGCAGCCGTGCCGGCAGGCGATGGAGCGCGCCCAGGCCGAACAGGTCGAGCGCCGCGGACACGTTGCCGCCGCCCAGGGTCGCCGCGAGCAGCAGGTTCTCGCGCAGGGTCAGGCCGGGCTTGAGCGCGTCCTGGTGGCCGAGATAGGCGATCCGGTCGGCATGCGCCGCGGGATCGGCGAGGGCATCGAGGCCGTTCCAGAGCAGGCGACCGGCGTCGAGCGGGCACAGCCCGGCCAGGGCGCGCAGCAGGGTGGACTTGCCGGCCCCGTTCGGCCCGGTCAGCAGCAGCGCCCCGCCGGGCTCGAGTGCCAGGTCGAGCCCGGCCAGCACCAGCCGCTCGCCGCGCAGCACAGCGAGGCCGGTCGCCTGGAGCAGCGGCGGGGCACGGACCGGCTCGCCGGGAAGGGTCATGAGCCGTCCGAAGGGGTGGGCCGCCGTGCCGGCGCTTGTGTCGCGCAGGCGGGTCGGTATGTTCTTGATTGACTGGATTTTCAAGCCATCTGCCTGGTCCAGCCCCGGTGCCGCGAGCGCCGTGGCGCAGGACCGGTGGGACTTGGTTCCGGGTATCCCTTGGAGGGGCAGCATGAAGTCGGTCGGACAGGATGGTCTGGGCGTTCGCCGCACGCTCGATGTCGACGGCAGGACCTACCACTACTTCTCCATCCCGGAGGCCGCGAAACAGATCGGCGACGTGTCCCGGCTGCCGGTGAGCCTCAAGGTGCTGCTGGAGAACGTGCTGCGCTTCGAGGACGGGCGGACCTACCGGGTTGCCGACGCCGAGGCCCTGGCCGCCTGGGTCAACGAGGGCAGCAGCACGCGCGAGGTGCCGTTCAAGCCGGCCCGCATCCTGATGCAGGACTTCACCGGGGTGCCTGCGGTGGTGGACCTGGCCGCCATGCGCGACGGCATCGCCGCCTTGAACGGCGACCCGCAGAAGGTGAACCCGCTGGTGCCGGTGGACCTGGTGATCGACCATTCGGTGATGGTGGACGTGTCCGGCACCGCCGACAGCCTGCAGCGCAACGTGAGCATCGAGTTCGAGCGCAACGGCGAGCGCTACGCGTTCCTGCGCTGGGGCCAGGAAGCGTTCGAGAACTTCACCGTGGTGCCGCCGGGGGCGGGCATCTGCCACCAGGTGAACCTGGAGCACATCGCCCAGGCGGTGTGGATCGGGGAGGTGGACGGCGAAACGTTCGCCTATCCGGACACGCTGTACGGCACCGACAGCCACACCACCATGGTCAACGGCATGGGCGTGCTGGGCTGGGGCGTCGGTGGCATCGAGGCGGAGGCGGCCATGCTGGGCCAGCCGATCGCCATGCTGATCCCCGACGTGATCGGCTTCAAGCTGACCGGGCAGATGCCCGAAGGCGCCACCGCCACCGACCTGGTGCTGACCGTCACCCAGATGCTGCGCCGCAAGGGCGTGGTCGGCAAGTTCGTCGAGTTCTACGGCCCGGCGCTGGACACGCTGCCGGTGGCCGACCGCGCCACCATCGGCAACATGGCGCCCGAATACGGTGCCACCTGCGGCTTCTTCCCGGTCGACGCGCTGACGCTCGAGTACCTGCACCAGACCGGCCGTGACGAGCACCGCATCCGCCTGGTCGAGGCCTATCTCCGGGCGCAGGACATGTTCCGCGACGCCAACACGCCGGAACCGGTGTTCACCGACACGCTGGAGCTCGACCTGTCCACCGTCGAGCCGTCGCTGGCCGGGCCGAAGCGGCCGCAGGACCGGGTGGCGCTGAAGAACGCCGCGTCGGCGTTCAACACCGAGCTGACCGGCAGCCTCGGCGTGCCGGCCAACGACGCCAACCGCCGGGTGGCGGTGGAAAGCACCAACTACGCGATCGGCCACGGCGACGTGGTGATCGCGGCGATCACGTCGTGCACCAACACCTCCAACCCGGCGGTGCTGATCGCGGCGGGCCTGGTGGCGAGGAAGGCGCGTGTATTCGGACTGGCGCCGAAGCCCTGGGTCAAGACCTCGCTGGCACCCGGCTCCCAGGTGGTGACCGAGTACCTCGACCGCGCCGGCTTGTCCGAGGATCTCGACGCGCTCGGCTTCAACACCGTGGGCTACGGCTGCACCACCTGCATCGGCAACTCGGGCCCGATCGAGGACCACCTGGTCGACGCGATCGAGCACAACAAGCTGGTCGCGGTGTCGGTGCTGTCCGGCAACCGCAACTTCGAGGGGCGCATCAGCCCCAACGTCAGGGCGAACTACCTGGCCAGCCCGCCGCTGGTGGTGGCGTATTCCCTGCTCGGCACGATCCGCGAGGACATCACCACCGTGCCGCTCGGCACGGCGACGGACGGCACCCCGGTATACCTGCGAGACATCTGGCCGACCAACAAGGAGATCGCCGACCTGATGGCGAGCTCGATCTCGCGCGACCAGTTCATCGAGCGCTACGGCCAGGTGACGCGCGGCACCAAGGAATGGCAGGAGCTGCAGGTCGCGACGGGATCCGAGACCTACCAGTGGGACGGCGGCTCGACCTACGTGCAGAACCCGCCCTATTTCGCCGGCATCACCATGGAACCTAAGGACAAGGGCGACATCGTCGGCGCCAGGGTGCTGGCGCTGCTCGGCGACAACATCACCACCGACCACATCTCGCCGGCCGGTTCGATCAAGAAGAGCGCGCCCGCAGGGGTGTATCTCGGCGAGCACCAGGTGTCGCAGAAGGACTTCAACTCGTACGGCAGCCGTCGCGGCAACCACGAGGTGATGATGCGCGGCACCTTCGCCAACATCCGGATCAAGAACGAGATGGTGCCGGGCGTCGAGGGCGGCGTGTCGAAGCACTATCCGGATGGCGCGCAGGGCTCGATCTACGACGTGGCGATGGAGTACCAGGCCGAGGGCGTGCCGCTGATCGTGTTCGGCGGCAAGGAGTACGGTATGGGCTCGTCGCGCGACTGGGCGGCGAAGGGCACCGTGCTGCTCGGCATACGGGCGGTGGTGGCGGAAAGCTTCGAGCGCATCCACCGTTCCAACCTGGTGGGCATGGGCGTGCTGCCGCTGCTGTTCAAGTCGGGCACCACGCGCGAGACGCTCGGGCTGAAAGGCGACGAGGTGATCGACATCAAGGGGCTGGACCGCATCACGCCGCGCATGACTCTGACGCTCGCCATCACCCGGGCCGACGGTTCCACGCTCGACGTGCCGGTGATCTGCCGCGTCGATACCCTGGACGAGGTCGAGTACTACCGGCACGGCGGCATCCTGCAGTACGTGCTGCGCGGCATGGCGCAGGCCGCCTGACCCGCGCCTGATCCGGGCCCATCGCGCTGACGCAGTCCGCCGGCGCTGACCGCGACGGTCCGGGTCCTCCCGGGCCGGAGCCGGTCGTCGTGGTGCGCGACCTGCGCAAGAGCTTCGACGGGCAGGTGGTGCTGGACGGGATCACCCTGTCGGTCGCGGCAGGCGAGCTCGTGTCGATCATCGGGCCGTCGGGCTGCGGCAAGTCGACGCTGCTGCGCTGCCTGAACTTCCTGGAGCTGCCAGACCGCGGCGAGGTGCGGATGGTGGGACACACCTTGCTGCGCGACGGCAGGCGCTGGCGCCGGGCGGACGAGGCGCTGGCGCACGCGCTGCGCGCGCAGGTCGGCATGGTGTTCCAAGGCTTCAACCTGTTCCCGCACCGCACCGTGCTCGACAACGTGCTGCTGGCGCCGCGCGTGGTGAAGCGTGCCGGGCGCGGGCTGGCGACCGAGGAGGCGATGCGGCTGCTGGACAAGGTGGGTCTCGGCGCCGTGGCGGCGCGCTATCCGGGAACCCTGTCCGGCGGGCAGCAGCAGCGTGCTGCGATCGCACGCGCGCTGGCGATGGCGCCGCGTGTGATGCTCTACGACGAGCCGACCTCGGCGCTCGACCCGGAGTTGGCGGAGGAGGTGCTGGGGGTGATGCGCCAGCTCGACGCCGAGGGCATGACCCAGCTGGTGGTGACGCACGAGATGCGCTTCGCCCGCGCCGCGTCCGACCGGATCGTGTTCATGGATGCGGGCCAGATCATCGAGGAGGCGGCACCCGACCAGCTGTTCACCGCACCCGTGGACCCGCGCACGCGCCGCTTCCTCCGGCAGTTCCTGTGATGCGCGGCGGCATCGTCGCGCTGCTGTTGTCGCTGTTGCTCGCGGGCGCCGCCTCCGCCGAGCCGCTGCGCTGGGCGTCCGACGCGCAGTCCGGCGCACCGTTCGTGTTCCACGACCCGGCCGACCAGTCGCGCCTGACCGGGTTCGAGACCGACATCATGGCAGCACTCGCCAAGCGGATCGGCAGCACGCCGGTGTTCGTGCAGAACGACTGGGACGGGCTGATCCCCGGGCTGCAGCGCGGGCTCTACGACGTGGTGATCGACGGCATCGAGATCACGCCGGAGCACCAGGCGGCGATCGACTTCTCCGAGCCGTACTACCGCACCGCCGAGCGGATCGCGGTGCGTCGCGATGCGGTCGGGCTGGACAGCGTGGCGGCCCTGCACAGGCATGTGGTGGGCACGCTGAAGGACACGCTGAGCCAGCGCCTGCTGGAACAGGCCGGCGGCATCCGGCTTCGCTCCTATGACGACGAGATCAACGCGTATTCTGACTTGGCGAACGGCCGGCTCGATGCGGTGATGCTGGATGCGCCGATCGCGCTGTACTATGCGGTGCCCGACCCGAGGCTGAAGCTGGTGGGCGGCCCGATCGGCGCGCTGTCCTACGGCATCGCGATCGCCAAGGGGCACGACGCGCTCCGGGCGCGCATCGACAACGGCCTGGACGCCCTGCGCCGCGACGGCACGCTGCGACGCATCCTGCAGCGCTGGGCGATGTGGACGCCGGAGATGGCCGCCTTCACCGGCGACCGTTCCGCCGAGGTCGTGCCGCCCACGGACTGGCAGCACTGGGTGGCGGCGACCCGGCCGATGCCAGGGTGGCGCGACCGCATGACGCGCTATGCCGGCTTCCTGCCGCTGATCGGCCGGGCGGCGCTGATGACGGTGGCGGTGTCGGCCTGTGCCATGGTGCTGGCGGTGGCGTGGGGGCTCCTGCTGGCGCTGGGGCGCCGCTACGGGAGCTGGCCGCTGCGCGTGGCCGCCACCTTCTACATCGAGGTCGTGCGCGGCACCCCGTTGCTGATCCAGATCCTGTTCATCTTCTATGGGCTGCCGTCGCTGGGGGTGCGGCTCGACCCGTTCCTGGCCGGGGTGGTGGCGCTGGGGCTGAACTACGCCGCCTACGAGGCGGAGAACTACCGCGCCGGCTTGCAGTCGGTGCCGCACGGGCAGATGGAGGCGGCGCTGGCGTTGAACATGACGCAGGGACAGGCGGTGCGGCATGTGCTGGTGCCGCAGGCGTTCCGCTTCGTGGTGCCGGTGATGACCAACGATTTCATCTCGTTGTTGAAGGACAGCTCGCTGGTCAGCGTGATCACCCTGACCGAGCTGACCCAGGCCTATGTGCGGCTGTCGACCACGTACTACGACTACCTCGGCACCGGCCTGCTGGTCGGCGGCGCCTACCTGCTGCTGGGGCTGCCGTTCGTCCGGCTGGCGCGGGTGGCGGAGCGGCGGCTGGCGGCGGGCCAGGTGAGGACGACGCGACGTTGATCCGGTAGCTGCCGGGCCGCTGCGGGAACCCGGAGCAGCGAGATCGGACATGATGCAGATGGATGCCGGTAACGCGGAGGATGGATGCCCAATGGTCAACGGTCCTGGTCAGGAGTTTTCCGTCAGGACGGCCACGATGGAGGATGCGGACGGTGTGACTGCGGCCCTCGAGGCCGCGTTCCCGGTACTGGCGAGGGATCACTACGATCCGGAGGTCCTGCGCCGGTGCCTGCCCCTGATATGCCGTGCGAACCCGATCCTGTTGCGGTCCGGGACCTACTTCGTCGCGACGACCGCCTGGGGATCGATCGTCGGTTGCGGCGGATGGTCATGCGAGAAGCCGGGTACGGTTGTGCATGAGCCCGGGACCGGGCACATGCGGCATTTCGCCACCCATGCGGGCTGGGTGGGAAGGGGAATAGGACGGCGCATCTACAGGTGTGCGGAGGTCCAGGCGCGGGAACGCGGGATCAGGAGGTTCGAAACTTACGCAGGCTTGAACGCGGTCGGTTTCTACCGGTCGCTCGGCTTCGAGGAGATCGGACGGATCAGCTACTCGCTGGCGCCCGAGGTTGATTATCCGGGTGTCCACATGTGGCGTGCCCTGTAGATCCGTGGCCCGATCAGATGTGTCCGGCGGTGGTCGGAACCGGTAGCGGCGTGTCCGCCCGATGCGTCTCGGCGGCGGGACGTATGCCGAGCGCCACCGGGATCGCCAGGACGCACATCAGCGCCATCGGCCAGAACGCCCCGGCGCCATACCGGCCGTAGAGCGGTCCGGAGGCGAGGGTCACCGCCGCCTGCATCGCGCCCATGGCGACGGTGGCGTAGAACGCCTGTGCGGTGGCGGCGAGCTCGGTCGGCACCACGCGGCCGATCACCTCCATGCAGGCCAGGTGCAGCAACGCAAAGGTCAGGCCGTGCAGCGGCTCCACCAGCGCCATGACGGCGAAGCGTGCGGTCAGCGCCGCGGTGCTCCAGCGGACGATCCCGGCCACCCCGGACAGCACCAGCGCCCGTCCCGGACCGAGCCGCCGGAGCAGGCGGCTGCCGCCGAACGAGAACACCGCCACCTCCGCCGCCACCGACAAGGCCCACAGCATGCTGGCCTGCGCCGCGGACAGGCCGGCCGCGCGCCAGCGGATCACCTCGAACCCGTCATGCAGCGCGTGGCTGCCGCCGATCAGTGCTGCCACCAGCATCAGCCGGCGGAACACCGGGATGCGCAGCAGCGTGCCGAAGGATCGTCGTTCCGGCGACGCCGCTCCATCGTTTCTGGTCCCCGCCACCCGGTTCGGCAGCGTCGGCGCCAGCACGGCGGCGACGGCCAGCAGCCCGGCGTTGAGCCAGACGATGACCCCGAGCCCGGACCGGCCGACCATCTGCCCCGACACGAGGGTGCCGACGATGAACGCGGCCGATCCGGTGGCGCGGACCCAGCCGTATTCGAACCGTGGCGGGCGTTGCGAAGATCCGAGCGCCAGCGCGTCGGCGAGCGGGGTCAGCGGCGCCAGAACCGCGGCATGGGCGACGCTGACCGCGAACAGCAGCGGCAGGCCCCGTGCCGGCGCGTAGCCGAGCGCCACCAGGGCGGACGCGGCGGTGAAGCCGCCGAGGATGGCCGAGGGCAGGCCGGTGCGATCCGCCAGCCGGCCGCCGATCGGGCCGGACAGCAGCCGGATCGCGGTCCCGCCCGCCAGCACGATGCCGATCGCACTTGGCCCGAGGCCGTCCTGCCCGAGCAGGCCCGGCAGGAACGGCGAAGCGACGCCGAACGCCGCGAACAGGGCCGTGTAGAGAAGGAGGAAGCGCGGCAGGGGCGAGCGGACGGGCACCGGGGCAGCATGACCTGCCTGCCAGGCGATTGCGACCACACAAACCGCGCGCGGTCGCTGCAAATCCGCCGAACATGCCCATCTGCACGCCCGATGTCCCAGCAGCGCCGTGCCTCCGTCTTGTTCGTGCTGGTGACCCTCGGCCTTGACGCTCTCGGCGTCGGCATCATCGCCCCGATCGTGCCGGGGCTGGTGCGTCAGCTGGCGCACCTGCCGCCGGAACGGGCGGCGCCTTGGGTGGGCGCACTGATCGCCGCCTATGCGGCGATGCAGTTCTTCGCGGCCCCCATCCTGGGCGAGCTGAGCGACCGGTTCGGGCGCCGGCCGGTCATCCTGGCCTCCGTGTTCGGGCTCGGCTGCGACTACGTGCTGCTGGCGCTGGCGCCCAACCTGTGGTGGCTGTTCGCAGGAAGGCTGATCGCAGGCGTCACCTCCGCCAACGTCGCCGCCGCCACCGCCTACATCTCGGACGTGTCTGCGCCCGAGGATCGTTCCCGGCTGTTCGGGCTGATCGGGGCCACCTTCGGCGCCGGCTTCGTGATCGGTCCTGCGCTGGGCGGGGTGCTGGGCCACGTCTGGCTGCGGCTGCCGTTCGTCGCTGCCGCCGCGCTGTCCTTTGTCAACGTGTGCTTCGGGATCTTCGTGCTTCCCGAAAGCCTGGCGGAGGACAAGCGGCGCCCCCTGGCCTGGTCGGCCTTGAACCCGTTCAAGCGACTGCTCGAGGTGGCGCGGGACCGGTCGCTGGCGCGGCTGGCGGTGTCCTGGTCCTGCACCTGGATCGGCCTCGGCGCCATACAAAGCAGCCTGGTGCTGTTCACCAACTACCGCTTCGGCTGGGGGCCGATGCTGGGCGGTGTGGTGCTGGCGGGGGTGGGGTTGAGCCAGGCGGTGGTCGAGGGGCTGCTGCTCAGCCACGTCACCGGCCGGTTCGGCGAACGCAGCACCGCCATCATCGGCTACGTGTCGGGTGCCGTCGGCTACGGCCTGCTGGCGCTGGCGCTGGCCGGGTGGACGGTGGGGCCGGCGGTGGTGCTGATCGCGGTCGGCGGTCTGGCCACGCCGTCGGTCCGGGCCATGGTGTCGGGCCGCGGGCAGGTGGACAACCAGGGCGAGATGCAGGGCGTGCTGGCGGCGGTGGAAGGGCTGACCGCGGTGGTGGCGCCGCTGCTGACCGCAGGACTGTTCTACGCTTTCACCGCCCACCTGATCCCGGTGGTGTTTCCCGGCGCGCCGTTCGTGCTCGCCGCCGGGTCGGCGCTGGTCGCGGTGACGCTGCTGCGGCACCTGTGAGGCGAGGACGTCAACCGGCTCAGGCCGGCAGGGCACGCGGCCGCAGCGCCGGCAGGCAGTCGCCGGCGGCGTCGAACAGGTAGCACAGCTCGCCGCGCACCCCGATGGCGATGGCGGTCGCACGCTGCACCTCGCCGTGGCCGTGCGTCTTGACGTCGAGGCGGGTGCCGTCGTCCAGCACCACGTGCGCCAGGATCTCGCCGCCGAGATGTTCCACCAGCTGCGCCTGGCCGGTCATGGTCGCGTCCGCCGGGCCGCCCGGCGCCTCGTTGATGCCCAGGTGCTCCGGGCGCAGGCCGAGCGTCAGGGCCTGACCCGCCGCGAGCCCGTCGGCCGACACCGGGACCACCACCGCGGCACCGCCGGGGATGCACACGGTGACGCCGTCCGGACCGGTGGCGACGATCGTGGTCTCGAACAGGTTCATGCGCGGGCTGCCGATGAAGCCGGCGACGAACAGGTTGCGCGGCTGGCGGTACAGCTCCAGGGGTGCTCCGATCTGCTCGACCTGTCCGCGGTTCAGCACCGCGATCCGGTCGGCCATGGTCATCGCCTCGATCTGGTCGTGGGTGACGTAGATCATGGTCGCACCGAGCCGCTCGTGCAGCCCGACCAGCTCGACGCGCATCTGCACGCGGAGCTCGGCATCCAGGTTGGACAGCGGCTCGTCGAACAGGAACGCCTTGGGCTGCCGCACGATGGAGCGGCCGATCGCCACGCGCTGGCGCTGGCCGCCGGACAGCGCCTTCGGGCGCCGGTCCAGCAGGTGGTCGATCTGCAGCACTGCGGCCGCCTCGCGCACCCGCCCGTCGATCTCGGCCGACGGCACCTTCGCCACCTTGAGGCCGAAGGCGATGTTCTCGCGCACCGTCATGTGCGGGTAGAGCGCATACGATTGGAACACCATCGACACGCCGCGGCGCGCCGGCGCCCAGCGCGTGACGTCCTCGCCGCCGATGCGGATCCGGCCAGCGGTGGGGCGCTCCAGCCCGGCGATGCTGCGAAGCAGCGTGCTCTTGCCGCATCCCGAGGGGCCCACGAACACCATGAACTCGCCGTGACGGACCTGCATCGAGATGTCGTTGAGCACGCCAAGATCGCCGAACGACTTGTGCAGCCGCTCGATCTCGACTTCCGCCATCGCGTCCTCCCCGGCGTGTCGCCACGGTTCTCGTTGACTTGTTCTTGTCGTGCCCATACACGCTTGGAAGAAGAAGAACAATTCGAGCTCGGTCCCGCTCGCATCCGGAACGGGACCGGATCGGTGCGATACGCCCGCGACGCGCACAAGACGCGCCGGGTCACAGGGGAAGGACCGGAACATCATGGTACGCTTGAGCCTGGGGAGTCTGGGTGTCGCCGCGGTCGCGGCGGCCTGCATCGGAAGCGGACGCGCGGAGGCCTGGTCGCTCAAGGATGCGGCAGCGCCATACAAGGGAACCAGCATCACCGTGGTCGGCCTGGACCGGCCGAGCTACAAGATCGCGCAGACGCTGACGCCGCAGTTCGAGAAGGAAACCGGCATCCACGTCAACTGGAACATCTTCCCCTACGAGGACACGCTCAAGGAGGAGACGCTCAACTTCGTTTCGGGCAGCCAGCAGTTCGACGCCATCCTGTCCGACGTGGTGTGGCCGGTGAACTTCGCCGATCCGGGCTGGGTGCTGCCGCTCAGCCACTTCACCGGCGACGCCGCCCTGGCCGATCCGGCGCTGGACATGAAGGACTTCTTCCCTGTCTGGCTCGCGAGCTTCACCGTCAACGGCAAGCTGTACGGCCTGCCGTTCGATTCCTATGCCGGGCTGCTGTACTACAACAAGTCGATGCTCAAGGCCGCCGGCTTCGACGGGCCGCCGAAGACCTGGGCCGAGCTGGCAGCAACCTATGCGCCCAAGCTCACCGACAAGAGCAAGGGTGTGTACGGCTACGCGCTGCAGTCGGCGCGCGGCGAGACCCAGACCGCGGACGGCTTCGCCCGCTTCCTGTGGCCGTTCGGCGGCTCCTTCCTCGACATCGCCAACAAGTCGATCAAGGTGAACGATCCGCAATCGGTCGCCGGCATCACCTTCCGGCAGAGCCTGCTCGGCAACATGCCGGACGGCATCGTTGCCGATGACCACAGCCAGGTCGTCGAGATGCTGTCGCAGAAGCGTACGGCGATGATCACCGAATGGTCGGCCTTCTACCCGACGCTCAGCACCTCGGCGCTGGGTTCCGACCTCGGCATCGCCCCGGAGCCGAAGGGCCCGAACGGCGCCTACTCGGCGTTCGGCGGCTTCTCCTACATGGTCAGCGCGCAGGTGAACGCGAAGCACCAGAACGCGGCCTACCTGTTCATCCAGTGGCTGACGTCGAAGGAGATGGCCAAGCCGCTGATCGAGGGCGGCGCCGTGGTGGCGCGGATCGGCGCCGACACCGACCCGTCGGTGCAGGGCAGCCATCCCAACCTCGCGCCGATGGTCGAGACCTGGCGCAGCGCGGTGGTGCCGGACTGGCGCCCGCAGCTGGAGTGCTACCCGCGCTTCTCCGACATCGTGTCCGACTGGGGCTCGCGCATCGAGCTGAAGCAGGTGGCGGTGCAGTCCGGCCTGGACAGCATGGCCAAGGACCTGACGGGCTACATGCAGACCTCGAACTGCTGGGGCAAGAGCAACGATCCGCAGAAGGCGATCGCGCTCTACAAGTAGCGGGAACGGTGCGGCAGATGGATCCCGTTCCGTGAGCGATCCCGTCATGGACCGGGCGCCGCCTCTGGCCGCGTCGCCGCCGAGCCGGCGCGAGCGGCTGGAGCCGTGGTTCTTCATAGCACCCTCCGTCGTGCTGCTGCTGCTGATCGGCCTGTATCCGACGATCTACACGCTGGTCGCCTCGCTGCAGACCTGGGTGATGGGCATGGCACCGCCCTCGTTCGGCGGCATCGACAACTACGTCCACGCCTTCACCTCCAGCGATTTCCTGGATTCGGTGCTGCGCACGCTGGTGCTGATCGTGGTGACCCTGCCGATCGAGCTCCTGCTCGGCATGATGATCGCACTCGCACTCGACTCCGAGGCGTTCCCGTTGCTGCGCCGGCTGCTGCAGATCTGCCTGGTGATCCCGATCGCCGTCACGCCCTCGGTGGTCGGCCTCCTGACCCAGCTGATGTTCAACGACCAGCTCGGCATCATCAACTACTTCGTCCGGGCGCTCGGGATGCCCGGGATCGACTGGCTCGGGCGCCCGACCGCGGCGTTCGGCACGGTGATGGTGGTGCAGGTCTGGGAGTGGACGCCGTTCGTGGCGCTGGTGCTGTCGGCGGCGCTGTCCACGGTGCCGAAGGACATCGACGAGGCAGCGATGCTGGAAACGGAGCGCTGGTGGCCGCGCTTCCGCGACATCCAGCTGCCGTTCATGTGGCCCGGGATCACCGCGGCGCTGGTGTTCCAGACCGCGTTCACGATCAAGGAGTTCGACATGATCTACTCGATCGAGCGCGGCGGCCCCGGCACCGCGACCGAGACGGCGGTCATGCAGATCGAGCGCATGGCGTTCCGCGGCTTCGACGTGGGTCTGGCCTCTGCGGAATCGATCCTGATGCTGATCGTGTCGATCCTGCTCGCGCGCATCTACATCCGCGCCTTCTATCGGGAGATCGACTGAGCATGGCGGAGATCCGCCCGGCGCTGCTGCGCGCGCTGCACGGGCTGGCGATGGCGGCCGTCCTGGTCGTCATCCTGTTCCCGATCTACTGGATGGTGGCGGGCTCGCTGAAGACCGAGCAGGAGCTGTTCTCGATCCCGCCGCGCTGGATCTGGACGCCGACGCTCGCCGCCTATGCCGACGCGATCAACGACTCCAACGTGCTCACCACCCTGCTCAACTCGCTGATCGTGGTGTCGTCGGCGGTGCTGCTGGGTCTGGTGGTCGGCGCGCCCGCCGCGTACGGCATCGCGCGCTACCGGTTCCGCGGCCGCAAGGACGTATGGTTCTGGTATGTGACCAACTGGATGCTGGTGCCGGTGGTGGTGCTGATCCCGTTCTATCTCACGGCCTCGAAGCTGCACCTGATCAACAACCTCCTGGTGCTGATCCTGGTGTACCAGGTGTTCATCGTGCCGCTGGTGGTGTGGCTGATGGTGGACCAGTTCTCCTCGGTGCCGGTGGCGCTGGAGGAGGCGGCACAGCTCGACGGGCTGAGCCGGTTCGGCATCTTCCTGCGCATAGCGCTACCTCTGGTGAAACCCGGTCTCGCGGTGTCTGCGATCCTGTCCGGCATCTTCGCCTGGAACGACCTGCTCTACGCCTTCATCCTGACGCCCTCGCCGGATAGCCGCACCGCCTCCACCATCGTGCTGTCGTATCTCGGCGGCTACGTGATCCCGTGGCCCAAGGTGATGGCGAGTGCAACGCTGGTGTGCGCCCCGGTGATCATCGGCGGCATCGTCGTGCACAAGTACATCGCCCGTGGCCTGACCATGGGCGCGGTGAAGTGAGCGCCCGCGGCCGCCTCCGCGCCGCGTTCCTGCCCAGCATCGCGACAGCGACGGTGCACGGCGTCCCGACCGGCATCGACGGCGGCCCGCACGCCGGCTGATCGCGGCTGACCGACCGCATGCTTGCATCGTGGCGGCCGCGAGACTAGGTTCCGCTCCTTACCTACATCTTCCGCTTTTTCGGGGGGTGGCCTTCACGGGCCGCCTTTTCTGCATTGGACACAGATCTTCTTCAACTCACCGGGCTGGAAGCGCGCATCGCCGGGATGGTGGCACCCACCCTCCTGGACATGGGCTACGAGCTGGTCCGCGTGTCCGTGACCGGCAGCACCACGCCCACGGTGCAGATCATGGCCGACCGCACCGACGGCTCCCTGATCGGCGTCGCGGACTGCGAGGCGATCAGCCATGCGGTCGGTGCGGTGCTGGACGTGGACGACCCGATCCATGGCGCCTGGAACCTGGAGGTCAGCTCCGCCGGGATCGACCGGCCGCTGACCCGGGAGAAGGACTGGAACCGGTTCTCCGGCCATCTGGCGCGCGCCGAGACCAACATTCCCATCGATGGGCGCAAGCGCTTCGCCGGCATCGTGCTCGGCGCCGAGGGCGGGGTCGGACGCATGCGGGTCGAGGACGGTTCGGAGGCGGCGCTGCCGCTCGCGGAGATACGCAAGGCGCGGCTGGTGCTGACCGACGCGCTGATCGAGGCCTCGGCCCAGATGGCCGGCGTCGTTCACGACGCCGACGATCCGGACGCGCCGCAGGTGCCGAAGCTGGACCCGGAGAAGCCGGTCACCCGCCAGGCCGACGGCCGCCAGACCGGGGCCCGCATCGGCGGCGCCAGGGTCGGCGGCGACCGGACGGGCAGGACGACCGTCGGCAAGGCGTCCGTCGACAAGGCGCCCCCTGGCAAGGGGCCGGCCGGCAGGAAGCCGAACCGCAAGCCGCACTAGCCTCATCCTATCTGGACCAGCATCAAGAGGTCACCGTCATGGATACCGCCGTCTCACGTCCCGAGCTGCTCCTGGTCGCCGATGCGGTGGCGCGCGAGAAGTCGATCGACCGCGAGGAAGTGCTGGAAGCGATGGAGCAGGCCATCCAGAAGGCCGGCCGCGCCAAGTACGGCCACGAGAAGGACAT
>CAXUDP010000081.1:0-17546 GCA_964249735.1 uncultured Acetobacteraceae bacterium | reverse complement strand
GCATCGATCCCTACTTCTCCGGCACCAAGATCGGCTGGATGCTGGACCAGGTTCCGGGTGCCAGGGCGCGTGCCGTCAATGGCGAGCTCGCCTTCGGCACCGTCGACAGCTTCCTGATCTGGCGTTTCACAGGCGGCCGGGTGCACGCGATCGACGCCACCAACGCGTCCCGAACCTTGCTCTGCGACATACGCAGCGGCTCCTGGGACCCGGAGCTGATCCGGCTGCTCGACGTTCCCTCCTCGCTGCTGCCGGAGATACGCGACAGCGCCGGCGGCTTCGGCGACACGGTACCGGACCTGCTCGGCGGCAGCATCGCGATTCGCGGCGTCGCCGGCGACCAGCAGGCGGCACTGGTCGGCCAGTGCTGCTTCGAGCCCGGCACTATCAAGGCGACCTACGGCACCGGTGGCTTCATCCTGCTCAACACCGGCACGGTGATGAAGCGCTCGCGGCACCGGCTGCTGTCCACCATCGCCTGGCAGCGTGCTGGCAAGCGTCACTACGCACTGGAAGGCTCGATCTTCTCGGCCGGCGCCGCGGTGCAGTGGCTGCGCGACGGGCTCGGCCTGGTGGAAAGCTCTGCCGAGACCGGACGGCTGGCCGAGTCCGCCGACCCGGCGCAGCAGGTCTACCTGGTGCCGGCCTTCACCGGCCTCGGCGCGCCGCACTGGAACAGTCATGCCCAGGCCCTCGTCACCGGCATCACCCGCGGCACCACCAAGAAGGAGCTGGCCCGCGCCACGCTGGAAAGCGTCGGCTACCAGACGCGCGACCTGCTGGCGGCGATGCTGGCCGACGACGGCGAGGACGCGGAGGCGGCCGGCCGCGAGCGCCGCGTGTTCCGGGTCGATGGCGGCATGTCGGCCAGCGACTGGACCATGCAGTTCCTGGCCGATACGCTGGACCTGGCCGTGGATCGCCCGGCGTTCCGGGAAACCACGGCGATGGGTGCCGGCTACCTCGCGGGGCTTGACGCCGGGCTGTATCCGGAGCCCGCCGAGTTCGCGCGCGACTGGATGCTCGACCGCCGGTTCGTGCCGGACGCATCGGCGGAGGACCGCGACCGACGCTACCGCGGCTGGCAACGCGCCGTCCGGCTGGCGCTGGCGACCGACGACGCCTGAAGCGGCACGGCACCGGGAGCCTGTGATGCGCGTCCGTTTCCGTTGCGACCCGGCTCTGCTCGACCTGCTGCCGCCGCCGGTCCCGGCCCGCGACGCGCTGCCGGACTGGCTGCGCACCATGCCCGGTCATGCCCCCTCCGACATGCATGACGGCGCCCCGATCCGCACCGTGAAGCATTGCCCGCCGTTCGTGGACGCGATGATGCAGGGCTTCGTGATGACGCTGCCCTGCGACGTGCGTGTGGGCGACCGCACCCTGTCCTGGAACTGGGACCTGCCCAGACCGGCGACCGCGACCCATCCGCGGGCGCCGATGTCGTTCCACGCCGCGGCACAGGTCGACGGCACGCCGTTCGCGCGGGCGGACCAGCTGGTGGTGAAGTTCAACGCCTTCTGGACGATCCGCCTGGAGCCGGGCTGGTCGCTCCTGGTCACCCACCCGCTGAACCGCGACGACCTGCCGTTCCGCCTGCTGGGCGGGCTCGTCGATGCCGACCGGTTCCACGAGGTCGGCATCCTGTTCCCGGCAGTCTGGCTCGATCCGGATTTCGAAGGCCTGCTCCCGCGCGGTATGCCGATCGCGCAATGCATCCCGGTGCGCCGCGAGGCGCTGGTCCTCGACACCGCCGCCTTCGATGCCGACGAGCAGGCGCGCTACGAGGCCACCGCCCGGGTGCTGCTGGAGGAAACCGGCCACTACCGCCGGGTCGTCAGGGCGGGGCGTTCAGCCTGGTCGGACGCGCGCCTCGAGAACGGCACGCAGTTGTCCGGGATTGAGGAACAGCAGGCCGGTCCGGCCTGATACCAGGGACTGCGCGATCCGGCCGAAGCTGTCCGGCCGGAGCGCCAGCGCCTTGGCATAGGCGTCCAGCGCATCTTCTGTCCGTCCGCATTCGCCGAGGGCCACGCCGAGGTTGAGCGCCGCCTCGTGGAAATCCGGCTGTGCCGCGAGCGCTGACCGGTAGGCGACCGCCGCATCCTCGTCGCGCCCCTGGTCCTGCCGCAGCACCGCCAGGCTGTACCAGCCCGCCGCGTGCAGGGGATCGAGGCCGACGCCGCGTTCGAAGGCGGCACCGGCCTCGTCGTCCCGGCCGTCGGCCCGGAGCGTCCGGCCGAGCAGATGGTTGGCACGCGCAGCCTGCGCCGCCGGCGGACTGCTGTGCGACAGGGCGCGCATCCCCCGCTGCACGGCGGCGAGGCTGGCCGCGATCTGGCCGCGGGCGAGCAGCGCGTCGCCGATCGTCAGCCACCCGCCTGCGAAGTCCTCGTGCCGGTCGAGCCGCGGCAGCAACGCGGCGGCCTCCTGACGTCCCGCCCGCAGCAGCAGCGCTGCCAGGGTGAACAAGGCCCGAGGCTCGTCGGGATGTGCCGCCAGCCTGGTCCGGGCGGCCGCCAGCGTGGCCTCGCCCACCGCCTCCGCCGCCGGGGTCGGTGCCGTCCCGGGTCGAGCGGGACGCCTCGCACCGGCCTCCGTCATGGCCCGCTCGTGCGGGTAGCCGGTCGTGCCATTGAAGCCGGGAGGTGTCTCCGCATGGCTCCGGTCGTTCTGCCCGCGTCGGGACGATGCTCTGTCACGAACCACTGCCGGTCGTGTGGCCCGGGTGCCATCCCCGTCCGGCTGCCGGTGCGCCTGATGCTCAACCGCCTGCCACGTTCGGGCTCGCCGCCCGCGGCTGGCCTGGCCGAAGCGCACCGACGTCGCGCACGATGAACGGCGCGGTCAGCGTGCCGCCGTTGCTGAAGCTGAAGGTAACGGGCACGGTCGATCCGGCCTGGAAAGTCGGGCTCGGCCCGTCGCAGGACAGGTGGTAGCTGCCGCGCACGAACGCCATCCTGCTTTCGGGCGGAACCGTCAGCCCGCTGGTGCTGCCTCGTCCTCCATCGTCGTTTTCCTCCAGATGCATGGCGTGGCAGCCGGGTGACTGCCAGCCGGTCACCAGCTGCGGCTGGCTGCCCGTGTTGCGTATGGAGAAGAAGCCGATCACCGGCGTCCGCGACGCCATGGCGAACCAGCCGTTGCTGACGCTCAGGCCCTGCGGCGCGGCAGCCGACGCCTGCACGGGCAGAAGAAGCATCAAGCTGGCGAGGGTGACGCGGCGTGTCATGAAGCCTCCTGTTCCTTCGGGCGCCTGGCGACCGGACACTGCCCTTGTCACGACCGATGCGGGGGCGCACCTGTCGTCACGCACGATCCAATGGACCCGATCAGGACCTGCCGCATGCGTTGCCCGTTCTGCGGTCATGAGGATACCCAGGTCAAAGACAGCCGTCCCAACGAGGATGGTGCTGCGATCCGGCGGCGCCGCTTCTGCACCGGCTGTGGTCAGCGCTTCACCACGGTGGAACGGGTGCAGCTGCGCGAGCTGCTGGTGATCAAGTCCGACGGGAGGCGGGTGCCGTTCGACCGGGAGAAGCTGGCCCGCTCGATCCGTATCGCCATGCGCAAGCGCCCGGTGGACGAGGAGCGGATCGAGCGCATCGTCAGCGGCCTGGTGCGTCAGCTGGAGGCTTCCGGCGATACCGAGATCCCCAGCGCCCAGCTCGGCGAGCGGGTGATGGACACGCTGCGCGAGGTGGACGCGGTGGCCTATGTCCGCTTCGCCAGCGTGTACCGCGACTTCCGCGAGGCGCGCGACTTCGAGGTGATCCTGGATTCACTGGCTCCCGGGACGCCCGTGCCTGGACGGGAGGCTGGACCTGACGGGTCAAAGGGCCGATGAAGCGCTCATGACCGTCATTCCATGCCGATCGAACCGCTTCGGGACCTCATCCTGATGGCGGAGGAGCAGACGCGGCACCGGGCTCGCCCGGCGCAGCGCACCCGGCCGCGCACCGCGGCGCGGGTCGGCGCCGTGCAGGCCCTGTTCCAGAGCGAGCAGGGCGGCGAGAGTGCCGAGACCGTGATCGACCAGTTCGTGCGCCACCGCCTCGGCGAGCTGCCGGGCACCGGCGGCTACGAGGAGGGGCGGGTGCCCGATGCGGACGTGAAGCTGTTCGGCCGGATCGTGCGTACCGCTGTCATCGAGCAGGACCGGCTCGACGCCATGATCGTCGCGGCACTTCCGGAGGAATGGCCGATCGGGCGGCTCGACCCGGTGCTGCGCGCCCTGCTCCGGGCCGCCAGCGGCGAGCTGACCATGCAGGACGGTCCGCCCGGCCGGGTGGTGATCAACGAGTACCTCGACGTGGCGCATGGCTTCTTCTTCGGCGAGGAGCCGCGCATGGTGAACGGCCTGCTGGACGCCATCGGCCGCCGCCTGCGGCCGCAGGATTTCAGCGCCGAGGCCGGCGTGCCGGACCTGCCCAGCCCCGCCTGACCCTCCGTGAGCCGGCCCGCCCCGGAGTTCGAGTTCATCGCCCGGCACTTCCGGGATCTGGCTGGACCGGGCGCGCTTGGCCTCGCCGACGACGCGGCGGTGTTCGATCCGCCGCCGGGCCGCTCGCTGGTCGCCTGTGCCGACGCCCTGGTGTCCGGCGTGCATTTCCTGTCCGGCGATCCGCCCGGCACCGTGGCCGCCAAGCTGCTGCGGGTGAACCTGTCGGATCTGGCGGCGATGGGAGCCGAGCCGCTCGGCTACCTCCTCACGGTATCGGTGCCACCCGAACTGCCGCCGGACTGGTTCACCGGGTTCTCCGCCGGTCTCGCCGCCGACCAGGACCG
Source organism: uncultured Acetobacteraceae bacterium (assembly GCA_964249735.1). Classification (GTDB taxonomy): domain Bacteria; phylum Pseudomonadota; class Alphaproteobacteria; order Acetobacterales; family Acetobacteraceae; genus Lichenicola. The sequence goes on along the minus strand of CAXUDP010000081.1, from coordinate 12,758 downwards.
CTACCGCGTGGTCCTGCTCGGCGGCGACACTACGGCCACGTCCGGCCCGCTGGTGCTGTCGCTCACGATGCTCGGCCACGTGGCACCGGGCGGGGCGCTGCGGCGCAACGGGGCCCGTGCCGAGGACTCGGTCTGGGTGACCGGCACGATCGGCGACGGTACGCTTGGCCTCGCCTGCCTGCAGGGCGAGCTGGACGATCCCACCGGCACCCTGGTCGACCGCTACCGCCTGCCGCAGCCGCGTCTCGGCCTGGCGCTCGCGGGCATCGCCGATGCCGCGATCGACGTGTCCGACGGCCTGGTCCAGGACCTCGGCCACCTGTGCCGGGAAAGCGGCGTCGCGGCCCGGATCGAGGCGGCGGCGGTGCCGGTCTCTGCTGCCGCACGCGCCGCCGGCCCGGACTGGCTGGAGCGTCGCCTGACCGGCGGGGATGACTACGAGCTGCTGCTGTCCGTGCCGCCCGATCGCGAAGCGGCACTGCAGGCGGCGGCACAGGGTGCCGGGATCGCGGTCACCCGCATCGGCGGGTTCGCGATCGGCGACGGGGTGACGGTTCTCGACCAGGCCGGTCACCCGATGGCGATCAGGCGTCCCGGCTGGAGTCACTTCTGATCCGCCTCCATCCCCGGCCTGCGGGATCGCGCGGCCCCGGATGGGCGTCGCCGATACCTGCCTCGTCAGGTGTCCTGCCGGATGTCCCGGCATGACCGACCGCTTCCGCTCGCAGGCGAAGCTGTGCGCGGCACAGCTCGACCTTCCGCTCGATCCGACTTGGCTGGACGGGATCGCCGCCAGCCTCGACCTGCTGGCCGGCCATGCCGCACTGGTGATGGCGGTGCCGCTGCGTCCCGACATCGAGCCGGCTCCCGTGTTCGTTCCGTGAACGATGTTCACGAGCTTGCCGATGCCGTCCGCCGCCGGCAGCGTTCGGCCGTGTCGGTGGTGGGAGCGGCGCTGGACCGGGTGGCGCGGCACGATCCGCTGCTGAACTGCTTCACCCGGGTGCGTGGCGAGGCGGCGCTCGCGGAGGCGGCGGCCCTGGACGCCGCGATCGACCGGGGCGAGCCGGCCGGACCCCTGGCGGGGGTGCCGTTCGCGGTCAAGAACCTGTTCGACGTGGCCGGCGACACCACCGTCGCAGGCTCGGTCGTGCTGGCGGACGCGCCGCCGGCTGTGCGCGATGCCGCCGCCGTGGCCCGGCTGCGACGGGCCGGCGGCATCCTGCTCGGCCAGCTCAACATGGACGAGTTCGCGTACGGCTTCGCCACCGAGAACCTGCACTACGGCGACACCGCCAACCCGCACGATCCCGCCCGCATCGCCGGCGGTTCCTCCGGGGGCTCGGCTGCGGCGGTGGCGGCCGGCCTGGTGCCGCTGAGCCTCGGCACCGACACCAACGGCTCGATCCGGGTGCCGGCGTCGCTGTGCGGCGTGTGGGGGTGCAAGCCGACCTATGGCCGGCTGTCGCGGGTCGGCGTGTTTCCGTTCGTGCACAGCCTGGATCATGTCGGGCCGTTCGCGCGCAGCGTGCGCGACTTGGCCCTCGCCTACGACCTCCTGCAGGGGCGGGACCGGGACGACCCGGCACAGTCGGAACGGGTGGTGGAGCCGGCATCGGCCGGGCTGGAGGATCCGGTGCCGGTTCTCCGGGTCGGCGTGCTGGGGGGCTGGTTCCGCGAGAACGCGTCAGACCAGGCCCTGTCGGCGGTGCAGCGGGTGGCGGACGCGCTCGGCCGCGGCGGCGCGACCGTGCTCCCGGTCGAGCTGCATGGTGCGGAAGCGTCGCGCTCGGCGGCGTTCTGCCTCACCGGCGCCGAAGGCGGGGCGCTGCACCTGCCATGGCTGCGCACGCGGGCGCACCTGTATGACCCTCGGGTGCGCGACCGGCTGATCGCCGGCGCAATGCTGCCGGCGGCGGTGGTGCTCCAGGCGCAGCGGGTGAGGGCCGCGCTGCGCGACGAGGCGGCACGGCTGTTCGAGCGTGTGGACCTGCTCCTGGCGCCGGCGACGCCGGTCGCGGCGGTGCCGCGCGGCGACGCGACGATCCGGCTCGGCGGCCGGGAAATGTCGGCGCGTGCCAACCTGGGCCTGCTGACGCAGCCGATCAGCTTCATCGGCCTGCCGGTGGTGTCGGTGCCGGCGCAGGCGCCGGAGGACGCGCTGCCGATCGGCGTGCAGCTGATCGCCCGGCCCTGGGCCGAGAGCCTGGCGCTGCGGGTCGCGCGCCGGCTGGAACGCGACGGGGTCTCGACCTGCCGTCGGCTGGCCTATGACTGATCCGGCCGCCGCCGCCGGACCGGTCGCCGTGCCGCCGTCGCGTCGCCGATGATGGAAGGGACATGACCCGCCAGGCCGAGGCCGGCATTATCCGCCTGGTGCTGGCCTGCATGGCCGTGATCGGCACCATGCTGGTGTTCCGGGTGCCGCCGATGGGCGGGTTCGACGAGTCGTTCCACTGGCGGCGCGCCCTGCAGCTGGCAGCGCTGCATCCGCTGGCGGACCGGCTCGGGCCGAACGACTGGGGCGGCTGGCTCGACGGGCGCGCGCTGCTGTTCGAGGCCCAGGCCGACGCGGCGATCGCTGCCGGCGCGCCGATACCGGTCGACGGGCTGGCGGCGTTGTCGCGCCGGTTGTCGCAGGCGCCGCGCGATCCCGTGCTTGTCTCGTTCCCGTCCACCGCGTCGTTCTCGCCGCTGGCCTACGTGCCCGCGGCGCTCGGCATCGGCGCGGCGCGGATGCTGCACCTGGGCCTGTTGTCGCAGCTGCATGCCGGCCGTCTGGCCAACCTGCTCGCCGACCTGCTGCTCGTCTGGTGCGTGGTGCGGGTGCTGCCGCTCGGGCGTCTGGCGGCGTTGGCGCTGCTGACGGGTCCGACCGCGCTGCACCTGGCGAGCAGCTTCAGCGCCGACCCGGTGGGCAACGCGCTGCCGGCCCTGCTCGCCGCCTGCTGCCTGCGCCTGCATCTCCATCCGGACCGGCTGCCGCCACGAGGTTGGATGATCGGGCTTCTCGCGCTGCTGGTGCTGGTCGGGCTGCTCAAGCCGGTCGGGTGCGTGCTGTCCGGGCTGGTGCTGCTGGTGCCGTCCGGGCGCTTCGCGACGCCGGGCCGATCCTGGCTGTTCCGGTGTGTCGCGATCGCCGCCTGCTGCGCCACCACCCTGGCCTGGAACCTCGCCTATCCGTTCGTGCCCGGCCGCTACTGGCACACCGGCGCGGAGCCGCATCTGGCGGTGCAGGCGATGCTGCGGGCGCCGCTGCATGCGCTCCTGGTCCTGCTGCGCAATGGCTGGAACGACCGCTGGTTCTGGTGGGTGGACGGCTGGGGGCGCTATGGCGGCGGACCCGGGCCGTATCATTTCACCGTGCCGGCGGCGCTGGCCGGGGTGTTCCTGCTGGCCGTACTGGCGCTGGCGGCGGCGGATCGACGGCAGGCGGAGCCGGCCCGGCCGGCAGCGGCGGCGCTGCTGGCGCTGCTGGCCGCTTCCTATGTCGGGCTGCTGCTGCTGGCGTTCCGGATCGGCTACGGGCCGCCGCTGAGCGACTTCATCGACGGGGTGCAGGGGCGCTACCTGCTGCTGCCGGAGCTGCTGCTGTTGTTTCTGGTGCTGGCGCTGCCAGGGTGGCTGCGGGCGCCGAGGCTGGCGCCGGTGCTGCTGGCCGGATGCCTGCTGCCGGACCTGGGAGCGGCCGTGGTGGCGCTCGATCGCTTCGCCGGCGTGTGGCACTGAGGCCGCCGCACCGGACAGGTCAACGGGACCGCGATCGTCCGGAGCGCGTCGCCAGCAGCAGCGCCGCCAGGAGCCCGGGCAGCAGCGCGATCGCGACCGGACGCCCGCCGCCCGCCGCAGCGACCAGCCACAGCAGGGCGATCCAGCCCCAGCGCGGTCCCGGCCGCGGCGACAACAGGACCAGCACCAGGCCGAGCAGGCAGGGCGCGGACCGGAGCGCCGCCCGCGCCGCGACCGGCAGCGGGTCGAGTGCGATGGCGGTGTAGGCGGGAAGGCCGCCACTGCCGGCGGGCAGCAGCGCACTGAGCCATGACGCGACCAGGCCGAGCAGCACCAGCAGCCCGTGGGCGGTGCTGTCGAACAGCACCATGAGCAGCAGGAGCAGCAGCGGAAGCGTCAGCAGGGCGAGTGCCGACGCGCCGGACAGGATCGCCACGCTCTTGCCGATCCGCCAGATCCACCGGTCCATGGTCTCTCCGACGTCCGGGACCAGGAGCGGTCGTCGCGCGAGGGAGGTGGAGGTCCGGGCGGGAATCGAACCCACATTCGCGGATTTGCAGTCCGCTGCATCACCACTCTGCCACCGGACCGGCGGATGCGGCCCGTGTCATGCCGTGGCGTCGCTGGCAGGTCAAGCTGCCCTCCCGACGCAGCGCCAAAGCATGATGGCTTGATCATGCTCTGCTTTATCCTGAGAAAGAGCAGCTTTATCAGGCAGGTAAAGCCGCACAGCGGTTCAACCTGACCTGATGCCGCTCTAGGCGCCTGCCGGGTCGGCACCTATAACCGACGCGCAGCCTGATCCACGGAGTACCATGAGCCAGTTCGCTTCCTCCATCGAGCCGGGTTCCGCCGGCGCTGCCGAGTCCGGCGATACCGGACGGGAGTTCGCACGCAGGCGGATGGTGGACACCCAGGTCCGGCCGCTGCAGGTCAGCGACCCGCGCATCCTCGAGGCGATGCGGCACCTGCCGCGCGAGCGCTTCGTGCCGGTCGAGCTTGCCGACAGCGCCTACATGGACCAGGACGTGCCGCTCGGCGGCGGACGGGTGCTGACCGAGCCGCGGGTGATCGCCCGCCTGCTGCAGACGCTGGTGCCCCTGCGTGGCGAGCGCGCGCTCGTGGTCGGCGCCGGCACCGGATATGCCGCCTGCCTGATGCAGGCGCTGGGCACGACGGTGGTGGCGCTGGAGCAGAACCCCGAGCTGGCCGCGATCGGCCGCAGGCTGGTGGCGGAGCTGGCTCCCGGGGTCGAATATCGGGAAGGGCCGCTGGCCAAGGGCCATCCTGGCGGCGGGCCGTACGACCTGATCCTGATCGACGGGGCGGTGCAGCAGGTACCGCCGGCGCTGGCGGCGCAGCTGGCGCCGAGCGGCCGCATCGCCGGCGTGCTGGCGCTGCCCGGCCGCGTCCACACCGCCTTCCTGGCGGAGGGCGCTCCGGCGGAGGCGTCGGGCCCGTTGCGGCCGAGGGCGCAGTTCGACGCGGCGACGCCGTTGCTTCCGGAGCTCACTCCGCCGCCCGCCTTCAGCTTCTGAGCGGTCCGGGAGCGGCAGGACTAGAAGCGGCGCCGCGATCTGTGGCAGGAGAAGCGTTCCGGCAGCGGTTCCGACCGATGCCGGTGATGTGACGGAGAGGGTGCGAATGCCGATCAGCCGAGGCGTGGGTGCGGGACTGGTCGCCCTGCTGTACAGCACCACCGCGCTGGCCCAGAAATACGACGGCAGCGGCCAGCCGAGTTTCCTTCCGCACACGCTGCAGGAAGCGCTGGCGTCGGCCTACCTGACCAACCCCACCCTGCAGGCCGAGCGGGCGAACCTGCGTTCGATCGACGAGAACGTGCCCACTGCGGTCGCTGGCTGGCGGCCGACGATCTCGGTGACGACCAGCGGCACGGTGGAAAGCGGCGCGTCCAGCGCCGGGCAGGAAAGTCTCCAGAACCCCAACACTGGCCTGCTCCAATCAACCGCGATTCCAGCTACACCCCTGCATGGTCTGCGTGGCTACACGACAAGCGTGTCTGCAGTGCAGCCCCTCTACGAGGGCGGCCGCACCACCGGCCAGACCCACGAGGCGGTCAACCGGGTGATGGCCGAGCGGGCCAACCTGATCTCCACCGAGCAGCAGGTGTTCGCCAACGTGGTCAGCGCCTATGTGGGCGTGGTCGAGGACGAGCAGCTGCTGCAGCTGCAGATCAACAACGAGAAGGTGCTGGAGGAGCAGCTCCGCGCCACCAACGACCGGTTCCGCGTCGGCGAGATCACCCGCACCGACGTGGCGCAGGCCGAGGCGGCACTTGCCAGCGCGCGCGCCACCCGGCAGCAGGCCGAAGGCACGCTGCAGACCGCCCAGGCCACCTATACCCAGCAGGTCGGCACGCCGCCGCCCCCGAACCTGATCCCGCCGCAGCCGCTGGTGCTGCCGGTGCAGAACCAGGGCCAGGCCGTCGCGGTCGCGGTGTCGAACAACCCCAACGTCGTCAACGCGCTGTTCACCGAGGCATCCGACAAGGACGCGGTGGACGTGGCGATGTCGGCGCTGCTGCCCAAGCTCAACCTGCAGGGGCAGTACCTCAACGAGGCCGACCAGGGACTGCCCAACCAGCGCTCCTTCCTCAGCGAGGGCCTGCTGACGCTGACGGTGCCGATCTACCAGGGCGGCGCCGAATACGCGGCGGTGCGACAGGCCAAGCAGACGGCGCAGCAGGGGCGTCGCCAGGTGGACGTGCAGCGCCGCAGCGCCGCCGAGCTGGCGATCTCCAACTGGCAGAGCCTGCTGTCGTACAAGGCGTCGATCGACAGCAACCGCACCGCGATCCAGTCCAACATCATCGCGCTGGACGGCGTCGAGCGGCAGGCGATCGTCGGCACCAGCACCACGCTGGAGGTGCTGCAGCAGCAGCAGACACTGCTGACCGCGCAGGTGGCGCTGGTGCAGAGCCTGAGCAGCCTGGTGCTGAGCTCCTACGGCGTGGCGGCGGCGATCGGGCGACTGACCGCGCGTGACCTGCGGCTGAGCGTCCCGCTCTACGACGAGACGGCGTACTACAACGCGGTCAGGAACCGCGCCTTCGGCATCAACGACTACGCCGTCGGCCAGCCGGGACGCTGAACGATGGCCGCGCCCGCTGATCCGACCGATGGCGACGGCTCGATGGAGACGATCCTCGCCTCGATCCGCCGGATCATACGCGAGGACGAGTCGGCGGCCGTGCAGCCGCCCGAGCCGCCGGTCGCTCCGGCCGAGGAGGAGGACGAGCTCCTGGTGCTGGAGGCGTCCATGATGTTGCAGCAGCACCCACCCGAGGAGGCACCGATGACGGCCGGCTCCCAGCAGGCAAGTGCTGCCCAGACCGCCGCGGCCCTCGCCGCCGCGCTGTTCGACGAGCCGGACCCGACGCCGCCCGCGAGGCCGCAGCCGGCGGTGGTGGTGGCCGCACCGGTGGCGGCTCCGGTCGTCGCGGCCGCGGTGCCCGAGCTGCTGTCGCCGCGGCCGACCCATGCGCTGGGGGACGAGCCGGACGACACCCTGCTGGCGCCGCAGACACGCGCCGCTGCGGCACAGGCTTTCGCGTCGCTGAAGCAGGCGGTGCGGACGGAGCCGCCTGTCGCGGCCGAGATGCGGGTGGCGCGTGCGGGCGGGCTGACGCTGGAGGACATCGCGCGCGACGAGGTGCGCGGGCAGCTCAAGGCCTGGCTGGATGCCAACCTGCCGGAGCTGGTCGAGCGGGTGGTGCGCCAGGAGATCGAGCGGCTGGTCGGGCCGGGCTGATCCCCGGGAACATCGGGGCGGGGACGCCGATCATGAGCGCGGCGCGGCTGGCGCATGCGCGCCCATGCCTTCCGGGGTGGCGCACGTTTCTCTAGGCTTGTCCGCATGCTGGACAAGAACTTCGATCCCGACGCGGCGGAGCGCCGCTTCTACGCCATCTGGGAGGCCCAAGGCCGTTTCGCGGCCGCTTCGAGCGGCGAGGCCGTCCCCTACACGATCATGATCCCGCCGCCGAACGTCACCGGCACCCTGCACATGGGCCACGCCCTGACCATGACGCTGCAGGACATCCTGGTGCGCTGGCGGCGGATGCAGGGGCGGGACGCGCTGTGGCAGCCGGGCACGGACCACGCCGGGATCGCCACGCAGATGGTGGTGGAGCGGCAGCTCGATGGGGAGGGGATCCGACGCAGCGAGCTTGGTCGGGACGGCTTCGTCGAGCGCGTCTGGGCGTGGAAGCAGCAGTCCGGCGGCGGCATCACCGCACAGCTGCGCCGGCTCGGCGCGTCGCTTGACTGGTCGCGCGAGCGCTTCACCATGGACGAGGGAATGTCGGACGCGGTGCGCGAGGTGTTCGTGCGGCTGCATCGCGAGGGGCTGATCGTCCGCGCCAGGCGGCTGGTGAACTGGGACCCGTCGTTCCGCTCCGCGATCTCGGATCTGGAGGTGGAAAGCCGGGAGGTGCGCGGGCACCTGTGGACGATACGGTATCCGGTGGAGGGCGAGCTAGGGCGCTTCCTCAGCGTGGCCACGACGCGGCCGGAGACCATGCTCGGCGACACGGCGGTGGCGGTGCATCCCGAGGATCCGCGTTATCTGGACCTGGTCGGGCGGTTCGTGGTGTTGCCGCTGACCGGGCGACGCGTGCCGGTGGTGGCGGATGCGTATTCCGATCCTGAGAAGGGGACGGGAGCGGTCAAGATCACGCCGGCGCACGACTTCAACGACTTCGCGGTTGGGCAGCGGCACGGGCTGGCGATGCCGTCGGTGCTCGATGCCGAGGCGCGTGTGGTGCTGGACGAGATCGTGGCGGAGCTGCGGGCGGTGCCGGGGCTGGCCGATCCGGAGTTCGTGCGCGGGTTGTCGGGGCAGACCCGCGAGGCGGCGCGGGCGGCGATCGTGGCGGAGCTGGAGCGGCTGGGGCTGCTGGAGAAGGTCGAGCTGCACGTGCACCAGGTGCCGCACGCGGAGCGGGGCGGGGCAGTGGTGGAGCCGCGGCTGACGACGCAGTGGTATTGCGACGCGGGGCGTCTGGCGGGGCCGGCGATCGAGGCGGTGGAGAAGGGCCGGGTCGAGTTCGTGCCGCGGCAGTGGGAGAACACGTTCTTCGCCTGGATGCGGGAGATCCAGCCCTGGTGCATCAGCCGGCAGCTGTGGTGGGGGCACCGGATCCCGGCCTGGTACGGGCCGGACGGGCAGGTGTTCGTGGCGCATGACGAGGCGGAAGCGTCGCGGCTGGCGCTATCACATTATGCAAGCACGGTTGTGCTGACGCAGGACGAGGACGTGCTGGACACGTGGTTCTCGTCGGCGCTTTGGCCGTTCTCGACGCTGGGATGGCCGGAGCGGACGGCGGAGCTGGCGCGATACTATCCGACAAACGTGCTGGTGACCGGCCACGACATCATCTTCTTCTGGGTGGCGCGGATGATGATGATGGGGCTGCACCTCATGGAGGAGGTGCCGTTCCGGCAGGTGTTCATCCACGGGCTGGTGCGCGACGAGCGCGGGCAGAAGATGTCGAAGAGCAAGGGGAACGGGATCGATCCGCTCGAGCTGATCGACAGCTACGGCGCGGACGCGCTGCGGTTCACGGTCTGCGCGCTGACCGGGCAGGGGCGGGACGTGAAGCTGGGGGCGAGGCGGGTGGAGGAGTACCGCTCGTTCGTGACCAAGATCTGGAACGCGGCGCGGTTCTGCGAGATGAACGGGGTGCGGCCGGTCGAGGGGTTCCAGCCGGAGGCGGCGGGTGGGCGGTTGGCGCGGTGGATCCTGGACGAGGCGGCGGGGGCGGCCGCGGAGGCGGGGGCGGCGCTGGAGGCGTATCGTTACGACGAGTATGCGGCGGCGGTGTATCGGTTCACGTGGAACCGGTTCTGCGACTGGTTCCTGGAGTTCGCCAAGCCGGTGTTCAACGCGGGCGACACCGCGGAGGCCGTGGAGCTGCGGGCGGCGACGGCGCACGTGCTGGGGACGATCCTGAAGCTGCTGCATCCGGTGATGCCGTTCGTGACCGAGACGCTGTGGGCGGAGTTCGGGTTCGGGGCGGAGGGGAGCCTGATCGTGGCGTCGTGGCCGGAGGCGGAGCGGCTGGCGGGTGCCCCCGAGGTGGCGCGGGAGCTGGACTGGGTAGTGCGGTTCATCGGGCAGATCCGGACCGTCAGGGCGGAGATGAACGTGTCGCCATCCAGGGTCACGCCGGTGCTGCTGCGGGATGCGGGCGCGGAAACGGTGGCGCGGGCGGAAGCGTGGGGCGAGGCGATCGGGCGGATGGCGCGGGTGTCGGGGGTGTCGGTGCTGGACGGCGAGGTGCCGGCGGAGGTGGCGCAGGCGGTGGTGGACGAGGCGACGCTGATCCTGCCGCTGGCGGGGGTGATCGACCTCGGGGCGGAGCGGGCACGGCTGGAGAAGGAGCGGGCGCGGGCGGTGGAGGAGGCGGCGAAGGTGGAGCGGAAGCTGGCCAATGCCGACTTCGTGGCGCGCGCGAAGCCCGAGGTGGTGGACGAGAATCGGGAACGGCTGACGGCGTTCCGGCAGGAAACGGTGCGGCTCGACGCGGCGCTGCGGCGGATCGGGTAGGGAGAAGCGGCATGCCGAACTGGGACAAGAGCAGGCTGCCGTCGCGGCACGTGACGGAAGGGCCGGGGCGGGCGCCGCACCGGTCGTACTACTATGCGATGGGGCTGACGGAGCAGCAGATCCACCAGCCGCTGGTGGGGGTGGCGACGTGCTGGAACGAGGCAGCACCGTGCAACATCTCGCTGAGCCGGCAGGCGCAGTCGGTCAAGAAGGGCGTGGACGAGGCGGGGGGAACGCCGCGGGAGTTCACCACCATCACGGTGACGGACGGCATCGCCATGGGGCACCAGGGGATGAAGTCGTCGCTGGTGTCGCGCGACGCGATCGCGGACACGGTGGAGCTGACCATGCGCGGGCACTCGTACGACGCGCTGGTGGGGCTGGCGGGCTGCGACAAGTCGCTGCCGGGGATGATGATGGCGATGCTGCGGCTGAACGTGCCCGCGGTGTTCATGTATGGCGGCTCGATCCTGCCGGGGCGGTTCAAGGGCCGCGACGTGACGGTGGTGGACGTGTTCGAGGCGGTGGGGCAGCACGCGGCCGGCAACATGTCGGACGCGGACCTGTTCGAGCTGGAGTGTGCTGCGTGCCCGTCGGCGGGGGCGTGCGGGGGGCAGTTCACCGCGAACACCATGGCAACGGTGAGCGAGGCGATGGGGCTGGCGCTGCCGGGCTCGGCGGGATCGCCGGCGCCGTACGAGGAGCGCGACCGGTTCGCGGTGGAAAGCGGGCGGGCGGTGATGCGGCTGCTGGAGCGGAACCTCCGGCCGCGGGACATCGTGACGATGCGCGCGCTGGAGAACGCGGCGGTGGTGGTGGGGGCCACGGGCGGGTCGACCAACGCGGCGTTGCACCTGCCGGCGATCGCGCACGAGGCGGGGTTGCGCTTCACCATGGACGACGTGGCGCAGATCATGCGGCGTACGCCGTACATCGCGGACCTGAAGCCGGGGGGGAAGTACGTGGCGCTGGACGTGCACCGGGTGGGCGGAATCCCGGTGATCCTGAAGTCGCTGATGGATGGCGGGTTGCTGCACGGCGACTGCATGACGGTGAGCGGGCGGACGCTGGCGGAGAACCTGGAGGGCGTGGAGTTCCCGCGCGACCAGGACGTGGTCTATCCGGTGAGCCAGGCGATCACGACGACCGGGGGCGTGGTGGGGCTGAAGGGCAACCTGGCGCCGGACGGGGCGATCGTGAAGGTGGCCGGGATGAAGGAGCGGCGGTTCGAGGGAGCCGCGCTTTGCTTCGACTGCGAGGAGGATGCGTTCGCGGCGGTGCAGGCGGGGGCGTACAAGGCGGGGGACGTGATCGTGATCCGCTACGAGGGGCCGAAGGGCGGGCCCGGGATGCGGGAGATGCTGTCCACCACCGGGGCGATCTATGGCCAGGGGATGGGGGACAAGGTGGCGTTGATCACCGACGGGCGGTTCTCGGGCGGGACGCGCGGGTTCTGTATCGGGCATGTGGGGCCGGAGGCGGCGGAGGGCGGGCCGATCGCGCTGCTGCGGGACGGGGACCGGATCACCATCGACGCGACGGAGGGGACGATCGAGGTGGCGCTGACGGAGGTGGAGCTGGCGGAGCGGCGGGCGGCGTGGCGGCCGCGGAAGACGGACTACCAGAGCGGGGCGATCTGGAAGTTCGCGCAGCTGGTGGGGCCGGCATACCTGGGAGCGGTGACACATCCGGGGGGCGAGGCGGAGACGCACGTATATGCAGATATTTAAAAATTTAATAGTACGCGAAGTGCGATGTGAAGTTGTGCATGTAACAGACAGCAAGTCTCTTCGAGAAGCCTATTTCTATGTCTCAAAACCATCAACATGCTGCAGCAATTTCTGGCAGAACTTCTGAGAGAGCGGTCGATAAGGAAGTGTGGGAGCGATTCATCAACGCACGGCAGATCCACTGCTCAAAGTGCGAGCGGCTTGTCGACTTCATTATTCTGGCAGCGTGCGACAAAAGCCCTTTGTTGCTGTAGAATTCAAGAAGTTTGTCAAGATCTTTATCATTAATAGCGGTTTCAATTCTTCTCCTAGCGGAGACAGCAATCTCATTGACATCTAACCCCTCAGTCTTCTCGTAATAACAGCGTGCAACTTCTTGAGCTGTTGTTGCCTTCTCGAAGCTCATAACTTTAAGAGATTGGTCGATTCTTCGCTTACAATACTCTACCACCGCTGCTTCCATGTTATTTGCTCTGGCGGCATCCCCGAAGATTGCGTTCTTTAATTCTACAAATTTAGCGTCTATTTCCTCCGAGCTGTAACCTTCTATCTTTCCTATGACTTTGATGACTGCTGGCAGTAGGAAGAGATTTTCTACTTCAGCGACTGGTAAAACATAGACACCAATCCTTGACAGGAATGCTTCTTCCGCTGGCTCCCGAGCATCACGGTCATGACCTGCCCCCCTAGAAGTGAGCCGCCGGTGATGTAGGACCGGCAGGCGAACGG
>CAXUDP010000080.1:0-17599 GCA_964249735.1 uncultured Acetobacteraceae bacterium | reverse complement strand
AGCCTGCCCCCTCCCGCTACACCGGGGTAGACGGCCTCAACGTGACAATGCCCGACTCTCCCCAGTCCTGAAGTGTACCGGGCTCAGCGGTGGGATAAGGATCACCGGAGCTGTATCGGTGCCGGATGTCGTGCCAACGTCCGTAGGAACCTGCCCGTCGATGAGGCGAAAAAGCGCGGCGAGCAGGCCGTCCACATCCTGCCTGACCATGGCGACCGTTTCTTCAAGGAGCTCAGCGAAAGGATCGAAGTCAAAGCAACCCAGCCGCACCGGGGGAGCGGCTGCTCCGTGGCCGCGAAGCCAGCGGACCACGCCCTCGAGGGAGATGGTGGAGTTCACGAAGAAGCCAGTTGGAAACGTCGGTTGCCGCGCAGCAAGACGTTCGAGAGCGCTTTCCGCCTTTTCCGCCGCGTAGCCGCCGACCAGCACGAACTTGGACGGCACGCGCAGGCCTCGCTCAGCGTGGGCGGCTTGGAAGCCGCGCAGGCGCTCGCGCGTGTTGTGGTCGGTGGCCCGGCCGCCCACGAACAGCATCGGGTCCGTGATGCCGAACTCGGCTTCGCACGCATCGAGCACCTTTCGTGTCAGCTCCAACGCTCCGGTAAAGTTGTCCGAAATGATCGAGGGTGCCTTGGTGCCCGGAAGATCGAGGTTGAACGTTTGCACGCCGGCGGCGGCGCACAGATCGGCGATGCCGTCGGGATTGGTGGCGCCGGTCGCCACCAGCCAGTCCACCTGATGCGAGACCATGGTCTTTGCTGCCTTGACCTCCAATTTCGGGTCTCGCATGGTGCAGGTGATGATCGGGAACAGGTGCCGGGCGCGAGCCATTGCCTCGAAGCGCTCCGCGATCTCTCCGAAATAACGGTTATCGTATTTGGGCAGGATCATGCCGACGATGCCGGAACGGTCGCGACGCAACCCCGCGGCCTGCAGATTTACGGCATAGCCGGCGGCCTCGGCGGCAGCCTCTATACGGCTGGCCAGCGACTGGCTGATCCGCCGCTTGCGCCAGGTGCCGTTGAGCACGGCGCTGACCGCGCTCGGCGAGGTGCCGAGCTTGGTGGCAACGTCGTAGATGGTGACGCGTCGCGCCAGTTTTCGTGAAGCCATGTCCGGGCTTCTTGACACTCTCACCTTCATGCCACAAGGATGCTCAATCGATTGTGCACGGCTTGCTCAACCGATGGAGCGTGCGGGAAACGGCCGGACGCGGGAGGAGAGTCGGGCTCGAAATCGGGGCAAACCCCGGCGGGCTCGAGAGGATCGTCCGTGCCGCGACGGCACGGACGGCGACGTCCCGCAGACAGGTGCGATCCGCCCTCCTAACCCAGGGAAGGAAGCAGGATCCATGAGACCATTCGCTGTCGCCGCCGGACTCGCCGCCGTTGTTGTTCTCGGTCCCGCCGCCCACGCTGCCCGCTCGGGCACGGTGGCGTTCCTGATGCCCGACCAGGCCTCGACCCGCTACGAGCAGCACGACTTCCCCGGCTTCAAGGCCGCGATGGCGAAGGACTGCCCGTCCTGCAAGGTGATCTACCAGAACGCCAACGCCGACGCCCAGCAGCAGCAGCAGCAGTTCAACTCGGTGATCGCCCAGGGCGCCAAGGTGGTGGTGCTCGACCCCGTGGACTCGTCGGCTGCCGCAGCGCTGGTGCATATCGCCCACGCCCGCGGCGTCAAGGTGGTGGCCTACGATCGGCCGATCCCCTCGACCCCTGCCGACTTCTACGTGTCCTTCGACAACAAGGGCATCGGCCGCATGATCGCCACCTCGCTGGTGGAGGACCTGAAGGCCAACAACGTGCAGCCCGGCTCGGGCGGCCTGCTGGAGATCAACGGCTCGCCCACCGACGCCGCCGCCGGCCTGATCCGCGACGGCATCCACCAGGGCCTGGCGAACAGCGGCTACAGCACGCTGGCCGAGTACGACACCCCGGACTGGGCGCCCCCGAAGGCGCAGGAATGGGCCAGCGGCCAGATCACCCGCTTCCGCGGCAAGATCCTCGGCGTGGTGGCCGCCAACGACGGCACCGGCGGCGGCGCCATCGCCGCGTTCAAGGCGGCGGGCGTGAACCCGGTGCCGCCGGTCACCGGCAACGACGCCACCATTGCCGGGCTGCAGCTCATCATCGCCGGCGACGAGTACAACACCATCTCCAAGCCGTCCGAGATCGTCGCCGCCGCCGCGGCGGGCATCGCGAACAAGCTGCTGTCCGGCAGCAAGCCGGCCGGGCAGACCACCCTGTTCGGGACCCCCACGCAGTTGTTCACGCCCACGATCATCACCGCGAAGAACCTGAAGGCCGAGATCATCGACAAGGGGATCCAGACCCCCGCCCAGCTTTGCACGTCCGCCTACGCGTCCGCCTGCCAGAAGCTCGGCATCGCTTCCTGATCCGAATGGGACACGGCGGCCGGATCCTGGCCGCCGTGTCCCGCAACTCGAAGGCCACCGCCCTTGATCCCTGTCTCCACCTCCCAACCGCCGCGATCCGGCGAGCCGATCCTCAGCCTGCGCGGCATCACCAAGACCTTCGGCGCGGTGTCGGCGCTGACCGACATCGAGCTCGACGTTCACGCCGGCGAGGTGGTGGCCCTGGTCGGCGACAACGGCGCCGGCAAGTCCACCCTGGTCAAGGTGCTGGCGGGCGTGCACCGCGCCACCGCCGGCGAGATCCGCTTCAACGGCAAGCCGGTGACGCTCGACGGGCCCGCGCAGGCGCTGGAGCTCGGCATCGCCACCGTGTTCCAGGACCTGGCGCTGTGCGAGAACCTCGACGTCGTCGCCAACCTGTTCCTCGGCCACGAGCTGGCGCCGTGGCGGCTGGACGAGGTGGCGATGGAGGTGCGCGCCTGGACGCTGCTGCGCGAGTTGGCGGCGCGCATCCCCTCGGTGCGCGAGCCGATCGCCTCCCTGTCCGGCGGCCAGCGCCAGACCGTGGCGATCGCCCGTTCGCTGCTGCTCGACCCCAAGATCATCATGCTCGACGAGCCGACCGCGGCGCTGGGCGTGGCGCAGACCGCCGAGGTGCTCAACCTCATCGAGCGGGTGCGCGACCGCGGCCTCGGCGTGATCGTGATCAGCCACAACATGGACGACGTGCGCGCGGTCGCCGACCGCATCATCGTGCTCCGGCTCGGCCGCAACAACGGCGTGTTCACGGCCGACACCAGCCACCAGGACCTGGTCGCCGCCATCACCGGCGCCGCCGAGAACTCGGTGTCGCGCCGCGACGCCGCGCGCACCGGCGCCCCGCCCCAGACCGTCCCGCTTCCCGACGCTCCGCTCTCCAACGGAGGTGCCGCATGAGCACCGCACCGCTTTCCCGCCCCACGTCCGACCGGCCTGGCATCTCGGATGCCGCGCTCGACCGCGCCGACGAGCGGCTCAGCCATCACGAGGGCTTCCGTGGCGAGCTTCGGACCTTCGCCAACCGCGTGCGCTCCGGCGATCTCGGCATGCTGCCGGTGGTGGTGGGCCTTGTCGCCATCACGGCGGTGTTCACCGCGCTCAACCCGGTGTTCCTGGACGCGGACAACCTGGTCAACCTGCTGTTCGACTGCGCCAGCGTCGGGCTGATCTCGCTCGGCATCGTGTGCGTGCTGCTGCTGGGCGAGATCGACCTGTCGGTCGGCTCGATGAGCGGGCTCGCCTCGGCGATCCTCGGCGTGCTCTGGGTCGGCGCCGGCTGGTCGGTGCCGGTGGCGATTGCGGTGGCACTCGTCGCCGGCGCCGTGGTCGGGCTGATCTACTCCGAACTGTACAGCCGCTTCGGCATGCCGAGCTTCGTCGCCACCCTGGCCGGTCTGCTGGCGCTGCTCGGGCTGCAGCTCTACCTGCTGGGCGACACCGGCTCGATCAACCTGCCCTACGACTCTCCCCTGGTTCAGCTCGGCCAGATCCTGGTGATGCCGGCCTGGCTGTCGTACCTGCTGGCTCTGGTGCCGGGTGCGGTGCTGCTCGCCGCCGGCCTGGGCGAGCGCCGGCGGCGGCACGCGGCGCGGTTGTCGGCCAAGCCGGTGCGGGTGCTGGCGGTGAAGGCCGGTGTGGTCACCGCGGCCCTGCTTGCCGCGATGTTCTACCTCAATGTCGGCCGCGGCCTGCCGTGGCTGTTCGCGCTGTTCACCGTGCTGGTGGTCGTGATGGAGTACGCCCTGCGCCGCACCCGCTGGGGCCGCTCGATGTTCGCGGTCGGTGGCAACCGCGAGGCCGCGCGCCGCTCGGGCATCAACGTGCGCGGCATCCATCGCAGCGCCTTCGTGTTGTGCAGCACCTTCGCTGCCGCCGGCGGCGTGCTGTCGGCGGCGCGTCTCGCCTCCGCCAGCCGCCAGGCCGGCACCGGTGACGTCAACCTCAACGCCATCGCCGCGGCGGTGATCGGCGGCACCAGCCTGTTCGGCGGCCGCGGCAGCGCCTACTCGGCCCTGCTCGGCGTGATCGTCATCCAGGCGATCTCCAACGGTCTGACCCTGCTCAACCTGTCATCGAGCCTTCGCTACATGATCACCGGCGGCGTGCTCGCCATCGCCGTGATCGTCGACAGCCTGGCCCGCCGTTCCCGCGCCTCCCACGGCCGCGCCTGACTCCCGGAGGAACCAACCATGGCCGAGTCTCTCGAAGGCAGGATCGCCGCGATCACCGGAGCCGCGTCCGGCATCGGGCTTGAGTGCGCGCGGCACCTGCTCAATGCAGGTTGCCGCGTCGTGCTGGTTGACCGCGCCGCCGACCGGTTGCGGGAACTCTGTTCGGAACTCGGAGCGAACGCGTTCCCGCTGGCGATCGACCTGCTTGATCCTGGTGCGGTGTCCGGGATGCTGCCGCGCATCCTGGGTCTCGCTGGCGGGCTCCACATCTTCCACGCAAACGCCGGCGCCTATGTCGGTGGCCCAGTGGCGGAAGGCGATCCGGATGCCTGGGACAGGATGCTCAACCTCAACGTCAACGCCGCCTTCCGGTCGGTACGGGCGGTGATCCCGCACCTGATCGCGCAGCAGTCCGGGGATGTGCTGTTCACCTCGTCGATTGCCGGCGTGGTGCCGGTGGTGTGGGAGCCGATCTACACCGCGTCCAAGTTCGCCGTGCAGGCTTTTGTGCATACCACCCGCCGACAGCTGGCGCCGCACGGCGTCCGGGTCGGCGCTGTACTGCCCGGGCCCGTCGTCACCTCGCTGCTCGCCGACTGGCCAGAAGCCAAGATGCAGGAGGCGCTGGCCAGCAACAGCCTGATGCAGCCGCGGGAGGTGGCGGAAGCAGTGCTGTTCATGCTGACGCGCCCGCGGGGCGTGACGGTGCGCGACCTCGTCATCCTGCCCAACAGCGTCGATCTTTGATGCCTTGGCCGCCTTAGCCGATGCCGACGCGCTATGCTGCCTCGTCGGTATGGACGTCGGCATGGGGAGCGCACGCGCCGGCTCTTGCTTGATCAGGTCGAACACCATCTCGCCGAACTCCGGGACCAAGGGCTGGGGCCGAGGTGGCTCAGCAATCAGGATCGGTGTTCCGGTACGCAACGACTGGAACAATCCATTTTCGATGGGAAGATAACACCAGAAGTTGGGCCTACCGGGCCGAGGGCAAGTAGTGCCGCGAGCAGCCAAACGGGATGCCACAGGCAAGGCAGGAAAGCGCAACGCCGAGACCGACGGCTGACGCGCCGAACGGGGCCTTGAACGCGAAGCCTATGGGAGACGAAGCTGCTTCCGCTTCGCGAAAGGCGCCCGCGCTGCGCTCGGGATCATGCAGAACGCGTGACCCAGCAAGCTCCTGGGAAGATCTCGGGGGCTGGCGCGAGTGCCGACAGAACCCGTCGATCAGAGGCGTGCCGAAACGCTGAAGAAAATTCCGCGACCGGCGTTGACCCAATAGAGCGGCGCGCCGTTGCCAGCCGCGGCGCCGGCATATCCGATCAGGCTCAGGTTGTTGAACAGGTTCGTGACCTGCACCCCGAGGTCGAGCTGGCGGTGCTTGGCTAGAGGCAGCAGGTAATGCGCCGAGAGGTCCGTGGTGTCGTAGGATTTGATCGGGAACTGGTCTTTCTGGCCGGTATCCAACCCGTACTGCTGGCCGACGTCCTTGATCAGAAACGAGGCACTCAGCTTGTCTCCGGCAAGGATGACGTGACCGCGGTCGAACAGGACGCCAGCCACCGCGGTGCGGCGCGGCGCTTGTGCCACCTGGGCACCGTTGTGGTAGTTGGCATGGTTGAGTGAGCCGTTGGCGTAGAGCGCGAAGCCATAGCCGACCTGTGCAGTCGTCTCCAGCTCAATCCCTTCGAAGGTAGCATTACCCTGGTTCGTATAGAGTGTGTTGGTGCCGATCATCGTGGCGGCGATGTAGTTCTGGTACTGCAGGTCATAGAAATCGGCATCGGCGCTCAGCCAGCCGTGCTGGTAGACCGTGCCGATCTGGTAGTTATCGGTAGTCGAAGGCTGCACCGTGTTGATGATCTGCGCGTAGAACACGTTGAGAGGCGGCGTCAGGTAGCCTTCGGCGGCCTGAAAGAACACTGACCAGTGCGGCGTCAGACGCTCGTTGACGTCGATCGAAGGCAGCGCCTTGTTGTAGGTGGCGTGATCGTCAGCCGGGCCCTTTACAGTCCGCACGAGCGGGCCGTCTAGGTAGCGTGTGACGGAGCTGTATTTCACGCCGGCGGTGATCGTAAGTGTGTTTAGCGGATGCCACGCGAACTCGATATAAGGTTGCGCGGTCGTCAGTCGGTCGAAGTACAGGTATTGGTAGACTGAGCCGTTCGGCTTCGTGGCATAGCCCATCTGGTCGCGCGTCAGCACGATGTTGGTCTTGTAGAGGTTGTTGTCCTCGCTTTCGAACCAGGCGCCAGCCCGAAGCTGACCATACGGCGTGTTCTGGGTGATCCGGAGGATGTTTCCCCAGGCACGGTAGTCGTTCTTATAGGCGGCCCCGGGGACGTCATTGTTCAGCGTCACGAGCGCGTTGTTGATGTAGTAGTTCTGGGTGGCCGAGCTGGTCAGGTTGGGCGTGCTGAGCGAGGTATCCGTGGTCTGTACGCCGCGATGGTAGAAGGCGGTCGTATAGGGCTGGTCCGAGATCGTGAGCCCATGGGCGAAGCTGTGGTCGAGCTTCAGATACTCGAAGTCGGTGGTGTAGTTGTCGCGGTTGTAGGGGCCGTAGGCCTGGCTGCGCGGATCGTCGTTCAGCGAGAAGTTTCGGCCATATTCCTGGATCTCCGCCAGAGACGAGCCGTAGGGCGTGTCGGTGACGGCATTGTCCAGGTTGACGGCGGCAGTGAGCGTGGTGCTGTCACCGATCGGCTGGATGTACTTCAGATAAAGATTGCGGCGCTCGTCGGAGGTGCCGGTCAGCGCTCCGCGGCTCTCGTTGCGTTCCAGATCGACGACGATGCGGCCGCCGGCAAGGAAGCCGCCGAATTCCGCACCGAGCGTGCCGCTGTCGGCCTCCAGCCCGTAGAGCTTGGTGCCGAAGGTGCCGAAGGTGGCATAAGGAACGAGCGTCGGGATCGTGGCGGGATCAAGCGCGTGGATCTCGACGTCGCCGCCGAATGTTGCCGAGCCGATCGTCGAGGCCGGACCCGGGCCTCGGTTGACAGTGATGGTCTGCTGGTCGTGCGCGACGAAGTAGGCCGCCGGCTGCGGCGACAGGTTGCCCGGCGAGCCCGGCACCTGAACGCCGTCGAACAGAACGCTGAACTGGGTGTACTGCAGCCCGCGGATGCTCTGGCCGAAATCCTGTTGCAGGCCGGGGCCGTTCGGATCGATGTCCATGGCGCTCGGCGTCAGCCGGATGATGTCATCGTAGTTGGAGGTCGCCGGCACGTCCTGGGCAATGAAACGTTGCGAGAGCGTAGAGGTTGGCTCCGTTTCCGTCAGGGCGGCGCCCTGCGGCGCTTGTTGTGCGGCAGTGCCAGGAAACGGTTGGCTGTTGACCTGGATCTTTTCCGGGGCGTTGGCTTGCTGCGCCCGAACCGTCGTTGTTGTCGCAAGGGCAAGGAGGAAGGCGGTCGTGCCGCAACACGATATCGATCGGCAGCCAAGCATACGGGTCCATCCTGACGGGAACCTGACGCGACGGTTCTAGGCCATTCCGGTGATCGGTCCTGTGAAGCTGTCATGAACCTGGTTCAGGTGGCTGCATCAGCTGCGAGGGGCAGCATCACCCGAACGACGCAACGCGGACCCGCCATGAATGCGACCGTGCCACCGTGCCGCTGCACTACCTCCTGCACTATGGCGAGTCCGAGCCCGCTTCCCGAGGAGGCCTGCCGCCCCTTGCGGAAGCGCTCGAACATTGCCTGTCTCAGCTCCTCGGGCACGCCCCCGCCCTCGTCGCTGACGTCGAGCGCCACCTGCGCATGGCCGCCACCCGTCCCGATCGCGTCGATCGCCGCGCGTACGCCGATGCTGCCGGCGCCGTGATGCAGCGCGTTCTCGATCAGGTTGCGCACCATGTCCTGCAGATCGGCTGCGTCCCCGCGCAATCGAAGCGCGATCGCCGGGAACTGTGGCAGCTCTACCGCCATCTCGCGGCCGGCCGTCTCGACCAGGGGCAGCATCTGTGCCGCGGCGGCACGCACCACCCGGCTGAAATCCAGCCTCGGCGTGGACGCGACGGCCTGACCGGTGCCGGCAGCCTGCTTGCGGGCGAGGTCGAGCAGCAGGTCGATCCGGGCAGTCATGCCGGCGATGTCGCGTTCTAGCGCCGGCCAGTCCAGCGGCGCGCCGTCATGGCGGACGCGCTGCAGCCGCAGCCGCAGCGTTGCCAACGGCGTACGCAGCTCGTGCGCCGCGTTCATGGTAAAGCGCCGCTCGACCTGGTAGGCGCCGGCCAACCGGTCCAAGGCGGCATTCATCGCTCCCACGAGCGGGGACAGCTCATCCGGCAGGCCTTTGGTGTCGATTCGGCGGCTCGGATCGTGCGGCCCGACCGCGGCCGCCTCCACCGAGGCACGCAGCAGCGGACGCAGGGACCACCGGCAGACCACGCCGATCAGCAGCAGCATGATGCCGCCGAACGGTAGAAGCACCGCCAGGTCCTGCCAGGGTTCGGGCAATTCGTCGCCGAGCAGTAGCCGCCCGAACTGCCGCTCGAGACCGCGACGGTCCTCGAGTGCGTGCAGGCCAGCCACCACGCCGAGCCCGATGCACAGGATCAGCCCCATCGACAGCGTAAGCCGCCCGCGCAGGCTGCGGCCGAACCTCACCGGCAGCCCGTCGCGGCCATCACGCGGCAGGCCGCGCCTGCGCCGCCAGCCGGTAGCCGATACCGCGCACAGTCTCGATCGTCACCGTGGCGCCGGTCGCCGCCAGCCGGCGCCGCAGCCGAGAAACCGTGGCTTCCAGGGCGTTGCCGGTGAACACTTCCGCGAAGCCGTAGAGCCTATCCTCCAGCACGTCGCGCACCAGCGTGTGGCCGCCGCTGCGCAGCAGCTCCTCCAGCAGCGTGGCCTCACGCCGGGTCAAGACCAGCGCCGTGTTCCCGACCGTCGCCTCGCGCGTCAGCGGGTTGAAGCAGACGTCACCGAACTCCAGCGCCGGCGCGACGTCCGGACGCCGCTCGGTGCGCCGGGTGATCGAGCGCAGCCTGGCATCGAGTTCCAGCATGTCGAATGGCTTGACCAGGTAATCGTCGGCCCCGGCATCGAGCCCCTGCACGCGGTCGCCCACCGAATGGCGCGCCGTCAGCACCAGGATCGGCAGGTCGGTCGCGAGGCCGTTGCGCAGCTGCCGCAGCACATCGACACCGTCAAGGTCGGGCAGGCCGAGATCGAGGATGACGGCGTCATAAGACGCCGCTCCTACCGCGGCGAGCGCGTCCAGCCCGCAGCAGACCGTATCGGCGGCGAAACCGGCCTGGCGCAGGTGCAACGCGAGCATGTCACGCAGCTCGGCATGATCTTCGACCAGCAGAACCCGCATCCGACCGGCGGCCTCCGATGGTCAAGCCACATCGGGTTCCGGAACGGCCGGACGATGCGAGAGCAGTGTAGCGACTTGGTCGGGGCCTGAGGAAAACAGTTTGATGACGGTGCATCGTGGTTGGATGAGCGCGCCCTGCACCCTGCGCTTACCTCCCTGCCCGCCATGGCGGGCAGGGAGATGACATGCTCAATCGTCGTCGTGAGCCTTGACGACGTTTCGGAAGGCGCTCGGCCACAGCATCGACCTTTCGCCCGGATAGGGGCGATGCCAGCGCGTCGCCGAGTACCAGATCATGTGGTTGAGGAAGGTCTCATCGATTATGTCGGCCTTGGTCATGTTCGGCCGCATGATGCGGTTCGATGCCAGGTTCCAGGCCTTCTCGAGCGGGCTCATGCCATGCGTGTTCAGCGTGTAGTTGGCGGGGCCGGTACCGGGGATCGGAACGCCGCCGGGTCCGATGTTGAGCGGGGTGTTGGCCGGAACCATGTTGTAGGGGGTGGTGTCCGGCGTGTCCTGGAAGGCGTTGAACATCGGGGTCGCGACGCGGTCGAACTGCGACATCGGCTGCGTGCCCAGGATGTTCTCGATGGTCCGCTCCATGTTCACGACAGTATAGGTCGTGTTGATGACTCGGCCGACGCCCGGTGCCTGCGGGGCAACCGCATACGGGCTGATCACGTAGACCGGCTCGCGATGGCCATCGATGTGATCGACGCCGTCCTGCGCGTCGTCCTCGGTGACGAAGATCGCCGAGCTAGGCCAGACCTTGCTGTGGCTGATGGCATCGACCAGCCGTCCGAGCGCCAGGTCGTTGTCCGCCTCGTAGTTGTTGGGCAGCGGATTGCCGGTGGTGGTGCCATTGGTATGGTCGTCCGGCAACCAGATCACGGTCAGGTTTGGCACCTGGTCGGCCGCGTCCTGCGCGGCCAGCATCGGCAGGTAGTAGTCCATCCGGTACTGGTCGGGGATGCCCAGGTTGAAGGACGGGTAGTGCGGGTCGAGCAGCGCGTTGACGGCTGGAATCTGGGACTTCTCAGAATCGGAGTCGGCTGGAACGACGTTGGACCCGTTCTTGCCGCCGCTCTCGGTGTAGAGCGAGGTGTTGTAGAAGTCGGCCCAGGTATAGGGCTTGCCGGTGGCAGGGTTGTTCGCTACGACCGAGCCGTCGCTCCACTCGCCGTAGATCTTGACGTTCAGGCCCTTCTTGACCGCGTTGGTCCAGATGTAGCCCTTCTGGGTGAAGGTCAGGGCGTCGTTGTCGTTGCCGCCGGGATAGGAGCGGATCCAGTCCGGCGATTGGATGTCGTTCGAGTAGAACGAGCCGGCCTCGATCGTCCAGGGATGGCCGTCCGCGGACTGACGACTTGGCGCATAGAAGTTGTCGAGCAGCGGAAAACGCCCGATCAGGGCGTGCTGGTTCGGCACGTTGCCGGCGAAGACCGCAATGGAAGCATCGCCGGCACCCTGCGGCACATCGCCCAGCATCTGGTCGTAGGTGCGGTTCTCCTTGATGATATACCACACATGCTTGATCAGGGACGGCTCGCCGATATGCCTGGGAATGGCGACCGGGGCTGCGTTCGGGTTGCCGCGGCCGACATCGGCGTTGGCGGAAAGCCAGTGGTTGTTGTTGATGACCCGGACGGTGTCGTCGATCAGCTCCTTCTCGCCTGGGATCGGGATCAAGCTGACGGTGCCGGTGTCCTGGTGGGTGTTGAAGGCCTCGACGCCGTGTGCGGTGCCGATCGAGCCCTGCGCGCCCGTGCCCTTGTCGTCAGCGACAACCAGCCTGCCGTTGCCGGGATCGTAGGCGATCGAGGTTGGAAAGTAGAGCGTGGGAATGTAGCCGATAACGGCCTGCTTGTCCGGCTTGGTCAGGTCCACCACGGCGATGGCGTTCGACTGGCCCAGCGTCACATAAAGCCGATCACCCACGACCGCGACGTCATCGACCCCGGCACCGAAGGCGCCGCCCGGCAGCGGAACGCCCACCGGGATCGTTCGCGTGACCTTGTTGGTGGTGGTGTTGATTACCGAGATGGTGTCGCTGAAGGCGTTCGCCACGTAGACACGGCCGTCTGCTTGCGCGAGGCCTGCTGGACGCAGTCCGACATCGATGCTGGCAGCGAGCTGCCCCTTGGCGTTGATTACCGAAACCGTGCCGGTGGTCGCTGCACCTGTGGTCGGATCGGCCACCATCGGAGTGCCGTCGGACAGCGTGGTGAAGTCGGAAGCGGTGGCTGGACGGCCACCCTCATTCGAGACGTAGGCGTAGTTGCCGGCGACGATGACGTGGTTCGGCGCGTTCCCGACCGAGATCTGCCCAATCAGCGACCCGTTGGCAAGGTTGACGACGCCCAACGCGTTGCTGGCGCTCAGCGCGATCAAACCTTCGGTGTCGTCCACCAGCGCGATGCCGCCTGGATCGGCGGTGCCGGGCGTGTAAAGGTTGGGATTGTCCGGTGCCGGAACGGGAATGACCTCGTTCGGCGTCAGCTCGCCGGTCCGCGGGTTTACGTTCGCCACCCGGATGTTGCTGTCGTCCTGGCTGAACACCAGCTTCCCACCGTCCGGGGTATATGAAATGCCGGCGAAGGAGCCGGTCGGATCGTTCGAGAAGGTCGTGCCGCTGACACTGGTCGGCACGAAGCGCTGCAGCACGGCACCCGTCCTGGTGTCGAAGATGATCACCGCCTCGGCAGCGTTCATCAGCAAGACGGCCGCAGAGTGGGTTGCCGTGTTGGGATTGATCGCGACCGCCTTGGCCCGAACCGGCGACCCGAGCTGCACCGTGATGCCGGCTGGCGTCAGCAGCTGGTTGTCGGAGGCGAGCACCGAGCCGTTCCGCTGCGGCCCGACGGTCCGGGTCTCGTTGTCGGCAGCCATCGCGAAGCCCGGTGCCGCCAGTATCATGGCCAGCACGCCAGCGAGTGAACGATTTGCATAACTCTTCAAGGCTATAGCTCCATGTCTCGGCTGGACCGCGCCCGTCACGGCGGCGCTCTGGCCGATGCGTGTCGCCTAGTCGCGGTCCGGCGGCCGCCATTGCTCATCACGGCCGACAGGGCGTTCAGTAGACGCCTTACCTGACGCCTTCCTGACGGCGCGGCCGGCTTTCATGAAGAAATCATGTCAATGCCAGGGCACCTGCTGCAGGGTGTGTCCATGATCCAATCGCTGCTGACGCGGGCGCGTCACCATGAGCGTCGAACAACGAGAAATCGTTCGTGTCGGTGCTGACGGCGTGCTGACCTCCAGCCTGACGTTCGAGCCTGGGACCAGGCTCTCGCCGGCGATGCGGTGCTGGCGGCCGCCATGCTCGATCGCCTGATGCACCACGTTACCGTCGTGCAGATCAGCGGCGAGAGCTACCGGCTCAAGGGCAAGCGGAAGGAAGGGATCGTGCCACGCGCGACGGCCCGCTGAAGCATCGACAGGTGGCTCGGTTTTCAGCCGGTGCCCATGTCATCGGTGGCTCGACTTTCGACCGGCGATGACAGAAGGCGATGACGTCGCTCGGCAGGCAGGTCCGGTTCAGCACGCCACCGCTGCGCTTGTTGAACTGCCGCCAGCAGGTGCGGCAGCGGAAGCCCCGGTAGCCGCGAGCCGTGATCGGCGGCCGCTCCATCACGGCTGCGGGCCCACAACAAACGCAGCTCATCCCGGCAGCCCGGCCATCTTCACTATCCAGAGCCTACCCGTCTGCCCTGCTCGACGAAACGGCCACCCTTGGCGCGAGACCTGTCAACTTCCGAGGAACGCATCCGCGGTGCGCAGGCTCAGCGCCATGATGGTCAGCGCCGGGTTGGCGGCCATCGAACTCGGAAAGACGGAGTTGTCGCAGATCCACAGGTTGGCGATGTCGAAGCTGCGTCCGGCCGGATCCACCACGCTGCAGCTGCCGTCCGTGCCCATGCGGCAGGTCCCGATCGTGTGCGCCGAGCGCGGCGCCACCCAGATGTCGGTTGCTCCCGCCGCGTCGGCGATCGACGTCATCAGGCGCGCGGCGTGGGCGTCCAGCGCCTTCTCGTCGTTCCCGCGGCTGAAGGTGACCAGCGGCTTCCTCATGCCGCTCTCGTCCGTCTCGTCCGACAGCGTCAGCCGGTTGTGCGCATAGGGCAGGCACTCGCCGTTGATGCCGAGCCCGACCGACCGGTTGTAGCCCATCAGCCCGTCCACCAGCGCCTGGCCCCAGATGCCCCGCCCGCGTGCCATCACGTTGCCCCAGGTCACCGGCATCATCCCCAGGCTCTGGATCAGGTAGCCGCCGGCGAAGTCGGCGTCGCGCGGGCGCAGCATGTCCTCGCTGATCAGCGAGGACGGGTAGCCATGGTTCGGGTGCGTGTCCTCGTCCACCGTGCCCCAGACCTGGGTGGCGACATGGGCCATGTAGTTGCGGCCGACCTCGCCGCTGGAGTTGCCAAGTCCGGTGTGCAGCAGCAGCCGCGGCGTTTCGACCGCGCCGGCACACAGGAACAGCGCGGCGCAGCGCTGGCGGCGCATCATCCCATCTTCCAGGTACGACACCGCATCGACCAGCCCGCGCCCGTCGCGCTCGATGTCCACGACCATGCAGCCGGTGCGGATCTCCGCGCCGTCCAGCACCGCCTGGCGCAGGAAGCTGTTCGCGGTCGTCGCCTTGGCCTCGTTGCGGCAGCCCTGGTGGCAGGCGCCGCAGCCGACGCAGGCGAGGCGAGGGGGTCCGCCCACGCCGACCCGGTCCCGAGACAGCACCGCCGCCGGCGCGTCCGCGGTGCGCAGGCCGAGCCGGTCGCAGCCGCGCTGCATCGCGTGCGCGGACGGGTTGCGCGGCACCGGCGGCAGGAGGTAGCGCCGCGCCTCGTCCCACGGATACGGCGTCGGCCCGGACACGCCGATGGTCCGCTCGACTTCCTCCAGGTAAGGCGTCAGCTCGGCGACCGACAGCGGCCAGTCCTCGCCGACGCCGCGCTCGCTGCGCAGCCGGAACTCGCGCGGGTCCGGCCGCGGCGTGAACGCGCCCCAGTGCAGGGTCGAGCCGCCGACGCCGATGCCGCTGTTGTTGGCACCGAACGCTTCCGGCGTGTCGCCGGCGCTCAACCGCTCGCCGAGCCAGTACAGGTCGCCCGACGACAGCTCGTCCGGCGTGAACTCCCGGGCAACCCGGTCGCGCCCTGCTTCCAGCGCCACCACGCGCAGGCCGGCCGCCGCCAGCCGCGCGACCAGCGGGCCGCCGCCGGCCCCGGTGCCGACCACTACCGCGTCCACGACGTCGTTCTCGCCGTGATGGCGCATCGGTTCGTTCACGATCCGGCTCCGACGGTGTCGACGGCTCGGTACGGCACGAACCCGACCAGCTCCGCGTCGCCGCCGGTCACAAGCGCGTCGCAACCCATGACCGCCAGGGTCGCCGGATGCGACATGAACAGCCGCGTCGCATCGGCGCGCATCTCCTGGAACCACAGCGCCATGGCCGCCGGGTCCAGCTGCCCTGCCGCACTCTCCTCCAGGCCGAGCTTGCACTCCACGACCCCCTGCAACAGCGAATCCTGGGTCGCTTCCGTCAGCTCGGCGAACGGTCGGGCATGGATCGTCCTCGCCCTGGCGTCGAGCGTGCGCAGGCCGCACCGGTAGGCTTCCGCATCCGGCGGCAGCGCGGCGAAGCGCCAGCCGTCGCCGTTGCCCTCCGCCAGCATCGCGTCGATCCGGGCTGCGAGGTCGATCGCCGTCCGCTGCTGCGGGATCACCCTGTTCACCACAGCGCGCAGCACGCCGAGCAGGTCGTCCTCCAGCACCCTTGGTCGATAGCCCGGGTCGTCCGGCTGCCCGCGTCGTTGCAGCGCCTGCCGCGTGCGCGTCGTCATCCGGTCGTCGTGGCGCCCCTCGAAGTCCTCCGCCAGCGACGCGACGTGGACGGCGATCAGCACCGCGACCTGTTGCGGATCCTCCAGCGGCAGCAAGTGGGCGCACCCGTCGAGGATCTCGACCCGCCCGTTCGCGAGGTGAGGCACCATCAGCGCGTGCTGCACCGCCGGACCGAGCGCCGCGTCCTCGGCCCCGGCCAGCACCAGCGCCGGCATCCGCACCACGCCGACCGCGTTGCGAAGGTCCTCGCGGCTGCCGTCGGTGAGCCAGGCGCGCCAGGCAGGCCTGGCCATGCGCAGCACGTCGGCGACCGCGCCCTCCCGCGCCTCGTCGACGAGCGCGCGCGCGACGTTGGCCTGCACGAAGCCGTCCGCTTCCGCGCGGCTGAGATCCGCATCGCCGCCGAACCAGCCCAGCATCTCCGCCCGCTTGTCGTCCTCCATCGGCTCCGGCCCGGGAGGCGAGCCGGCCGCCAGCACCAGTCCGCACAGGCCGGACAGCGACGGGTCGCCATCCTCGCCGCGGCGCGCGAGCAGCAGCGCCACCTTGGCGCCCATGCTGTGCCCGACCAGCACCCATCGTTCCGGCGCGACAGCCGCGACCCTGGCCGACACCCGATCCGCCATTGCCGCCACCGAGTAGCCGTCTGCACCTGCCGCCTCGCCGAAGCCTGGCAGGTCGAGCCGCAAACAAGCAAAGCGGTCCGAAAGCGCTTCCTCGACCTGATGCCAAGTGCGGGCGCTGCCGCCGAGGAAGTGCAGGAACACGAGGGTCGGCACGAGGCGGTCTGGCATGGCCATGGGCAGGCGTCTTTCCGGCAGAACTACGAGACGTGCAGGGCGATCAGCCATTGCCGCATCGCAGCATGAACATGGCCTGCGCGGTGGGGTTGCTCAGCTCGAACCGTCGGGCATGAAGAAGGTCGGTGCCGAGTACTCAGCGCGCCGGTCTGCCCGCAGACCATCGCGTAGCGAAGTCAGCCTGTCCTTGCCGGTGCAAGCCGCGTGGGCGATAGACCAAAGGCGCACCCGGTGGGCCATGAGCATTCCCGGATTGACGGTTGATGGCCTTGGCCATCTGCCCGATCACGCCGCGTCCCCTTGCTGTCCAAAGGTCGTCAACACGTGCCGGAGCAATGGTCGGGCACGCATCGAGGCTTGCAGCTTTCGGACAGGGTGATCGCGCTCGCGCGGTCGAAGAGCAACCGCTCGAGCTTTCTGAGGCTAGGCATCCTGTCCCTTCGACAAAAGGATGCTTTGATGCAGTTCCTCCTCTACCCGCTCGCCATCCTTGCCGGCTTGATGAACCCACTGCAGTCCGCCTGCACGTCCAGCCTGAACAAGGTCATCCACCGGCCCTTCATGGTGGGCCTGGTCAGCGTCGGCGGCACGGCGACCGTGACACTGATCGGCGCTCTGCTGCTCGGTCAGCTCGGCTTCAACGGCAAGGCCGAACAGGTGCCATGGTGGGCCTGGTTCGGCGGTTTGGCCGGCTCTGTGTTCCTGTTGGCCCAGCCTGTTGCTGCACAGAAGATGGGTGCCGGTCCCTTTATCGGGCTGACTGTGACCGCCTCGGTGATCCTGTCGGTGCTGATCGACCACTATGGGTGGCTCGGCTTTAACCAGCATACAGCCTCCATAGGACGTCTCGCCGGAGCCGGACTGATGGTCATCGGCGTCGGACTGGTCGCCACGTTGTAGCGACCGATCTGGCTCCTGGCCGTGCGTGCGCCGGTCGCTCGTGAACCGTGGGGCTTCGCCCTAGCATGAAGTATTGAGCCGGATCCGGTTGTCAGGAGCTTCAACCGTCAAGCCGGAGGACGCGGGCGGCGTTGCGC
>CAXUDP010000079.1:0-17711 GCA_964249735.1 uncultured Acetobacteraceae bacterium | reverse complement strand
GGACAGGACGCCGCCGGGCAGGAAGCGCACCACGCCGGGAAAGAACGGCTCACCGCCATAGCCCATCTGCCAGGCGCTGCCGGTGATCCGGGCCTCGTCCGCCGCGACCGGAACGTTCATCGTGCCGACAGGATCATCGTCAGGCCGTCCCGAAGAACTGGCCGAGCACGATCCGTTCCGGCTGGAAGACCGCGATCGATCCGGCTTCCGCCGCCTGTTCCAGCTGGGCCACGAACGTAAGCGGATCGTCATAGCGCAGGTGCGCGAAGTCCGAGACCTTGTAGGTCCACCAGGACGATTGCAGCAGGCGTGAGACGAGTTCCTCCGGAAAACGGAAGCGGATCAGGCGCGCCGGGTTGCCGCCCACGATGGCATAGGGCGGCACCGAGCCCGTCACCACGGCTCCGGCGCCGACCACGCAGCCGGTGCCGAGCGTGATGCCCCGTGCCAGCAGCACGTCCTGCCCGATCCAGACGTCGTGCTCGATCACCGGCGCGTCGATCCGGTTTGGGCGGCTGGGTTGCCCGCCATAGCGGCCGAAGGACTCGACCGCATCATCCTCAAGGCATTTCCTGAAGATGACGAAGTGCGGGTCGTAGGAGAAGGAGGAAGTGGAGGCGAAGGACATGTGGTGGTTCAGGGCCATCACCTGGACGCCCCAGGAGATCGAGCAGTAGCGGCCAATCCGGGTCGAGGGCGGCAGGCCGCTCAGGCTGTAGCTGAACGAGCCGATGGTCGGGATCTCGACCCCCTGCAGGATCGCAGCGTAGGGCTCGACCGTCCCGTCCTGGTCGAAGAAGACCGTCTGGTCGGTCGCGAACCGGTCTCCCTCATCCTGGCTGAAGTAGATGCGGTGCTGCTTCAATTTCTGTACGTGTTCCCGCGTCATGAGACATTGCATTGGCAACCTGCGGCATAGCTGGAGCATCATATCTACAATGGCAGCGAAAGAAACGACTGCTTCATCGTTCCTTGGCTGCCTCAGCTTGATTCGGCATCCAGCCTTCCGCCCCGGAGGCTAGAAGATCAGGTTTCTTCGCAGTAACCTTACCTTCAGGTCCAAATGGGAGCCTGAACAACGACCTTTCTCATCCTTGCGGTGCTACCTGGCCTGATCCCTGCCGCAATCACTTAGAACAAGGGACATAGTTTGTGGGCTGGTGGATTTATGGAGCGCTATTGTTCATCATCGCCATCATCCATGTTCTGCTTGTTAGCTCTAAAGGTCCGGCGACGCAGAAATACTTAACAATAGGCAACAAGAAAATGCCCCGAATGCGTTGAAACGATACAGGCCAAGGCTAAAGTCTGCCGTTTTGTAGTCATAGATTTGCCGAACCGATTTCCGATGAATGGCGTTTTGAACCTCGCCTCGAAAATAGTCGGCGAACTTCTTGATACTCACTGCAACTGCCCGCTCAGCAGCGTGCTGGCCGGGCTGTCGACCAGCAGGCTCGCCCGGGCGAACGCGCCGCCGGTACGAACCTGCCCGTTGAAGGCCTCGAGCGTCTCGCCGGACGCCGCCGCGAAGGACACGATGCCCGCGCCGGCCTGGATCACCGAGATGGCGCAACCCGTCTGCAGGCCAGCAGGAACGAGATAGGTGTGCGCGCCGGAGCCGGTGTCGCGGATGGTGGTGCCGCAATCCGACTGCGCCAGCGCATAGGCGCCGGACTGCGTGGATACGACGCCGCCTCCGCTCTGTAGCGAGCCGGAAACGGCCACGGCGGACAGGCTGGCGCTGCCGCTCACCGACAGGCTGGACGTGGCGACGGACGGGGCGGAAACGTTGCCGCCCGCATCCACCGACAGGCCGGCCGACGGCAGCACGTCGTTGCTGGCGGAGCCACCGCCGACATGCAGGGTCTGGCCGAACAGCGAGCCGTCGGCGCCGAGCCATAGGGTGTCGACATGCGCGTGTACGACGCCGGTGTTGTCCTGCGCGCCCGCGGTCCGCTGCACCAGCAACCGGCGGCCGATCGCGCCAGAGCGGAACACGATCCCATCATAGGCGCCGGCGCCGGCGGCGGAGGTTCCCTGGATCGTCATGACGTTGGTCGCCGGCGACTGGCCGGTGACGATGTAGTCGACGGCGCCGACATTGTTCCAGCTGTCCATCTCCGGCACGCCGGCGGCGCGGTTGTCGATGATCTGTGTCTCGTTGGCGGTGCTGGGCCCGTCGCTGCCGGCGTCGAGGAAGTTCACCCAGTTGGAGCCGAACAGGCTGCATCGCCCGTTGCTCGCCGGGCAGTGCGCCTGCACCGAAACGCCGACCAGGTCGTGCGTCGCGGTGGTGGCGTCGCCGCGAAAGGCGTAGGCGGACGGATCGTTCTGGTACAGCACCATGTGCAGGGCGTTCTTCTGGAAGCTGGCGGTGCTGCCGCTCGGCTCGGCGTCGATCGGCATGAACAGCCCCTCCTCGCCCGCGACCGAGGTCATCCGCTTGACGATCTCGAAGCCGGCGCCGCCCGCCTGTTGCATGATCGACTGGTCCACCTGCTCGGCGATGCCGCCGTTCTGGGTGAAGCTGGCGCCCTCCGAGACCCAGGTCACGCCCGGCTTGTTGCCCGGATAGCCGGTCAGCCAGTAGCGTCCCGGCGGCACAACGATCTGCGCCGGCGCGACAGCCGCCGCCAGCGCCGCCGCAAAGGCGGCTGTGTCGTCGTGGGTCGCGAAGTCGAGCGGCGCACCAGCCGCCGCGCCGGCCGGAGTGGGCACGCTGAGGGTCACCGAAACGATGCCGCCGCCGGACGATACGGAGGCGACGGTGGTGCCGACGGCCAGGAAGGCGCCGACCGCCGCCTGTCCCGCCACCGGCGACGCCGGCCCCGCGAGCGGCAGTACGGTCGATCCCGCCGGAACCGCCTGGCCCAGGACGGCGCTCCTCGCATCCGCTGTCGCACCGAAGTCCCGCACGTTCAGCCGGTCGGCCAGGCGGTCCGCCCAGCGTCGCGCCACGGCACCGGCGCCATTGACGGTGGCGACCGTGGCGCTGGTGTCGCCGCCCGCCGCCCGCACCGCCCCGGCAGCGCCAAGGCTGGGCCCGCTGCTGAAGCGCTGCTGAAGCGTCAGCGCAGTCGGGCCATCGGCAAGGGCAGGACTGCCGAAGAGGCACAGGGCCGGCAGCAGGAAACGGCGCATCCATCACCTTTGATCGACATCCCGGCAACGAAACGGTGCCGCTGGAGGTCGTCAGCATAGCTGTCCCTATCGCCCGACCGGCATCCGGCGTGCTGGCCGTGCCGACCGCCCGGTCAGGTGCCCAGCCTCAGTTCCCGTGCACGGTGTCCAGGTCGGCGAAGCGGGTGAACTCGCCCTCGAAGAACAGGTCGATCTTGCCGGTGGGGCCGTGGCGCTGCTTTTCCAGCAGCAGCTCGGCCTTGTTGTGCGCGAGCTCCATCTTGTGCTGCCACGCGTCCATGGCGACCAGGAACTTGTCGTTGCTGTCGAACATGGTGTCCTTGGGCATGCGCTGTTGCAGGTAGTACTCGTCGCGGTAGATGAACATCACCGCGTCGGCGTCCTGCTCGATCGAGCCCGACTCGCGCAGATCCGACAGCTGCGGCCGCTTGTCCTCGCGCGACTCCACCTGCCGCGACAGCTGCGACAGCGCCAGCACCGGCACCGACAGCTCCTTGGCGATCGCCTTCAGCCCCTGGGTGATCATGGAGATCTCCAGCACCCGGTTGTCGGGCTTGGTGCCGACCGCCGGCCGCATCAGCTGCAGGTAGTCCACCACCACCAGGCTCAGGCCCTTGGTGCGATGGAGGCGGCGGCAGCGGGTACGCATCGCCGACAGGGTGATCGCCGGCGTGTCGTCGATGTGCAGCGGCAGCGACTGCAGCTCGCGGCTGACCTGGACGAAGCGGTCGAACTCCTTCTGCCCGATCTCGCCGCGCCGGATGCGCTCGCCCGACACGCGGCTTTCCTCCGACAGCAGCCGGGTGGCCAGCTGCTCGGCGCTCATCTCCAGCGAGAAGATCGCCACCGACCCGCGCGGCGTCACCCCGGTCTCGCGTGCCTCCTGCATCAGCGAGCGGGCGGCGCCGAACGCGATCTTGGTGGCCAGCGCGGTCTTTCCCATCGCCGGCCGCCCGGCCAGGATCAGCAGGTCGGACGGGTGCAGCCCGCCGGTCTTCTTGTCCAGGTCGCGCAGGCCGGTGGTCAGGCCGCTGACAGCGCCGGTGCGGTGGAACGCCTTTTCGGCGATGCCGATCGCGTCGGTCAGCGCGCGCTCGAAGGTGATGAAGCCGCCATCCTGGCCCTTGTCGGTGGCCAGCTTGAACAGCGTCTCCTCGGCCGCCTCGATCTGCTTGGAGCCGTCGAGCTCGGGGTTTACCCCGAACGCGTTGTTCACCACGGTCTCGCCGATCTCGATCATCTGCCGGCGGATCCAGGCGTCGTGGATCGCGCGGCCGTACTCGCCGGCGTTGATGATGCCGACCATCGCGGTCAGCAGCTGGGCCAGGTACGCGGTGCCGCCGACCTCGTCGAGCACGCCGGAATGCTCCAGCTCCGCCTTGAGCGTCACCGCGTCGGCGAGCTGCCCCGCTTCCACCCGACGCACGATCGACTGGTAGATCCGGCCGTGCACCGGGTCGATGAAGTGCTCCGGCGCCAGGAACTCGGCGATCCGCTCATAAGCCTTGTTGTTGGCCAGCAGGGCGCCGAGCAGCGCCTGTTCGGCGGCGACGTTGGACGGGGGCTGGCGCTGCGACAGCCCCAGCAGGGAGTCTCGGCGGAGGGGCTCGATCTGGTTCACCGCCGCATCCTAGCGCAGCCGGTCCCGGGGATGCGCGCAAACCGACCCCTGTGGATAACGGGGATGCCTGTGGATAATGGGGATGGCCGGCGCCAAAGCCCGTTCGACACCGCGCTGTGCCGACGATCCGACGCGTTGTCTCGCATCCGGCCTGGGCTCACGGCCGGAAAGCCGCTCCGCTGCGGTTCCCGAAACACATGCCGGCCATGCTCTGCTCGGGCACACCTCATTCCCGAACGGGCCCTCGGCCCCGATCGCGCGGCCGCAGCCGGTCGAGCTCCGCCCAGGCCGACATGATGTGGTAGAACGAGCTGGTCGGGATGCGATCGATCGTCGGCCGGCCGAACGGGTCGAGCCGGTCGATCCAGGTGCCGGGCGGCATCAGCCCGCCTTCCTCCGTCACCAGGTAGCGGGTCAGCAGGTTGCCGGCGCTGCGCACGATCACCGCCTCGTGGTCCCGGGCCGCCTCCGCGTCGCGACGCGCCAGCGCCATCCGGGCCAGCGCGCAGTGCGCCTTCACCGTCTCGCCCTGCGGCCAGAGCCGGGCGGAGCCCAGCCGCAGGCTGCCGTCGCGGCCGACCTCGTCGCGCACCAGTCCGGTTTCGGTGCCGATGCCGTGTCGCCGGCACAGCGCGTCGAGCGGCGCGATCAGCGCCGCGATGTTCTCGCCGGTCAGCGCCTGGTGACGCTCGAGCAGCCAGATCCACTCCGCATGATGGCCGGGCTCGACCTTGTCGCCGTCGATGCCTGGAGCCCGGCGCCAGCCCTCGTCGAAATACTCGCCGAGCGTGCCGGTCTCGGGCTCCAGCAGCCGGGTGCGGAACAGCGCCACCAGCTCCGCCGCCAGCTCCGCCCAGCGCCCGTCGCCGCTGGCCGAGAACAGCTCGAGCGCCGCTTCCAGCAGGTGCATGTGCGGGTTCTGCTGCCGCCAGCCGGGCTCCATCGGCTCGGCGTTGGCGAACCCGCCGGACGGCAGCGCCATCCGCCGGCGCAGGAAGCCGAGGGTGCGGTCGGCTTGGCGCAGCGGCGCCGGGTCGCCGGTCAGCCGTGCGTGGTGGGCGAGCGCGAACAGCACGAAGGCGAGGTCATACAGGTCGCTGGTCGGGTCCAGCACGGTGCCATCCGGTTGCAGCCGCCGCGCCCAGCCGCCATCCGCCGCGGCACCCTGCACCGTCATGAAGCGGTGGATCCCGGCGGCGATCGACGCGGCGCCGTCGACCCCGCGCGCCGCCGCCTCGGTGAACACGTAGAGCTGGCGAGCCTGCACGCGCATGCGCCGGTAGCCGGGCTCGGCCGGCCGGCCGTCGATGCGGAGGTGCTCACAGGCAGCCCGACCGCGTCCATCCCCGAGCGGCGGGTCCATGCCCACGGTGGACCAGAACGGCAGGGCCAGGCCGAACACCCAGTCGCCCAGCGCCTGGGCCATCCGCGCGATCCCGTCCGCTGCCTCGGGCCCCGCGATCCGGCCGAGCCCGGTCATCACCCCCGCTCCGTCCGCCTGATCCGGGCGATGGTCGCGGTGGTCGAGCTGCCCGGCACCAGTCGCGCCAGCACCAGCCGTCCGCCGGCAGCGACGACCTCCGCCGCTCCCACCACCTGCTCCGGCGCGTAGTCCTCGCCCTTCACCAGCACGTCCGGCAGCAGGGTGCGTATCAGCGACAGCGGCGTGTCCTCGTCGAATCCCACCACCGCGTCGACGTGTCGCACCGCCGCGATCACCTGCGCGCGCGCGGCGAGGAGGTTGACCGGCCGCTCCGGCCCCTTCAGCCGCCCCACGCTCGCGTCCGTGTTCAGCCCGACCACCAGCCGGTCGCAGGCCATGCGCGCCGCCGCCAGCA
Source organism: uncultured Acetobacteraceae bacterium (assembly GCA_964249735.1). Classification (GTDB taxonomy): domain Bacteria; phylum Pseudomonadota; class Alphaproteobacteria; order Acetobacterales; family Acetobacteraceae; genus Lichenicola. Next base: position 11,111 of record CAXUDP010000079.1, on the reverse strand, counting down.
GGGCCACGTGCCCGGGATGAAGGATGTCGAAGCAACCGTTGGTGAAGCCGACCGCCAGTCCCTGCGCCTTCCAGCGCCCCACCAGCCCCTGCACGCGCGGGAGCGAGGACAGGCCGGCGATGCCGCCCTCGCCCGGCCCGTCGCCCAGCTCCTGGTCGGCGAGGTCCAGCTCGGCCATCACCTCGGCCAGGTCCGCGGTGGCGGTACCGAGCTTGCCCACCACCACGCCGGCGGCGGCGTTGGCGATGTGCATCGCCTGCTCCAGCGACCGGCCGGACGCGTGCGCCAGCGCCAGCGCCGCGATCACCGTGTCGCCGGCGCCGGACACGTCGAACACCTCGCGCGCACGGGATCGCACCGCATGCGCGGCGCCGTCGCGTTCCACCAGGATCATGCCCTTCTCCGAGCGGGTGGCCAGGATCGCGTCGGCCTCCGCCTCGGCCATCACCGCGCGCGCCGCGTGCTCGACCTCTGCCTCGTCCTCGACCGCGAGCCCCGACGCCTCGCCCAGCTCGCGGGCGTTGGGGGTGATGCAGGTGGCCCCCCGGTAGCGCCGGAAGTCGCGCGACTTCGGATCCACGAACACCGCGATCCCGCGCGCCTGCGCCACCGCCACCGCATGGGCGATCACCGCCGGGCCCAGCACCCCCTTGCCGTAGTCGGACAGCAGCAGCACCGACGCCTGGTCCGCATGCGCGTCCAGCGCCGCGACCAGCGCCGCCTGCTCCGCCGGCTGCAGCGGCAACCGGCTTTCCTCGTCGGCACGCACCACCTGCTGATTGGCGGCCACGAACCGGGTCTTGCACACCGTCGGCCGCGCTCCGGTCGCCACCGTGGCGTCGGTCAGCCCCGCCATGCCGCCCAGCAGCCGACGCAGCGCCAGCCCGGCCTCGTCCTCGCCGAGCAGCCCGACCAGGATCGCCCGGCCGCCCAGCGACAGGATGTTGTGCGCGACGTTGCCGACCCCGCCCGGCATCTCGCGTGTGCGGGTCAGGCGCAGCACCGGCACCGGCGCCTCCGGCGAGATCCGCTCCATCGCGCCGTAGTGGTAGCGGTCCAGCATCAGGTCGCCGACGCACAGCACGCAAAGATCGGAGAAGTCCATCGTCCGGACGCGCAGCTCAGCCGAAGCTTCGCACCAGCGCCGCCACGCCGGTCTGGCGCGGCAGGGCGAGGCGGGCGGCATTCAGCACCGCGCGCACGTCGCCGATCGCCTGCTCCAGCCGGTCGTTGACGATCACGTGGTCGAACTCCTGCCAATGCGCGATCTCGTCGCGCGCGGCGTCCATGCGCCGCCCAATCTCCGCCGGGTCGTCTGCGGCACGCACACGCAGCCGCCGCTCCAGGACGTCGAGCGAAGGCGGCAGCACGAACACGCTGACCACGTCGTCCGGCAGGGCGGCGCGCAGCTGGCGATGGCCCTGCCAGTCGATGTCGAACACCATGTCGCGGCCGGCGCCGAGGCAGGCCTCCACCGGCGCGCGCGGCGTGCCGTAGCCGCGCCCGAACACGGTGGCCCATTCCAGCAGTGCGCCCTCCTCGGCCATGGCGGCGAACTGCTCGGGGGTACGGAAGTAGTAGTGCACCCCCTCGGTCTCGCCCCGACGCGGCGCCCGGGTGGTGGCGCTGACCGAATGCACCAGCTCCGGCTCTGAAGCGCGGAGCGCGTTGGCGATGGTGCTCTTGCCCGCCCCCGACGGCGCCGAGATCACCAGGCAGACGCCGCGCCGCTGCGGGCTCTGGCGCGGCTGGCCCGGATCAGGCGCGGGCGTAGGGGCGGGCATGACGGGTCCTCGGCTGACCCCCGGCTTCTAGCAGTCCCGTGGACGGCAGTGAACCGGGCGTGGCAGCCTGAGGCACGGCCGGTCCTGACCGGACGTGGAGCCGGCCGTGGATCGGACGTCCGACGGCCGAGGACGGCATGTCCTGCTCCGGGCGTGCAGAAGGTGCGGACGTCACGGCGCTCCTGTCAGGCGATGATCCGCCTGATCTGTCCGGCGTCGGGCAGATACCCGGTCAGGATCAGGTAGACCAGCGCCGCGAGCGCCGCGGCCCGTTGCGCCCGTTCCGCATCCCAGCTCGACGGGACGTCCGGGCGCTGGCTCGCCAGGTCGGTCGGACCCGCCAGGCCGGCGGTCTTGACGATGCGCCGCGCGACCGTCATCGGTTTCAACGGCTCGTTCCGCAGGTCGCGGTCGAGAACGCCGGACCCTCCGTGCTGGATGTAGTCCAGGTCCAGCCGGGCATGGCGAAGCGCCTGCTCCATATCGAACTCGAACCGGCTCCAGGCCGGGGGCGGTTTCTCGCTCATGACCCGTTGCTGCCGGTGGGAATGTTCCGGCCTCCCGGATAGGGCATCCGGATGAACGAGCGGTTAAGCGCCGGCTGCCACGACGCCGGCGGCGGCGGCTCAGGTCATGCGGCGACCACCCGACCGCCGCCTGGTTGTAGCCGCCTGCGTCTTGCAAACCATTGCTGATCCCGCGGCTTCCGGGGGTCCATGACCGAACGACGTGAACGTCGTTCAAGCCCCACGCGCGGCGGGAGCGAGCCTGTCCAGCCGTTCGCGCATCCGTGGCGCCGCGAAGTCGAGGAAGCGGCGCATCTTGAGCGGCAGCTGGCCGCGCACCGCGTGGACCAGATGGACCGGCACCGGCGCCGGCTCGAACGCCCCGAGGACGATCTGCAGCGCCCCGGCCTCGACCGCGTCTGCGACCTGGTAGTGCAGCAGCCGGGTGACCCCGATGCCGAGGATCGCCGCCTGCACCGCCGCCTCGGTCGTCGTCACGAACAGGCGCGGCACCGACGCGACGTCGCCCGGAGTTGCTGATCCCGGCATCGGGGCATCCACGGCGACGACGGGAAGGCTCGCGAGGTCCTGCGGCGCGGCCGGAACGCCGTGACGGGCGAGCAGAGCCGGGCTCGCGCAGGACACGGTCCGCATCGAGCCGATCCGCGTCGCGACCATCGTGCTGTCGTCCAGCCTGCCGATGCGCACCGCCACGTCGACATGGTCGTCGACGAGAGCGACGTTGCGATCCGCGAGACGAAGCCGGACGTTGATCGCGGGAAACAGCGCCAGGAAGTCGGCCACCACCGGCAGGACGTGCAGCCGCCCGAAATGGAGCGGAGCGGTGACCACGAGCTCTCCCTTCGGCACCGCGAACTCGCCGGCCGCCTCGCGCTCCGCGCTGTCGATCTCGTCGAGGATGCGCCGCGCCGCTGCCAGGTAGGTGGCGCCCGCGTCGGTGAGGGCGAGCCTGCGGGTCGTGCGGATCAGCAGCCGCGCCCCGAGCAGGGCCTCCAGCTCCGAGATCTTCCGGCTGAGCGTCGGCACCGGAACCCGGAGCGCCCTGCCGGCCGCCGAAAGGCTGCCGCGGTCGACCGCTTCCCTCAGCATTGCCATGGCCTCGAAGCGATCCATCCACCTTTCCATTTTCCGGATAAATGGTTCTCAAACTTGCCCGATTATGTGTCCGCCGGGGAAGGAGCATCTCCTGCTCGACCGACCTGCCGCTCGATCGATCCGCCGGCAGGCAACCAGGAGACGATCCATGACACAGCCGAACTACCAAACCGCCGACGTCGACGGATACCAGGTCTTCTACCGCGAGGCCGGAGACCGGTCGAAGCCGACGCTCCTGCTGCTGCACGGCTTTCCGAGCTCGAGCCACATGTTCCGCGACCTGATCCCGCTCCTGGCCGACCGCTTCCACCTCGTGGCACCCGACCTGCCAGGCTTCGGCCTGTCAGCGCTGCCGCCGCGGAAGGACTTCACCTACAGCTTCGACAACCTAGCCAGGGTGGTCGGCCGCTTCACGGAGGTGATCGGGCTCGACCGCTTCGCGATCTACATCTTCGACTACGGCGCGCCGACCGGCCTGCGCCTGGCCCTGGCGCATCCGGAGCGGATCACCGCGATCGTGTCGCAGAACGGCAACGCCTACGAGGAAGGGCTGAGCGATGGCTGGAACCCGATCCAGCGCTACTGGCGCGACCCGAGCGAGGCCAACCGGCAGGCGCTGCGCACGCTGCTGACACCGGACTCCATCCGCTGGCAGTACACCCACGGCGTTGCCGATTCTGCGACGGTCTCGCCGGACGGCAGCACGCTCGACGCCTGCTACATCCAGCGCCCGGAGGTCGACGAGATCCAGCTCGACCTGTTCGGCGACTACGCCAGCAACGTAGCGCTTTATCCCGCCTTCCAGGCGTACTTCCGCCAGCATCAACCGAAGCTCCTGGCGATCTGGGGCAGGAACGATCCCTTCTTCCTGCCGCCGGGAGCCGAGGCCTACCGTCGCGATCTCCCCGACGCCGAGATCCGCTTCCTCGACACCGGCCATTTCGCGCTCGAAACCCATGCGACCGAGATCGCGGCCGCCATCATCAGCTTCCTGGGATGATCGGCCGCGAGGCGACGGCCGGGGCGAGCCCGTCAGCCGCAACGGGTGCAGGACGGCTTTCGACACCGTCCTGTTCCTTCACGAAGTCCACGAACGCCCGCAGCGGCGCCGGCAGGTGGTGTCGTCCGGGATAGTACAGGAACGGCCCGGAGAACGGCTGCGCCCACTCCGCCAGCACCGGCTCCAGCGCGCCGCCGTCGAGATGCGGGCGCAGCCAGTCCTCGAACAGGTGGATGATCCCCACCCCCTGCAGCGCCGCATCCACCGCCAGGTCCACCGCGGCCCCCAGCCGCACCAGCAGCGGCCCGGTCGGGTCGATCCGCACCACCTCGCCGTCCCGCTCGAACTCCCAGGTCGGGATGCGGCCGCTGCTGAACTGGCCGCGCAGGCAGGCGTGGCCGAGCAGGTCGCGCGGGTGCCGCGGACGGCCATGCGCGTCCAGATAGGCGGGTGCCGCGGCGGTGGCGAAGCGCTGCACCCGGGGCCCGATCGGCACCGCGATCATGTCCTGCTCCAGCCGCTCGTCGTAGCGGATCCCGGCATCGCATCCCGCCGCCAGCACGTCGACGAAGCCGTCCTCCACCACCACCTCGAGCCGGATCTCAGGATATGCCTTCAGGAACCGCGGCACGATCGCCGGCAGCACCAGGCGCGCCGCACTGCCCGGCACGTTGAGCCGGAGCGTGCCCGCCGGGCGGTCGCGGAACGCACCCGCGGCGTCAAGCGCCGCCTCCACCTCGCCCAGCACCGGCAGCAGCCGCTCGAACAGCCGCGCCCCCGCCTCGGTCGGCGCCACGCTGCGGGTCGTCCGGTTGAGCAGCCGCACCCCCAGCCGCGCTTCCAGCCGACGCACCGCCTCGCTCAGGCCGGACGCGGACACGCTGCCCGCCTTGGCCGCCTCGCGGAACCCGTTTGCCCGCGCCACTGCGACAAACGCCGCGAGATCCTGGAGGTCCGCCATTGTCCCGCTTCCCGTACAGCCCTGTATCGACTAGCCCGGATTATCGCGCGGCGGGCCGAGGTCCATATCAGCTCCATCTTCATCCGGAGAACACACATGACCACCCTCGACACCACCGGCTCGTTTCCCCTCGGCACTCGTCCGGTGAAGCGGCTGGGCTACGGCGCGATGCAGCTCGCGGGCCCGGGCGTGTTCGGCCCGCCGAAGGATCCCGACGCCGCGCGCGCCGTGCTGCGCGAGGCGGTGGCGAGCGGCGTCGACCACATCGACACCAGCGACTTCTACGGCCCGCACGTCACCAACGGACTGATCCGCGAGGCGCTGCACCCGTATCCCGACGAGCTGGTGATCGTGACCAAGCTCGGTGCGAAGCGCGGGGCCGACGCCTCGTGGAACCCGGCGATGTCCGCGGCCGAGCTGACGGCCGCAGTGCACGACAACCTGCGCAACCTCGGGGTCGACGTGCTGGAGGTCGCCAACCTGCGCATCATGGGCGGCGACAACCATGGCCCCAGCGAGGGCTCGATCGAGGCGCCGCTGACGGCGCTCGCCGAGCTGCAGCGACAGGGGCTGATCCGGCACCTGGGCCTCAGCAACGCGACCCCCACCCAGGTCGCGCAGGGGCGCAGCATTGCCGAGATCGTTTGCGTGCAGAACCTGTACAACCTCGCCCATCGCGAGGACGACGCGCTGGTCGACGCGCTGGCGGCGGACGGCATCGCCTACGTGCCGTTCTTCCCGCTCGGCGGCTTCACGCCCCTGCAGTCGACGGTGCTGTCGGAGGTGGCGGCGGAGCTTGCCGCCACGCCGATGCAGGTGGCGCTCGCCTGGCTGCTGCACCGCGCGCCCAACATCCTGCTGATCCCCGGCACGTCATCGCTCGCCCACCTGCGCGACAACCTCGCTGCGGGCGGGATCGCGCTGCCGCCCGAGATGCTCGCCAGGCTCGACGGCATCGGCGGCGCGGCCCGGCAGACGGCGGCCTGATCCGTCCGGCCGAGCCGGCAGGCCCGGGTAGGCTGGTTCTCGACCCGGGCGCCAGTTGGGGAGCTCGATGCGCGGTTCCTCGCCGGAACTGGTGGTCGCACGCCGGTCGAGCTCCTCCTGCGACAGCGTCCCGCACCCGTATGCCGGGCTAATGGCCTGCCGCAGCGTCCCGACTCGCCTGCGTTCCGCGGCAAGCGCTGCATGATTGATCGCCCCGGCACCACGGCCGGCGCAGCGCCGCCCTACCCGGGTCCGCCACGTCTCCGCGAGCCTGCGTTCGAGCGCTGCCGGTCCGGTCCGGCATCCAGAAGCATCATCGCGCCAAAGCCACGTCCGATTTGGCAGCGAGATGAAGGCCGACCTTGCTCGGCAGGTCCGAGTTGCCCGGGTGGTTCTTCTTCGTCATGCGCCTATGCACGGTCTTGCACGATTTTGCATGTTGTTGCACGCTTCTGTCGGATCTGGAGGCAGAACCGATGGTTGAGCCAATGGAGTCGATGCCGGACGAGAGGCGGCGGCACATCCTGGAGCATCTGGACCGGGAAGGCCGGGTGCTGGCGGTCGATCTCGCCCGACAGTTCGGCATCTCGGAAGACACGGTCCGGCGTGACCTGCGCGAGCTGACCGCAGCCGGGCTGTGCCGGCGCGTCTATGGGGGCGCCCTGCCGCTGTCCACCGCTGGCGGTCCGATTTCCCGGCGCGAGCGGGAGCAGCCGGCGCGCAAGGCGGCGCTGGGACAGGCGGGTGCCGCCCTGGTCGCCAGCACGATGCGACCGCACGAGGTGCTGTTCCTCGATGCGGGATCGACCAACCTCGCGGTTGCGCGCGCGCTGACGCCCGGCCTCGGCATCACGGTGGCAACCCATGCGCCAGGCGTGGCGGCGGCGCTGGTCGGGCTGGCCGGGATCGAGCTGGTCGTGATCGGCGGACGGATTGACCCTCGGATCGGCGCAGCCCTCGGCCTGCGGGCGATGCGCGACCTGGCGGCGATCCGGATCGACCTGGCCCTGCTCGGCGCCTGCGCAGTGGATGCCGTGGCAGGACTGGCCGCATTCGATCTGGAGGACGCGGAGTTCAAGCGCGAAGCGGCGCAGGCCGCGGTCACGGTTGCAGCTGTCGCGACCAGCGAGAAGCTCGCCACCGCGGCTCCCTTCGCCGTGCTGCGAGCGGACCGGCTCGCGCACCTGGTCGTAGAGGCCGATGCCCCGTCGGCGCTGCTCGACCCGTTCGCCGCACTTGGCATCGGCATCCACCGGGCGTCGGCTCCATGACGGGTGCCGCGTCGCAACCGCCGGGCCCGGCCGCGCAACGCGCGACGCGCCTCGCCTTTCTCCTCACCGGCTTCGGCAGCGCGGCCTGGGCGGCGCTGGTGCCGTTCGCCAAGGCGCGCACCGGAATCGACGACGGCACGCTCGGCCTGCTCCTGCTGTGCCTGGGGATCGGCTCCCTCGTCACCATGCCGGTGTCCGGTGCCCTCGCCGGCCGGTTCGGCTGCCGCGTCGTGATCGTCGGCGCGGCGCTGGTGGTGGCCCTCGTCCTGCCGCTGCTGGCGACGCTCGGCTCGCTCGCCGGTCTGGCGCTGGCGCTGATGGCGTTCGGAGCCGCGATCGGCGCGGTGGACGTGGCGATGAACATCCAGGCCATCATCGTCGAGCGCGGCAGCGGACGGGCGATGATGTCGGGCTTCCACGGCCTGTACAGCCTGGGCGGCATCGCCGGCGCCGGTGGCATGGCCGCCTTGCTGAGCGCCGGCGCGTCGCCGCTCGCCGCCACGCTCTGCGCGTCGCTCGGCGTCCTCGCCGCCCTGGCCGCCTCGGCACGCCACCTGCTGCCCTACGGCGCCCGCAACGAGGGGCCGGCCTTCGCGATCCCGCATGGGATCGTGCTCGTGTTCGGCCTGCTGTGCTTCGTGCTGTTCCTGGCCGAGGGCGCGGTGCTGGACTGGAGTGCCGTGTTCCTGTCCTTGGTCCGCCGGGTCGCCGAGTCTCGTGCCGGGCTCGGCTACGCCACCTTTGCCACCACCATGACGCTCTGCCGGCTCGCCGGCGACCGCATCGTGGACCGGCTCGGCCGCAGGCGGGTGATGTTCCTTGGCAGCCTGTGCGCGGCGCTGGGCTTCGTGGTCGCGACGGTGGTGCCGTCCTGGCCGGTGGCGCTGGCAGGCTTCGCCCTGGTCGGGATCGGCTGCGCCAACATCGTCCCGGTGCTGTTCACCGCCGTCGGGCAGCAGAAGGCGATGCCGGAAACCGTCGCGGTGCCGGCGATGACCACGCTGGGCTATGCCGGCATCCTCGCCGGCCCCGCCGGGATCGGCGCGGTCGCCCACCTCGCGAGCCTGCCGGTCGCGTTTCTCGTGCTGGCGGCGATGCTGGCGGCGGTGTCCCTGGCCAGCCGGCTCCTGTGATCCTCTTGTTCCTGAGGACCTGAACCCGACCAGATTGGCAGCCGACTCTTCCCAAGCATGCGCTTCGGAACGATCGGCAGCTACTGGCCGAAAACAACGGCGAAAAGCGAGCGTCGCCGATCGACACGGTGATTGGCTCCTGCCGACTTGATAGCGGAAGCAGGGGCAGTCCGACGATGTGTACTCGCTGACTTCAGCGACCTGCGTCCGGAGCTCGCTTAATCCGTAGCGGGCTTCAAAATGCCGGCAAGTACGTCACGCATCGTATGCGGGCGGCGGCCGAGCAGTATCTCCAGGGTTGGATCGGTGGTGGCGAAGTCACCTCGCCGGGCGGCTCGGAATGTTCCGAGCAGCAACTCCGCCAATGGCGCGGGCACGCCCCCGGCCACCTTCTCGTCGCGCCATTCCTCATCGGACATGACGACCCGCTTGACCTCGCGCCCTGTCAGCTCGGACGCAAAGGCGGCCAGGTCCGCCAGGGTGAACGCTTCGGGCGCAGTCAGCGGGGACGAGACGCCGTCCAGCCGTCCTTCCTCGGCGAGCACGATCGCGTCCGCTTCCGCCAGGTCGGCGCGCGCGGTCCAGCTCACCGGACCGTCCTCAGGCGCGCGAACCTGTCCGACTTCGAACCCGCGCCCGATCAGGTGCAGCGCGCTCTCGGCGTAGAAGCCGTGGCGCAGCGACGTGAACGGCATCCCCGCCTCGGCAAGGAACGCCTCGGTGGCAGCGTGGTCGGACGAGGGGGCGAAGGTCGGATCGATGCGGGCACCCATGTGGCTGGTATAGAGCACGCGACGTGCGCCGGCCGCGCGGGCGGCCTTGATCGCCGCGTGGTGCAACCGGCGCGCTGGCTCCCCGAGCTGGTTCACGGAGATCACCAGCACCTGCTCAGCGCCCGCGAACGCCGTTTCCAAATCAGCAGGCGCGGCAAAGTCGCCGGTGCGAACGTGGACGCCCCGGTCGGCAAGCACCTTCGCCTTGGAAGGATCGCGGACACTCGCGACGATCCTATCCGCCGGCAGGCGGGCGAGCAGCCCGTCCACGACAGCGCGTCCGAGTTGGCCGGTGGCTCCGGTTACGACGATCATGGGCTGTCCTCTCCAGCAACGCTCCGGCCTCATCCCTGAAGGAAACGAGCCGTCACGGAAAGGTCTACATTCTTCTACAAGCACGCATTAGGACGCCAATTGGCCGGGAGCGGACAGTCGGCTCTGGGGTGGGCAGCACGAAAAGCGGACGCTCAGCTTGTCGCGGTGATGGGCCAACCATAGGCACCACTGGCAGAGCTACCGCCGGGTCCGACCCACACCAGACCTTCGGCGTTGTGGCCAAGGCGGCGAGCTATATTGGCAGGAGACACAGAGAAGCCTCACTCATCTCAGTTTTCTAGCTTGACTGGCCGAGCAGCGCACCGATCGGGGCGGTGTTGTTGAAACGCATCGAACGCGAATATTCTTGTTTCATAAAGAACGTCGTCTACATTCTCCTCCTCTCTATCGCCGTCTTGAGTCGTAAATATCATCAGCCTATGGAATTCCTTTGGAATACCGTTAGCAAGCTCAAAAACACTCACGTATACTTCTCGGCTGACGTCTCTCTGCTCCGTAGCCATGGATGCGGAGACTGCCTTCTTGCTTGGACGATAGTATGTTCTTAGGCGAGAGTGCTTTATTGCATTTGCAATATTCTTGAGAGCTTCAAACTTTGGACAGTGCTGGATTACCCACCCTTCTACGTTCGGCCGGCCACCGCGTAAAATGTCTTGTTGGCGAGCGAGGTTCTGGAAGACAGGGTCTTCATTCATGCACTCAAAGACATGTCGCAGTGCAACGGCTGACAGTAATGTCAATGCACTGTCATCTCGCTCAGCAGCCAGCCTGCCTATCTCGATGTAAGCATGAAATAAGTCCCAAGCGTCCTCAAACATGGCAGTGACAATCGGACCCTCCTTGAGGACGGTCGTCTCTGGTTGGGGCTCCGAAGCAGAACTTAAGGGCTCGAGCATCGAAGGGCGCCTGCGAACCAATTTATTGTCCCCGCTTGCCATGCCTCAGGCTCCAGTGAATGCCTGGACGACATTGGCAGCTTTGAAAGCTGAGCAATAGTGGCGGTGGATGAAATGTACGGCCCGATTGCACCTCGAGGTTATGTCTGCCGTTGGGTTTCGAGCCAAGAATAAACAGGCTTTCGGGGCTCAAAGGTCTGCTCACTACTAACCCGGCCCTTGAACCTTTGGCCTTGGCGGACCCTCGAAAGTCCGGCTTCGGCAGGACTGGCCGGGAGCGGACCGTCCGCTCTCTAGGGCCTGTTAGCACCTGATCCAGTCGCAGGCGGCTGCGAGGCAGAGAATGCC
>CAXUDP010000078.1:0-17799 GCA_964249735.1 uncultured Acetobacteraceae bacterium | reverse complement strand
AGCTTCAGCAGCAGGTCGTGCGGCAGCCATTCGGCGATGTCGGCGGCCTGCGCCTCGGCCAGCCGCGACCGGCCGCCGATCCGGCCGAGCTCGGTGGCGGCGATGCCGCGCCGCCAGTCGCGGGCGCGACTGGCGCCGCCGGTGCGCAGCACGCCGAGGCCATCGAAGGTGCCCCGCCGTCGCATCGGGCGGCCGCCCATCCACCACGGCCGCATCGCGCTGCGGTAGCGCCCGTAGCCGGCGAACAGCTCGTCGCCGCCCTCGCCGCTCAGGATCACCTTGACGTCGCGGCGCGCCCGCCTGGCCAGCAGCCAGGTCGGGATGATGGCGTAGTCGGCCACCGGGTCGTCCATGGAGGCGACGATCTCCGGCAGGTGGCGCCAGACGGTCGCCTGGTCGATCCGCAGCACCTCGTGATGCGCGCCCGCCGCCGCGGCCAGGCGTGCCGCCTGCGCGCTCTCGTCGGCGGCGTCGGGAACGTCGAACGCGGCGGTGAACGCCTGCACCCGGGCGCTGCCGAGCCGGGCCATCATTCGCAGCAGGGCGGCGCTGTCGATGCCGCCGGACAGGAACAGGCCGCAGGGCACATCCGAGCGCTGGTGCAGGGCGACGCTTTCCTCAAGCGCCCGGTCGAGCCGGAGAAGCGCGTCGGCCTCGCCGATCTGCTCGACCGGGCCCTCCGGCAGCGCCGGGATCCGGCTGCGGTCGATCACGCGCCCGTTCGCGACCCGAAGCGTTTCCCCCGGCAGCAGCCGGCTGATTCCGGGGAAGATGGTCTCGCGCCCGGTGGTGAACTGCAGCTGCAGCAGCTCGTCGCGTGCCTGCGTGCGCAGGGCACGCCCGGCGAACCCCGCCGCCAGCAGCGCCTGCGGCTCGGAGGCGAAGGCGATGCCGTTCGGCAGCTCGGCGACGTAGAGCGGCTTGATCCCGAACGGGTCGCGCGACAGCACCAGGTTGTGGGTGCCGCGCTCGTGGATGGCGATCGCATACATCCCGCGCAGGGTGTCGACGTAGTGCGGCCCGTCGCGCAGCCACAGGTGCAGCGGCGGCTCGCAATCGCTGCCGGTGGCGAAGCGTACCTCCGGCATCGCGGCACGCAGCTGCAGGTCGTTGTAGATCTCGCCGTTGGCGATCAGCGCCGCCGGGCCCGCGAACAAGGGCTGGTCGCCGCCATCCAGGTCGATGATCGCCAGCCGGGTGTGCACCAGCGCCACCCGTCCGACCAGGCTGTGCCCGGCGCCGTCCGGCCCGCGATGTGCCAGTGCCCGCACCAGTGCGGTGAGGCTCGCGCTGTCGAAGCTGCCGGCCTGCCCGACGGAGCCGCCAGGCGGTGCGAGGGCGAACGCGAAGCCGGCGATGCCGCACATCAGGTCTTCTCCACCGTGCGCAGGAACGCCTGCCACCGCGCCAGCACCGGACCGGCGGCGAACTCCGCCTCGTAGCGGGACCGGCCGGCGGCGGCCAGACGCCCGGCCAGGGCCTGGTCTGCCAGCATCGCGGACAGCGCGTCGCCGAGGGCGCGCGCTTCCTCCAGCGGCACCAGCATTCCGTCCTCGCCGTCGCGGATCAGCTCGACCGGACCCTGCGCGCGTGCCGCCACGACAGGACGGGCGGCCGAGAATCCCTCGATCACCACGTTGCCGAGCGGCTCGTGACGCGACGGGCACACCAGCACGGCGCAGGCGGCGATCAGCGGGCCGGTGTCGTCCACCCAGCCTGGCATGTGCACCCGGCCGGCCACACCTTCGGTGTGCGCAAGCGCTTCGAGCGCCGCCCGCTCCGGACCCTCGCCGGCGATCACCAGATGGGCCCGATCGACGTGACGCACCGCCCGGATCAGCACGTCGAACGCCTTGTTGCGGTGCAGCCGGCCGAGCGCCAGCAGCATCGGCACGTCCGGCGGCACGCCCTCCGGCCGGCGCGGCACCGCGCCGGCCAGCTCGGCCGCGAAGTTCGGCAGGTGGTGCACGCGCGACGATGCCCAGCCCTGGCCCGCGATCCAGTCCGCGATGCCGCGCGTGTTGCCGATCAGGTGGTCGCAGCGCCGGTAGTTGGACAGGTCGTAGAACCCGCCCAGCCGGCCCGCCAGCACCCAGTCGCCGCGTGGCGTCAGCCGGCCGGCGCGGTTCATCCAGGCCACCGCGACGCGCGGCCGGAAGCGGCGCAGCGCCGCACCGATACGCGGCCCGGTCAGCAGGTCGAGCCGGCCGCCGAAGCGCAGCTCGACCGGGTGGAGCCCGCCGGCGCGGAGCCGGGCGGCGCGGGCGGGGTTGCGTCGGATCAGCGGCAGCACGTCGGTTCCGTCCGCGGCGAGCGCCACCGACAGGCGCTCGAAGAACAGCTCGGCGCCGCCGGACGCCGCACCGGCCATGACCTGTGCCACCCTCACCGTGCCGGATCCCGTGCCAGCAGCGCCAGCGCCGCCTGCGCCACCGCCTCGACGCCGAGCCCGTCGATCGGTGCCTCGCCTTCCGGGCCGGGTGCGGCGACGAAGCCGGCCCTCCTGCCCACCGGGGCGTATTCCGAGGGGCGGCTGGGTCCGAACAGCCCCAGCGTGGCGATGCCGGTCGCGGCCGACAGGTGCATCAGCCCGGAATCGTTGCCGACATACAGCGCGCAGCGGCGCAGGCAGGCCGCCACCTCGGCAAGCGACAGCCGGCCGCGCAGGTCGACCGCGCCGGGGAGCCGGTCGACCAGGGCCTGGCCCAGGGCGTGCTCGGCCGCACCGGGCCCTGCGAACACCACCGGCACCGCGTCCGGCATCGCCTCGCGCAGCCGTCCGAACAAGGCGGCGAACCGCTCCGCCGGCCAGATCTTGCCGGTCCAGTTCGCGGTCGGGCCGAGCGCGACCAGGGTGCGGCCGCCCGGCAGGAGCGTCTCGGCGCGGCGCCGGTCGGCGGGACCGGTCCACGCCACCGGCGGCGGCGGCGGCACCAAGCCGAGCACGCCGGCCAGGTGGGCGATGCGGTGGCCGGGGCGGCGGCCGCCGCGCATGATCGCCCGCCGGCGCGCCAGCAGGGCCAGGGTGACGGCGGAACCGCGCAGGTCCACCGCCAGGTCCCAGCGCGTGGCCACGCAGGCGCGCCACAGCGACCACCAGTGCCGGTCGTAGCGGCGCTTCTCCACCACCAGCAGCCGCGACAGCCCTGGCATCCGCTCGAACAGCCCGGCCGCCACCGGGCCGCAGGCGACCGTCACCTGCGGATCCGGCAGGTGATGCAGCAGGTGGTCCAGCAGCCCGGTGGACAGGACCGCGTCGCCGAGCCGGGTCGCGGTGATGAACAGGATGCGGGTCAGGACGAGGGCTCCGGCAGCGCGGGCGGACCTCCTAGTCCCTTTCTCCCGTTGCCGGAAGGCGCAGGCTCGCCCAAGTTCGGTGCATGTCCAAGCTCGCCCTCCTTCCCGATCGTGCGGTCCTGTCGGTGCGGGGTCCGGACCGGGTTTCGTTCCTGCAGGGGCTGGTCTCCAACGACGTATCCCTCGCGGGCCCCGGCCGTGCGGTGTGGGCGGCGCTGCTGACGCCGCAGGGCAAGTACCTGGCCGACTTCTTCGTGCTGTCGGACGGCGAGCGGCTGCTGCTCGACTGCGAGCGGGCGCAGGCGCCGATGCTGGCGCAGAAGCTGTCGCGGTTCCGGCTGCGCGCGGCGGTGGAGGTGGCGGAAACGCCGCTTGCGGTGCTTGCGGCCTGGGATGGCGTGCCGCCGCTGCCGACGAGCGCGGTCGCGGCCCCCGATCCGCGGCTCCCGGAGGCCGGATGGCGGGTCCTGGCCGACGCGGCGCCGGCGACGGATGCCGACGAGGCCGACTACGACCGCCACCGCCTGCTGCTCGGCCTGCCGGACGGCACCCGCGACTGCGAGCCGGACCGGACGGTGCTGCTGGAAGCCGGCTTCGACGAGCTGGACGGGATCTCCTGGACCAAGGGCTGCTACATGGGCCAGGAGCTGACCGCACGCACCCGCTATCGCGGCCTGCTCAAGCGCAGGCTGGTGCCGGTCAGCGCAAACACCGCCCTGCCGCCACCCGGCACCGTGCTGACCGGGAACGGCCGCGAGGTCGGCACCATGCGCTCGTCGCGGGAAACGCTGGGGCTCGCGGTGCTGCGCCTGGAGCATCTCCACGGCGCGCTCGACTACGAGGGCGGCACCCTGCAGGCGCGGGTGCCGGACTGGATGCGCCTGCCCGAGCCGAAGGCCGCCTCGTGAGCGACGAGGTGGAGCAGCCGGACCCGCCGTCGGTGCTGGACGAGGTGGCGTTCAACCCGGCGGGGCTGGTGGCCGCGATCGCGCAGCAGCACGACACCGGCGAGGTGCTGATGCTGGCGTGGATGAACCGGGCGGCGCTGGCCGAGACGATCGAGACCGGGCGGGTCTGCTACTGGAGCCGCAGCCGCAGGCAGCTCTGGCGCAAGGGGGAGACCTCCGGCCAGACCCAGCGCCTGGTCGAGCTGCGCCTCGACTGCGACCGCGACGCCCTGCTGCTGCTGGTCGACCAGACCGGGGTCGCCTGCCATACCGGCCGGCGCTCCTGCTTCTTCGACGCGCTGCGCGACGGCAGGCTGGTCGCGGTGTCCGAGCCGGAGGTCGACCCTGAGCGGCTCTACGGCGCCTGATACGGACCGCTCGACCATCTGGCTGATGGCGGGCGAGGCCAGCGGCGATGTGCTGGGCGGACGGCTGCTGGCGGCACTGCGTCGGCAGCGCCCGGGGCTCAGGTTCCGTGGCATCGGCGGCATCCGCATGGCGGGGGCGGGACTCGACACGCTGTTCCCGATGCGCGAGCTGGCGGTGATGGGGCTGGTGGAGATCCTGCCGCGTATCCGCGCCCTGTCGCGCCGCCTCGATCAGGCGGTGGCCGACATCGCCGCCACCCGGCCGGACCTGGTGGTGACCATCGACAGCCCGGGCTTCGCGCTCAGGCTGCTCAGGCGGATCGCAGGGCTCGGCATCCCGCGCGTGCACTACGTGGCGCCGCAGGTCTGGGCCTGGCGCGAGCACCGGGTGCGCGAGTTCCCGGGCCTGTGGGAGAGGCTGCTCTGCCTGCTGCCGTTCGAGACGGCGTTCTTCGCAGGCCACGGGCTCGACGCCCGCTTCGTCGGCCATCCGGTGCTGCAGTCCGGTGCCGGCACCGGCGACGCGGCGCGGTTCCGTGCCCGGCACGGGCTTGATCCGGCGGCGAAGGTGCTGGTGCTGATGCCGGGCAGTCGGCGCAGCGAGGTGCCGCGCCTGCTGCCGGTGTTCGGCCGCACCCTGTCGCGTCTGGCCGAACGGGTCCCGGGGCTGGTGCCGGTGGTGGTGGTGTCGCCGGTGGTGGCGCAGGCGGTGGCGCGGGCGGTGCGTCGCTGGCAGGTCGCGCCGGTGCTGGTGACGGAACTCGACGACAAGCACGACGCCTTCGCCGCCGCGGGTGCGGCACTCACCAAGTCGGGCACCTCGACGCTGGAGCTGGCCCTGGCGGGGGTGCCGATGGCGGTCACGTACCGGGTCAACCCGCTCACCGCCGCCATCGCCCGCCGGCTGATCCGGGTGCAGCACGTGGCGATGGTCAACCTGCTGGCCGGGCGCCGCCTGGTGCCGGAGCTGCTGCAGGGGGACTGCCGGCCGGACCGGCTGGCGCGGACGGTGGAGCGGCTGCTCGGCGATCCGGACGCGGCGGGAGCGCAGCGCGCCGGCTTCCGCACGGTGATCGACTCGCTGTCCGCCGGCGACGAGGCGCCCGCCGACGCGGCGGCGCGCGAGATCCTGGCCCTGCTCGACGGGACCGGACGGTGAGCGGAGCCGGACCATCCGACGGCGCCTGGACCCTGCCCGGCCGGTTCGGGCCGGAACGCTGGCAGCGCGAGGGAGACCGGTTCACGGTTGTTGCGGTGGCGGGCGACCGGATCGTCCTGCCGACCGACCGGGTGACCGAGGCCCGGCTGCGCGGCCGCGAGGCCGCCTGCGCCCATCCGGGCCCGTTCCCCCTCGCCTTCCGCTTCTGCCCGGAATGCGGCACGGCGCTGGCGGAGGCGGAGCGGGAGCCGGGCGCGGAAGCCTGGTCGCCGCCGTTCGGTGCGGCCGACGGGTTGCCGGCCCGGGACGAGGCGGTCGAGCCGGATCCGGCCAGCCACGAGGAGATCGCGGTCCCGCCGTCTTCCGCGCTCGGCTTCGCCGTGGCCGGCACGCCGCCGATGCTGCTGGCCTGCGACCGGATCGACGGCTGGGTCAGGGCCTGGTCGGAGCGCGACCGACGGTGGATCGACCGCGTCCAGCTGCCGCCGTGCACCGTGCTGCCCGCCTGGAGCTGGGCCGCCGCCGCCGACCGGTCGGGCCTGTCGCTGCCGACCGATCGCGGCCCCGCCTTCGTCGGGCTGACCGCGCCGCGCCGCGCGCCGGTGGCGCTGCTGGAAGGTCGGGCGCCGCTGGGCGGGGCCGGCGTGCTGCGCGGCCAGGTCGCCCTGCCGGTGCGGGATGCTGCCGGACTGGCGCTGGCCGTGCTCGATCGTGCGGCACCCGAGCGCGGCTGGTCGCTGCTGCCGGTGCCGGGAGCCGCGGCGGAGGCGCTGGCAACCCCGGTGGCGACCGGCGACCGGCTGCTCTGGTGCGGACCCACGGGACTGCTCACGCTGCAGGCGGGGCCGGACGGTTCCACCGCCCATTGGCAGGGCTGGCAGGACGGGATCTGGCCGCTGCCCGGCGTGCGCCCGGTGGCGGAGCCGAACGGCACCCTGCACCAGCTCGCCAGGCTCGATCCGCACACGCTGGTGCTGCAAAGCCTGTCCGCTCCGGGCCAGGTGCCGGAACGCCGGCCCGCCCGCGGCTACACCCCAGGCACCGGCCGGGCGGTGTTCCGCGAGAACGCCCGGCTGCGATTGCCCTGGGACGAGCGCGCAGCCTCGGACTACGTCATTCCGGACGGCACCTTCCTGCTGCCGCTGCTGGAGTTCGGCGGCGGCCGGACCGTTCTGGCGCTGTGCACCGGCCGCGACCGGCTCGGCCGCTTCCTGGGCGATCCGGCCGCGCCGGACGATGCGGACGCGGACCACGCCTGCACCCTGTTCTACAGCCGCGGTCCGCGCGTGCTCGAGCCGCTGGACTGCCTGCTGCGCGCGCGGGACGCGTTTGACCTTTCGGTGTTCCTTCATGCCGGCTGGCTCTATGTCCACGGCGCGCGCGACGGAGGCTGCCATCGCTGGCGGCTGCGCGATGCGGGCTAGGACGGGCTTGGCGCTGCTGTGCTGCGGCCTGATGGCGGTCCGGCCGGCGCTGGCGCAGGTGAGCTCGCTCTACCTGATCCAGGACTCCGGCTGGATGGAGCCGTTCTACACCGACACGGCCGCGCCGTTCCGGCCGCTGCTGAACGCGCTGGTGGCCGCATCGCACGCCGACGGCGAGGTGGTCGTCGCCGGCTTCGACCAGGACGGGCAGGTCCCGGGCCGGCACTCCCCGGACGTGCTCTACCGCGGCCGGTTCGATCCGGCGCGGGTCGCGGCCGCGGTGGCGGCGCTCGACCTGCCGCACCAGCCGGACGGTCACCTGGCCGACGCCGACTTCGACGGCGCGCTGGTGCGCGGCATCGACACGATCCTGGATGGGCATCCGGGCATCGTCTGGCTGGTCACCAACAACCGCAACTCGCCCGGCAACAGCCAGCGCGTGGACGAGAACACCCGCGCCTTCGCGCAGGCGCTCGGATCGAGCCCGGCGCTGCCGGTGGTGGTGGCGTATCCGGTGCGGCTGCCGGCGACCGGGCGGCTCTACAGCGCGCAGGGGCTGATCGTGTACGGCATCGCCTATGGCGCGCAGGCCGCGGTCGCGCTGCGCCGATCGACCGCGAGCCCGGCGCTCAGGCAGCTGTTCAGCGACCCGGCGGTGCAGCTCAAGCCGCTGGACCAGGCGCCGCTGCGCTTCACCCCGGACGCCACCCTCACCCCCGGCCTCCTCGCCACTCGCGGGGCCGACGGCAGCCTGCGCATCGCCGGCGTGCCGGGCGGCCGGACCTCGGTTGTCGAGATCGCCGGCGCGCTGCGCTCCGACTATTATCCGCACGTGATCGAGCGGGCGCAGCTGTCGCTGCGCTGGGACCGGCTCGACCAGGTTGCCGGCCGCGCGGCGCTGCCGCTTCCCGCGGCGACGATCGCGCCGGGCGAGGCCAGGGGGCTCGGACCGGGTGCGGCGCTGCACGTGCGGATACGGCTGGACATCCCGCGCATCGACCGCTCGCCCGGCCTCGCCGGCTGGCTGCAGAAGGACGTGGTGCTGCACGGCACGCTCGCGGTCGGCCTGTCGAACCTCCGCCTGTCGCTGCAGGACGGGTTCGTGGCCAAGATGACGCAGGTGGCGGCGCTCGATCAGCTGCCGGGGGTGTTCTTCGACAACAGGACGGTGGCGGCCGCGTCGGCGGTGCTGCCGGTCACGCTGGTGGTGCATTATTCCGCCGTGCCGCTGATCCTGGCGTTGTGCAGCCTGTCGGTCCTGCTGCTGCTCCTGGCCCTGCTGCTGGTGCTGCTGCGTCGCGAACGCGAGCACCTCGTGCCGCTCGACGGGCAGATGCGCCGGGTGCGGCTGCGTCCGTTCGGGACCAGGCGGATCACGCTGCCCGCGGGCCGCACCTTCGTCCTGCGCGGCCGCCTTGTCGGAGCCCCGCGGATCGTGCGACGCCCGGACAGCGATCCGCGCTGAGATCGCGTCCAGGACAGGTCATGCCCGAGCCGTCGCCCCAGACCCCGCCGTCGGACTTCAACATTAAGCCGCCGGCGGATGCGCTCCCTTCGCAGCCATCGCCGTCGCCGGCACCGGTGGCGCCGACGCCGGGCGTGATCCAGCCGGGCACGCCGATCAGCGCCGCCGGCCTGCCCGGCGACACCGGCCTGTCCAACACCGGCGAGGTGATCGGCGTGGCGATCCTGCTGCTGCTGGCGGTGGCGATCTTCTTCGTCCGCGGCGCGGTGCGCAGCCACCTGATCGCGCAACGCGCCTCGCCCTCGGCCGCCGGCAGCGCCGGCTGGGCGCTGTTCGCGTTCCTCCTGTCGCTGTCGGTGCTGATCGTGTTCGGCCTGCTGGGCGACCTGTGGGGGGCGCTCGCCTTCGTGCTGCCGCTGCTGCTGCTGGTCGTGGTGACGCTGGTGCTGTTCGTGCTGCTCTACCGTTCCGCCGCGCGCGGTCGCGCGCCACGACGGCGCTGAGGAACACACTGCCCATGTCCAGCACCCAAGCGACGCTTCCCGATGCCGAGCGCGCCAATCCCGATCGCCCGGCCGCGCGCCGGGTGCAGCCGACTCTGTTCGTGGGGCTGGGCGGCACCGGCATGCAGATCCTGCTGCGGCTGCGCCGGCGCATCCTCGCCGGGGACTGGAACGGGCGTCGCATCGACGACCTCGCGCGCTTCCCGATCGCCTCCTTCGTCTACTTCGACACCGACCTGCGCACCGCGATCGAGAGCGACCGGCAGCAGGCGACCGACCCGCTGGCCCGCCTGGTGGCGTTCCGCGAGAACGAGCGGCTGCAGCACGCGGTCGACGTCAAGCGCTACATGAAGGACATCGACCGCTATCCGCTGATCGCGGACTGGCTGCCAGTCGCCGACTTCTCGCTGATCAACACCGAGAAGGGCGCCGGCCAGGTGCGGGCGATCTCGCGCCTGCTGTTCTTCGACCAGTTCCGCAAGCTCACCGACCTGCTGCGCGAGCGCGCCGACGGGCTGTTGCGCTCGGTCGGTCGGCAGGACGACCTCCAGCACCTCAACCTCGAGATCGAGAACCGGCTGCGCGTGGTGGTGTGCTGCTCGGCCGCCGGCGGCACCGGATCCGGCTCGTTCATCGACCTGGGCCTCCTGCTGCGCTCGCTGATCCATCCCGCACCCACGGTGGAGCTCGTGCTGCTGCTGCCCGGCGGCTACCACGAGCACCAGCGGCAGCGTGTGAACGCCAACGGCTATGCGGCGCTGATGGAGCTCGAGCACGCGATGCGGCCGAACCCCCAGCCGCCCTTCGTCGAGGCGTGGGCCGAGCACCAGGGGCCGGCGGCGAACATCGCGCCGTACGACGACGTGTACCTGCTCGACACACGCAACGTGCTGGACGACGGGCTCGACTCGGTCGAGGACCTGTACGACATGGCGGCCGACATCCTGTTCGAGGATTTCGGCGCCAGCGAGTTCGCGGCCGCCAAGCGCTCGATCGCGGTGAACCAGGCGCAGCACAAGATCGACAACTACGAGCCGCCGCTGCCGGCGCATCTCGGCCGGCAGTCGCTGCGCTACAGCCAGCTGTTCTCCACCTTCGGCCAGGCGACCATCGACACCAAGAGCCGTGTGGCGGTGGACGCCGCCGCGGCGGTCGCGTCCAGGGCGATGCTCAAGGCGTACTTCAACGTGGCGCTGGAGGACTCCGGGCGGCTGCCGACGCCGGCCGAGCGCGACGACTTCCTCCAGCGGCAGTTCTTCCTGCAGCCGAGCGCCTTCCACCACGTGCTGCCCGGTGCGGCGGACGCGTCGGCGATCAACGAGCCGTTCCTGCTCGACCGGCTGCTGGAGGACGAGACCGGGCAGTCGGTGCTGGGCGGGATCGACCGCGACCTGCTCGCCACCTACCAGTCCGAAGGGTTCCAGTCCGCCGACCCGCGCAACCTGCCGACCCTGGTGCTGCGCGAGTTCGAGCAGCGGCACGGCGACGTGATGGGCACCATCCGGCACAAGACCGGCTCCGGGCTCGCCGCCGACCGGATCCTCGCCACCCGGCAGCGGCTCGCGTCGGAGCGGCGCGGCGCCGGTCCGGGAGGCCTGCGCGCGGTGCTGTACGACTACCTCGACCAGCGCGACCGCGGCGGGCTGGACTACACCATCCGCCTGGTCGAGGACTCCAAGCTGCGCCTGGAGGCCGAGATCGGCCGGCTGGACGAGGTGGAGGCGCGCTACGCCGCACGCGCCGGCGACACCCAGCACCGCTTCGAGCAGTCGCTGGACAACCTGCGCGAGGCGGTCAATCGCCGCTTCCCGTTCGGGCCCGACCGCCGCGCCGCGGAGCGCTACCTGGAGCACCTGAGGACCGAGACCTCCTACTACCTCGCCATGCAGCTCCGCCGTCAGGCAGCGGTGGAGGCGCGAGCCTTCCTGCGCGAGATGTCGGAGGCGCTCGGCACGCGGCGCGGCCAGGACGCCGACGGCAACACGCTGTGGGACGGCGCCGTCGCCGAGCTGGTGCAGGGCCGCGTGCTGGTGCGACACACGGTGGGCGAGTTCGACGCCGAGATCGCGCTGCTTCGCGACGCCGTGAGCAGGCGCGACGCCGGCACCTTCGTGGTGCTGCCCGAGGCGGATGCCGACGCGCGTGCCATGCTCGACAGCGACCCGGCGGAGATCGAGCGCTGGGCGGCGGAGATGTTCCGCGACGAGGGCGGCTCGCGCACCCTGTTCCCGATCCTGCGCGACGACACCGCGCGCGCCCTGCTGCTCAACCGGCTGCGCGGCTTCGCCCGGGTGCAGCTCGCACCGCGCGCGGAGGCGCTGCGCTCGGCGCAGTCGATCCTGCTCGACATGAGTGCTCGCGACCGCATCGCCCTGTTCGGCCGCGCCATGGTCCGCGCCATGCCCTGGCTCGACGCCTCGTTCGACCATCTCGGCGACAACTTCGCCATGGGCCCGCGCTACACCCTGCTGATCGCGGTGGACGACAAGGACGCGTTCGAGCGCAACTTCCGCGCCGAGATCGAGCAGGTGGTGCCCACCGGCAGGCTCGGCATCGGGCCGCCGCAATACCTGAACTCCGGGCTCCGCGACCGCATCCTGATCTATTGCGAGCTGAGCGGCATCCCGCTCGACAGCATCGATCCGCTGCGCTCCGAATGGCGTGTCTCCTACCAGCTGGAGCAGAAGCGGCCGCTGCCGCTGCACACCCACCGGCAGAGCGAGCGCTTCCCCGATCCCGTGGTGCCGAGCACGCGCGAGATCGAGGAGATGCGCCGCAACATGGGGCTGTTCATACGCGGCGTCGCCTACGGCATCCTTGTCCGCGGCGCCCGTCCCGGGCAGCCGTACCAGATCGACCTCGGCGGCGGCGACTGGGGCGATGCCGGCACCGAGCGGATCATACGCGGCAGCGGCTTCTCCCGGCACCGCGACAAGGTGCAGACCCGGATCGAGGCGTTCGAGCGGGCCTTGAGCCCGATCCAGCTGCTCGCCGCCGCGGCGCTGATCGCCTGGACCGGGGAGCGTGTCTATGCCGCGCGCCTCCAGCGCATCGGCCCCACCCAGACCGACCGCATCCCCGGCCTGGTGCAGATCCTGGCGGCCGAGCTGTCGCGTCGGATGCGCGACCGCGCCGGCGCCATGGCCGGCGCGCCGGACGATCCGGACGCGTTGTATGGCCGGCTCCGCCGTACGATCCCGGACTGGACCGAGGCGCTGCCCGGCAGTGCCGCCGACGCCGATCCGCACGACGCCAACACCGATCCGAACGACCACCCCGAGGCGCGGGCGCAGGACAAGCGGCGGATCGTTTCGGCCAGGTTCGCCACCGAGGCGCTGCAGCGGGTCGCGGCCGAGGCGCCTGCCGCCGCGCCGGGAGTGGTGTCGGAAACCGGCGTCATGCCGTCCTGGCACCTGTCGATCGCCAGGCGGCTTTCCGGCCCGTTCGGCCTGCCCCAGCTCGGGACGCTCGCCGCCGGGGGCACGCTGAAGGAGGGCACCAACGTCCGCCTGCTGGGCGACACCACCTGGCAGCGTGTGCGCGACGTGCCGGTGCTGCTGGCGCTGCTGCGCGACACCCTGCCGGAGGACGAGGGCGCGCTGCCGGATGACGAGTAGGACCCGGCACGGCGGTTGGAGCGCCCTGCTGCTGCTGGCGGCCCTGCCCGGTTCCGCCAGTGCCCAGGCGATACCGCTGGAGCAGGCGGAGACCGTCGTGGCGGCCAGGCTGCAGCAGGTGCTGGAAGACGCGCCGGCTGGCCGGCCGGTGCCGTGGCGGGACGTGGCGAGCGGCCTGTCCGGCACGATCGTCGCCGCACCTGCGACCTTTTCCGGGCGCCCCTGCCGCACGCTCCGCTACACCGTGCAGGGCGGCTCCGAGCCGCTGTCGGTCGATGGCGAGCGCTGCCGCGAGCCGGATGGGCAATGGGTGGCGGGCCGGTTCGCCGACCGGATCGCCGACCGGATCGCCGAGACGCCGGCGGCCAGCCCGATGATCCGCGACCTCCAGGAAGCGCTGCGGCGGCTCGCCTATTACCGCGGGGCGGTGGACGGCGTCGCGTCGTCCACCCTGACCCGCGCGCTGCTCGCCTTCGAGCACGACGAGCAGGTGCCGCCCGATGCCGAGCCGAGCCCGAACCTGCTGGGGCTCGCCGACGCGGCGATCGCGCGCATCCCGGTCCCCGGCTCCTGCACACCGGAGCAGCCGGTGCCGGACGGGTTGTCGGCGGCGTGCGGCAGCACCCGCTAGATGCCGGAGGCGACACCGTGCCGGCGCTGCGGCGAGATCCTGCAGGCGCCGGTCTCCTTTTGTCCGTTCTGCGGACTGGCGCAGGCGGCGCCCGCTGCCCCGGCACCGGTGCCGCCGGCGGCCCGGCCGGCGGAGCCGTCCCGTCCGGTCCAGCCTGCACCGACGGTGCAGGCAGCCACGCGACAGCCGATCGTGCCGCCCGTGGCCCCCGCGCCGCCGCCCCGCACGTCGCCAGGCGGCGCATCGCCGGTCCGGGTGGTCCCGGTGCCGTCCCGTCCGCCACGGCGCCGGCCGACGCCGGCCGCCCGTGCCGCCGCGATCCACAAGCTTCTACTGGCCGGCATCATCCTGGCCTGTGCCGCGGTGCTCTGGCACCACCTGACTTTCGTGCCGCGCGGCACCCTGCTGGTGCATCTGACCCGCCCGGTGGACGGCATGGTGCTGGTCGACGGTAGCCCGTCGGGTGTTCCCGATCGGCCGATCCCGGTCGATGCCGGCCGGCACGAGGTCGGCTTCGCCGCTCCCGGCTGGAGCACGGTCCCGGTCGCGATCGCGCTGCATGACGGGAGCACGCGCACCGTGTCGCTGTCGCCGTCGCCAAGCCGGGCCACGCTCGGGCTGGACAGCGTGCCGCCCGGCGCCAGCCTGAGCCTGAACGGACGCCGGATCGGGCATGCGCCCGCGAGCCTGTCGCTGCCGCCCGGGTCGTATCGCCTCGGTGCGGAGCTGCCAGGCTTCGAGCCGGACCAGCAGCGTCTGACCCTGGCGCCCGGCGAGCGCCGCAGCCTCGGGCTCGTGCTGCAACCGCCTCCGGTCCGGACCCTGCACCTGTCCGCGCCAGCCGGCGCCTGGAGCGACACGGTGACGCTGCCGCCGCACGCGCACGTCACGATACTGTTCGGCGGCCCGATCCGGCTGCGGGTCGGCGGCCGGGTGGTGCTTCTGGACGGCGGCGCGCCGGCCGGCCTAGGGTCGCTCGACGGCGACGCGCTGTCGTTCACCGCCGTGGGCGGCGATCCGGTGCCGGTGCTCCTCCTTGTCCGCAGCGTCGGCGCGCCCGGCTGATCGGCGCCTCCCTTCATGCATTCCGTCCTGTCCGTCCTGCTGCCGATCTTCGGCCTGATCCTGGCCGGCTACGTCTGCGGGCGCCGCGGCTGGCTCGGGACCGGCGCCACCGACAGCCTCAACCGCTTCGTGGTGCGCCTGGCGCTGCCGGCCGAGCTGTTCGACACCCTGGCGCGGGTGACGCGGGCGCAGATCGACCACCCGTCGTTCATCGCCGCCTTCGCCGGCGGCATGCTCCTCACCTTCGCGGTGGGCTTCGTGCTCGACTACCGGCGCCCGGCCGGGCGCGCCCACCGGCTGTCCGGCGCCACGATCGAGGGGCTGACCGCGGGCTACGCCAACACCGCCTTCATCGGCATCCCGCTCTGCCTCGGCGTGTTCGGCCCGGCCGGGCTGCCGCCGGTGGTGCTGGCCACCCTGCTGACCGTGTGCGCCCTGTTCGCGCTGGCGATCGGGCTGGTGGAGCTCGATGCGGAAGGCGGCCAGGGGGTCGGCCGCACCGTCCTGAAGGTCGGCGTGGCGCTGCTGCGCAACCCGCTGGTGGCGGCGCCGATCGCCGGCGCCCTGGTGAACCTGTCTGGGATCGGGCTTTCCGCGCCGGTGTCCCGCTTCACCGGCCTGCTCGGCGACGCCGCCAGTCCCTGCGCCCTCGTCACCATCGGCCTGTTCCTGGCGGAAACCGGCGGTCGCCCGGCCTCCGTGGCGGCGGTGATCCGGGTGGTCGCGGCCAAGCTGCTGCTGCAGCCGGCGCTGACCGCGCTGCTGGCGTTCCCGGTGTTCCGGCTCGAGCCGCTTTGGGCGCAGTCGGCGGTGCTGATCGCCGCCCTTCCGGTCGGCACCGGGCCGTTCATGCTGGCCCGGCTCTACAACCGCGAGGCCGACGTCGCCAGCCGCGCCACGCTGGTCTCGACGCTGCTGTCGCTCCTCACTGTGTCGCTGCTGCTGGAGTGGATCGGCTGAGCTTCATCTTTCGACGTCGTCTCGCGCGTATAAAGATTGCGTATCGAATCGAATCTGGCGTAATTATTAACGGTTCGGAAAGATTTCGACACACGGGACAGGTCAGGGCGACCGGCAGCACCGCCGGTCGTGGCGATGCGCCCGTGTCCGCCTTGATCGGAGAAACCGCTTGTCTCGAATCATCAGAAAGCATGCCACACGGGCAGGCCTCGGCGCAGCACTGCTCGCCTGCACCATGTCGGCGGCGGTGTCCGCCCCGCCCGCGACGCTGGCCGGCAACGTTTCCGGCTGGGTCCAGTCCGCGGTCGAGACCGGCAACGCGCCGGACGACCAGACGGTGTCGATCGTCGTGCACATGGCGCTGAAGGACAAGGCCGGCCTGGCGGGCCTGGTCGCCTCGGTGTCCACGCCGGGCAGCGCCCAGTACGGCCACTACCTGAGCGCCGCCGACTTCCAGGCCCGTTATGCTCCCGACGCGTCCGACGTCGCGGCGGTGCGGAGCATGCTGGCCGAGGCCGGGATGGCGCACGTGTCGGTCGGGCCGCTCGGCACCTACGTGTCGGCGACGGCCACGGTCGGCCAGCTGCGCACCGCGTTCGCGATCAGCCAGAAGCTGTACCGCTACGGCAGCACCACCCTGCGTGCCAACAAGGAGGCGCCGCGCGTGCCGGCAGCGCTGGCGGCCAAGATCCTGTTCATCGAGGGCCTCGACGACACCACCTTCCTCAAGCGGCCGCAGCACATCTCGGTGACGGCCGGCACCCTGACGGCGCCCACCGCCCGGTCGGCAGCGCTGTCGTCGGCCGCTAGCCCCGCGGTGCTGGCGCCGCCGGTGGCGTCCAACACGCCGTCGCCCTATTGCAGCACCTATTTCGGCGACAACAACGCCACGCTCAGCACCCGGCCGGCGCCCTACGGCAAGACGCTGCCCTGGCTGTCCTGCGGCTATACTCCGCAGCAGATCCAGTCCGCCTACGGGCTCAACCCGTTCAACGTCGGCCTCGACGGGCGTGGCGTGACGGTGGCCATCCTCGATGCCTACGCCTCGCCCACCCTGCAGTCGGATGGCAACCACTACGCCACCCGCCACCACCTGCCGGCGCTGACCTCTGCCAACTTCTCGGAGGTCATCCCGGCCGGCATCTACGACGTGTCCGCCAGCGAGGCCTGCGGCCCGTACGGCTGGTGGACCGAGGAGTCGCTGGACGTCGCGGCGGTGCACGGCTCGGCGCCGGGCGCGAAGATCGTCTATGTCGGCTCGCGCGACTGCGGCAGCTCGCTGACCACCGCGCTGCTCGACACCATCTACGAGCATCGCGCCGACATCATCACCAACAGCTACGGCAACAACGGCGAGGACGTGTCGCCGGCCGACGTGGCCACCGAGGATCAGGCCTTCATGGCCGCGGCGGCGCAGGGCATCACCGTGCTGTTCTCCTCCGGCGACGACGGCGACCTGTCGCAGGACAACGGCGTCGCCACCGGGTCGTGGGAAGCCACCAGCGCCTATGTGACCGGCGTCGGCGGCACCTCGCTGTTGCTCGCCAACAGCCGCGGCGCCAAGACCGAGTATGGCTGGGGCACCTATCGCGACTTCCTGGCCAACGCGACGGTCAACAGCGCCACCTCGATCACCACCAGCGGCCTGACCACCACCACGGTGGACGGCAGCACCTTCCCGGCGTTCAGCTTCTATGCTGGCAGCGGCGGCGGCATCAGCCTGCTCGAGGCGCAGCCCGACTACCAGGCGGCGGTGGTGCCGGCGGCGCTGGCGACCACGCTGAACGAGGCCAGCGGCGAGTCCGTGCCGTTGACGCCGCATCGCGTCAGCCCCGACATCTCCGCCGACGCCGATCCCTACACCGGCTACCTGTACGGCGAGACCTATACCATCGCCAATGACGGCCACAGCGACATCGGCTGCACGCCGGAAAGTGCGACCACCGAGTACTGCGAGATCGACGAGGGCGGCACCAGCCTCGCCTCGCCGCTGACCGCCGGCGTGATGGCCACCGTGAACGAGGTTCACGGACTGCTCGGCCGGCCGTTCGTCGGCTTCGCCAACCCGTGGCTCTACAGCCACCACATCGGCCAGACCACCAACAGCGCCGGCATCAACCAGGTCAAGCCGCCGGCCACGCCGACCGCGGTGCTGCGCGGCTACGTCACCGACCCGAACGAGGTCCGGGTGGTGACGATCAACTCGGTGCCGGACCTGATCATCACGGCACCGTTCGCGTTGCAGGTCTGCTCCACCGCGATCTGCGAGGGCATCGACGACGTGTTCAACTACACCACCCCCGGCTACAACGACGTGACCGGTCTCGGCGTGCCGTTCGTGCCGCTGCTCGCGCTGCAGTAGG
>CAXUDP010000077.1:8912-17890 GCA_964249735.1 uncultured Acetobacteraceae bacterium | reverse complement strand
ATCGGGCGCGCCGGGATCGAGCAGTTCCACGACGCCGGCCTGCGCGGCACCGCCGGCTCGGTGCAGATGGAGGTGAACTCGGTCGGCCGGGTGATGCGCGAGCTGGACCGGCGCGAGGGCGTGCAGGGCGAGACGGCGGGCCTGTCGATCGATCTCGGCCTGCAGCAGGCGGTGCTGGCGCGGATCGGTGACCAGGCGGCGCATGCGGTGGTGATGGACGCGCGCAACGGCGAGGTGCTGGCGATGGTCAGCACGCCGTCCTTCGACCCGACCCTGTTCGACTCGGGCGTGAGCCAGGCGCAGTGGGAGCAGTGGACGGGCGACGAGCGCACGCCGCTGATCAACAAGACCATCGCCGGGCTGTATCCGCCGGGCTCGACCTTCAAGCCGGCGGTGGCGATGGCAGCACTCCAGGCGGGCACGCTCAGGCCCGGCGACCGGATCAGCTGCCCGGGCTACCTCGATATCGGCGGGACGCGGTTCCACTGCTGGGCCAAGCACGGCCACGGCTCGCTCGACCTGCACGAGGGGATCAAGTTCTCCTGCGACGTGTTCTTCTACGAGACTGCGCGACGCACCGGCATGGAGGCGATCGCCACGGCCGCGCATGGCTTCGGGCTCGGCACGGCGCTGGATATCGAGCTGCCGCACCAGCGCATCGGCGCCATCCCGACGCCTGCCACCAGGCGCGCCAAGGGCCATCACTGGAACGGCGGCGACACCGTCAACGCCGGCATCGGCCAGGGCTTCGTGCAGGTGACGCCGCTGCAGCTCGCCACCTACGCCTCGCGCATCGCCACCGGGCGCGCGGTGCAGCCGCACCTGACGCGCAGCATCAACGGTGTCCTGCAGCCGCAGGGGCTGCCGGCGCACTGGCCGGAGCTCGGGGTGCCGGACGACCACCTGGCCGCGCTGCGCGCCGGCATGTTCGCGGTGGTGAACGAGGCGCACGGCACCGCGCCCAAGGCCCGTCTGCCGCTGGCCGGGATACAGATGGCCGGCAAGACCGGCTCGGCGCAGGTGCGCCACGTCAGCCGCGCCTTGCGCGAAAGCGGGCACTTCAACTCCGCCCACCTGCCCTGGGAGTTCCGGCCGCACGCGCTGTTCATCTGCTTCGCCCCCTATGACAACCCGCGCTACGCGGCTGCCGTGGTGGTCGAGCACGGCAACGCCGCCGCCGAGGTCGCCGCCCCGCTCGCCCGCGACATCATGACCGACACGCTGACCCGCGATCCCGCCGAGCGCAGGGACATGCCCGGACAGCGGGTGGCGGACGCGATCTGAGGCGAAGCGGCCGGTCGGCGCGGTAGGCGGCGCGCATCGGAACACGACAAGCCGGCCTATTCCTGTTCAGTTCGGCCGAGGCATCATCCGTTCCTGCGCTCGGATCACCTTCAAACCGAGATGCTGCTCCAGATGGTCGAAATCACGATCATCGTGCAGAGGAGCGTGGCCGTGCTCGATGCAGAAGGTGCCGATCAGCACGTCGATGGTCGTGCGGACCGTGATCCCGCGGCTTCGAAGCCGGCGGTAGTTCGTGGCCGAAGCGGAAGCGATGTGCGGATCGACCATCGGCTGCACGTCGAGGCGGCGCAGGGCAGCCTCGACGAGCCTCGCCTCGTGGTGCGACGCAAGGCCGTGCAGCACCTCGCACGGCACGAGGTCGCCGACGATCAGGCGGGCAGGCCCTCCAGGATCAGGGCGCGCAGGCACCGGACCTGTTCCGACGGACGGTCGACGAGGTGGTCGATCCAGACGCCGGTGTCGACCACGATCACCGGGCGTTACGGCCCTTCCGGCTGACATCGAGGTCGCCAGACCATGTCACCTGCCCGGCGAGGGCGAGGATCTCCTGTTGTCCTCGTGCCCGGATGAAAGGCACAGACCCGCCTCGACCGTCGCCCGCTCGCTGGCATGACCCGAGGCGAGCCGGGCCTTGGACATGAGCTCGTCGCCGATCTCCATGTTGGTCCGCACGGATCACCCGATGCGCGTGTCCCGCCTGGCGATCCCCGGCCGCGGCCACGCGTTGATCCTTCCGGACAGGGCCCGACGCCCGTTCGGGAGCCCGCCTTGCGTTTGCTCGATGCCGTCCTTCTGCCAGTCCGGGCCGTTCCCGCCGACGCGTGGCCGGTTGCCGCGGATCCGCGCCGCTGATGCGCTTGGCCGGAACCGGCCTGGCGGACTGGCGGCTGCGCAATCCGCTCGACTTCATGCGCCCGCGCACGGTGCGGGTCGGCGTCACCGGCCTGGCGCGTGCCGGCAAGACGGTGCTGCTGACCTCGATCGCCGCCACCCTGCTGGCACCGGGTGCGCTGGGCGGCCGCATCCGCCGCGCGGCGCTCGCTCCCGCCGGTGCGGACGCGTTGCCGCGCTTCGACCAGGCGGCGCACCTGGCGGCCCTGGCGGCCAACCCGCCGCGCTGGCCGGCGCGTACCGATACGGTGTCGCTGCTGGCGCTGGACCTGGAGCTGGCACCGTTCAGGCTTCCGACCGGCTCGCTGCCGCCGCGTCGGGTGCGTCTGGAGCTGCTGGATTATCCGGGCGAGTGGCTGCTGGACCTGCCGCTGCTCGCCCAGTCCTTCGCCGACTGGTCGGAGGGGGCGCTGCGCCGCCTGGAGCGACCGGAGCTGGCCGACGCCGCGCGCGGCTTTCTCGGCTTCGTCGCCGCCCTGCCGGCGCAGGTGGGAAGCGACGAGGCGCTGGCGGCGTCCGGCCACCGGCTCTACGCCGCGACCCTGACCCGGCTGCGCGACGCGCACGGGATGTCGCTGCTGCAGCCGGGGCGGTTCCTGATGCCGCCGCCCGGGCCGGCGTCGCCCTGGATGGCGTTCTTTCCCCTGCGCGGCACCTCGCCTTTGGCCCGGCTGCTGCGCCGGCGCTACGACGCCTATGTCGCTGCGACGCGGGAAGCCCTTCTTTCGCCGTCGTTCGGCCAGATCGACCGGCTGGTAGTGCTGGCCGACCTGCTCGGCGCGCTGCACACCGGCCCGGCCGCGTTCGCCGACGCGCAGGCGGCGCTCCAGGCGGCATCCTCCGCGCTGCGCTGGCAGGGCGACTGGCTCCAGACGGTCGCGTCGCTGGCAGCGCTGCGGCTGCCGCCGCGGGTGATCCGTCGGGTCGCCTATGCCGCCAGCAAGGCGGACCACGTGTCGGAACGGCAGCGCGGCAACCTCGCGGCCCTGATGGGGGCGCTGACCGGCCAGGCGGATTCGCGGGTATCGTCGCGTGGCCGGGACCGGAGCTTCGCGGTCGCCGCCGCCCGCTGCACCGAGGATTTCGTGTGGACCCTGGACGGGCATCCGGTCTCGGCAGTACGGGGACGGTTGCTGGGCGACGAGCGGCTGACCCGTTCATACCCGGGCGAGGTGCCGGACCGGCCGCCCGGGCCCGAGTTCTGGAGCCACCCGTTCCTGGCGCTGCCGGCGTTCGAGCCGGCGCGCCTGCCGCAGGGCGGACGGGCCGGGGTGCCGGAGATCGGGCTCGAGGCGATGCTCGGCTTCCTGCTGGAGAACCTGCTGTGAGCGATGCGCCGACAAGGGTGACGCCGCGGATCGAGACCGAGACGGTGCGGGCGGCACGGATCGAGATCGCGCCCGAAGCGCTGCCCGGAGCGCTGCCGGACGTGACGCCGGGGGTGCAGTCGGACGTGCCGGCGGCGGTCGATCCGCGCTGGAGCATGCCGGTTCTGGTGCTGGGCGGCTTCGCGGTGCTGTCGCTGGGGCTGGCGGTGCTGCAGACCGGGAACTTCGTCGCGGCCGAGTTCGCGCGCTCGGTCGTGCTTGGTGGCCTGACCCTGCTGGTAGCGGTGCTCGGGTTCGGGCTGATCGGGCTCGGCATCTGGCGCGAGCTGCGTGCGCTGGCGGCGCTGCACGCGGTGGACGGGCTGCGTCGCGACCTCGCCTCCGGCGATCCGGTGCGCAAGGCGGCGGCGGCGCGTCGCTGGCTCGCCCAGGTCGAGGGCGGGGCGGCGCTGCTTCCGGCGCTGGACGGGTTGAACGATCCGGACGCGGTGCTGCCGCTGCTCCGCGCCGGGCTGGAGACGAGGCTGCGGGCACGGGCGGACGGGCTCGGACGACGGGCGGCGATGCAGGTGGTGGCCGGCATGGCGGCGACGCCGGCGCCGTCGCTGGTGGTGCTGCTGGTTTCCTGGCGCGGGCTGCGGCTGATCCGGCAGATCGCGGCGCTCTACGGGCTGCGGCCGGGGGTGTTCGGCACGCTCGGCCTGCTCCGGCGCACCGCCTACGCCGCCACCGCGACGGCCGTGACCGAGGTCGCGATCAACACCGCGGCGCATGCGGTGCTGAGCACGCCGCTGCTGACGCACCTGGCCGGCGAGATGGCCGGGGGTGCGGTGGCGGCGCGTCGCATGATCGTGCTCGGCCGCGCGGCGTCCGTCGCCTGCACCCCGCTGCCGCCGGAGTAGGAGCGTGATGGAGTTCGACGTGATCCTGGTCGGCGCCGGGTTGTCCGGCGCCGCCTTCCTCGCCCACCTGCTGCGCGACCATCCCGGCTTCCGCAGCCGCGTGCTGGCGATCGAGCCGGCCGCGCGCCTCGGCGCCGGGCTCGCCTACGGCACCGACGACCCCGCGCACCGCACCAACGTCGCCGCCGGGCGGATGTCGCTGTTCCCGGAGCAACCGGAGCATTTCGTCCAATGGCTCGACGGCCGGGGTGAGGTGTCGCGCGATCCGGAGGCGCTCGGCAGCGATGGGCTGGTGCATGCGAGGCGCACGATCTACGGCGACTACGCGGATGACACGGTGCGAGCGGAGATCGACGCCTCCCCGGCCAGCATCCGCCATCTGCGGCAGCGGGCGGTATCCGCCGCGCGTCGGCCGGAGGGTGGCTGGGAGGTGGCGCTGGAGGATGGCAGCGTCGCGGCGGCGCCGCTGCTGGTGCTGGCGGTCGGCCATACCGCGCCGGACCTGCCCGCCGTGCTGGCACCGGTGGCGCGTGACCCGCGGGTGGTGGCCGATCCGTGGGACCGGGCGGCGCTGGACCGGATCGGGGGAGAGGATCCGGTGCTGGTGGTGGGCACCGGGCTGACCGGCTGCGACGTGATCGCGGGCCTGCGGGCGCGTGGGCATCGCGGCGCCGTGCTGGCGGTGTCGCGACGCGGCCTGCTGCCGCGGCTGCGCACCACGAAGCCGGTGGGCGAATGGGGCGACTTCGCCAGCGATCCTGCCACGGACGCGCTGTCGCTGCTGCGACGGGTGCGCGAGGCGGTGGCGGCGGCCGGGGTGGCGGGGCGGCCCTGGGAGGACGTGATCGCGGCGCTGCGTGTCCAGGCACGCACCGTCTGGGGCAGCCTGCCGGTCGGGGAACGGCGACGGCTGCTGCGCCACCTGCGTCCGTTCTGGGACGTGCACCGGTTCCAGTGCGCGCCGCAGATCGCCGCGGTGGTGGCAGCGGGGCAGCGGGAAGGGTGGCTGACTGTGCTGGCGGCGACGCCGGTCGCGGTCGGTGCCGACGCGGACGGGATCGCGATGACGCTGCGCCGTCGTGGCGGCAGGATGACCGACACGGTCCGGGTGCAGGCGGTGGTGAACTGCACCGGGCCGGGGCACCGTTCGGTGGTGGCGGCGCATCCGCTGCTGCACAGCCTGGCAGAGGCCGGCCACCTTCGCGCCGACCCGTGCCGCCTCGGCATCGACGTGGACGAGCGGAGCCGCGTGCTGGACGCGTCCGGCGCCGCCTGGTCCGACCTGTTCGTGGCGGGTCCGCTGGCGCGCGGCACCCATGGCGAGCTGATGGGCCTGCCCCAGGTCACCACCCAGCCGCGCGAGGTGGCCGAGGCGGTGGCGCGCCTGGCGGCGCCCCTGATGTGAACCGGGTGGACTTCCGGGTCCTCCTCGCGGCATCTGTGCCGCCATGATCACCGACAAGCGCCTGCTCCGGGCGGAGCCGAGCTTCCGGATCCTGGCCAAGCTGTGGCGGGTGAGCTGGCTCTACGTGCTGCTGATCTGCGTGCTGGCCGGGGTGGGTTACGGCGCGCTGTACTCGGCCGGCGGCGGGTCGGCGCGTCCGTTCGCGGGACCGCAAAGCCTGCGCTTCGGCTTCGGGCTGCTGATGATGCTGGGCGTCGCGATGCTCAGCCCGCGCGTGCTGGCGAGGCTCGCCTGGCCGCTCTACGGCGTGTCGCTGCTGCTTCTGGCGGCCGTGCTGCGCATGGGCCATGTCGGCAAGGGGGCGGAGCGCTGGCTGGTGCTGGGGGGCGTGCAGCTGCAGCCCTCGGAGCTGGCCAAGATCGCGCTGGCGCTGGCGCTGGCGGCCTGGTTCCACCGCATCGGACAGAACCGGATGGGCAACCCCTTGTTCCTGCTGCCGCCGGCGCTGATGGTGGCGGCACCCGTGGCGCTGGTGCTGAAGGAGCCGAACCTCGGCACCGCGGTGATCATCGCCGCGGTGGGCGGGGCGATCTTCCTCGCCGCCGGGATGCGGCTGTGGCAGCTGGTCCTGCTGCTGGCGCCGCTGCCGTTCCTGGGCCGCATCGCCTATGCCCACCTGCACGACTACCAGAAGGCGCGCATCACCACCTTTCTGCATCCCGAGAACGATCCGCTGGGCGCCGGCTACAACATCATCCAGTCCAAGATCGCGCTGGGCTCCGGGGGCATGTGGGGGCAGGGCTACCTGCACGGCACGCAGGGACAGCTCAACTTCCTGCCCGAGAAGCAGACCGACTTCATCTTCACCATGATCGCCGAGGAATGGGGCCTGGTCGGCGGCCTGTCGGTGATGGCGCTGCTGCTGCTGGTGATCCTGGGCGGCATGCTGATGGCGATGCGCTGCCGGCACCAGTTCGGCCGCCTGCTCGGCCTCGGCATCTCGATGAACTTCTTCCTGTACTGCGTGGTCAACCTGTCCATGGTGATGGGGGCGATCCCGGTGGGCGGGGTGCCGCTGCCGCTGATCTCCTATGGCGGCTCCGCCATGCTGACGGTGATGTTCGGCTTCGGGCTGCTGCTGTCGGTCTATGTGCATCGCGACGCCGCGTTCGGCGACAACGCCGCGTGAGGCGGCAGGACGCATGACCGGGCTGCTGCCGCCGACGCCGGCGGTGCTTCGCTCCTACCGCCTCAGCACCTATCGCGCCGGCGCGGTGGTGGCCCGGATCGGACGGCGGCCGGATGGCCTGGATGGGCGGCGGGTCCCGCTGGTGCTGCTGAGCGCCTGCAACCCGGGCGGCCGGCGCCGACCCGACGGCTGGAACCGACGCATGATGCGCCGTCTCGGCGAGGCGATGCGACGGATCGCCCATGTCGCGGGCGAGGGACGGCTCGGACGCTGGTCGGAGCCGCTGCTGCTGGCGGCGATGGCGCCGGCGCGCGGGATCGTGCTGGCGCGTCGGTTCCGGCAGAACGCGGTGGTGGTGCTGCGGCGCGGGCGGCCGGCACGGCTGCTGCTGCTGGCAGCACCACGCCCGGCCCGCGCATGAGCTACTCCGCCTCGGCGCGCTTGGCGGCGTGTCTGGCCTCCGCCGCGGCGGCCTCCTCCGCCAGCGTCCGGTCGGCATCCGCCTTTTCCCTCGCCAGGCCGGTGTAGATCATGGCGGCTTCCGTCGCGTGACGCGTGCCGGCCTCGCTGTGGTCGATCGACGCGGTGGCGTAGCGTTCCGCCTTCTCGAAGTTGCCGGAGCCGGCGTGCTTCGCCGCCTCGCGATGCGCGTCGGCGGCATGCGTGAACGCCAGGGCGGCGGCCTCGTGATGCGTCACCGCTTGTTCCTTTGTCGCCTGCACGGCGTGTCCTCCCGTTGCTGAGCCGGGCTCGAACGGTTCCGCTGCCGAAGGGTTCCGGACGCGGTCCAAGAGCGAGGGGTGTTGCGTGAAGAGCCGCTACGGCCTGGAGATACGCGCCGCCACCGGTGCCGACGCACCCGGGCTGGCCGAGCTGTATCGGAGCGCCGGCATCGCAATCCTGCCGCGGCTCCTGTCGGAGCGGCTGGAGGCGCTGCGCCAGGACGCCGGAACCGTGCTGGTCGCGCTGGAATGGGGACCGCCCAGCGGCCTGGTGGCGCTGCACTGGTATCGCACCCTGGATGCCTCCCATCCCGTGGCGCAGGTGACCATGCTGCTGGTGGATCCGCAGGCCCGGCGCAGGGGCATCGGCCGGCTGCTGGTCAAGGCGGCGTCGCAGGCGGGCCGCGTCGCCGGCTGCGACACGCTGGAACTCCTGGCGCCGGCAGGGTGCGGCGACCTGGACGGGTTCTGCCGGGCCACGGGTTTTGCCGAGGCCGGGTCGCGGTTCCGGCGCCCGTTGCGCAAGGCTGCCGCAGGCGATTGAGAACGAACCGCCTGCGATCTACCTCGGCGTCCCGAGGCGGCGCAGCGACAGGCCGAACATCAGCGCCGACACGCCGCCGACCACCAGCTCGATCGCCACCAGCGTGCCCAGCACCCATAGGCCGGACCAGGGCAGGGACAGGTAGATCAGCACGCCGACCACGAGGGCGACCAGCCCGCTGAGCAGCAGGACCCACCAGCTGCCCAGCCGCCTGTGGCCGGCGGCCCAGGCCATCCGGAAGATTCCGGCGAACACCAGGCAGAACGCCAGGACGGCGGTCAGCAGCACGGAGCCGGCGACCGGCTCGGCGATGATGGTGACGCCGCCCAGCACGTAGAGGACGCCGATCAGCCCGGAAACGATGGCGGCCGACGCGGTGACGCCGCGATGGGCAACGGCGTGCGCGACCTGCACCACCCCGGCCACGATCAGCATCAGCCCGATCACCACCGTGCTCGCCAGCGTGGTCGCCACCACGTCCACCCAGGCCAGCACGCCGAGCAGGATGAACAGGATGCCGAGCGCGATGAACCAGCCTGATCGCGGCGACGCACCGATGGCCATCGGGGTGCGGAAAGCCTGGAAGCTGCCGGACATGGACTGGTCTCCTTCTCGACCTGCGTCCCGCACTACGCCCGGCGCCGGCAATGGATCAACCAAGCGCGCACATTATCCGTGAACGTCGTTCACGG
>CAXUDP010000077.1:0-8812 GCA_964249735.1 uncultured Acetobacteraceae bacterium | reverse complement strand
CAGCCCCTCGTCGCACAGGCGGCTGCCGTCCTGCTGCAGCTCGCGCACCGCCGGCGGCAGCGTGCGATAGGCGCTGATTTCCGCCAGCAGCGTCTGGCAGTAGGCGCCGGTGTCGCTGGTGACCACCATCGGCACCACTGCGTCACGATCCTGCGCCTGCAGCTGACCGGACGACAGCAGCAGGAGGCAGGCAAGCACGGGCAGACGGTTCATGCCCGGAAGGATAGCCGATCCCGGCTCACCGCCTCATGGTCCACAGGTGACGGCGGCTCCATGCTCTGCCGCGCGGGCGTCGCGGCGCGTGCCAGGCCGGCGAGCGGCAGCAGCAGCACCGCTTCCAGCCCGGCCGCGTCGCCATTGGCATCGGGATCGGACGTCCGCAGGATGAAGCTGCCGCCATGCAGCTGCGCCACCGCCTGCACCAGGGACAGGCCGAGGCCGGAGCCGGGGGTGTTTCGGGCCGCCTCGGCGCGGAAGAAGCGTTCCGACGCCCGGACGAGCTCGGCAGGCTGCATGCCGATGCCGTGGTCACGCACCACGATCCGCGCCTCCATGCCGTCGCTGGACGCGGACAAGCGCACCGTCCCGCCTTCCGGCGAGAACTTGACCGCGTTGTCCAGCAGGTTGGCGACCGCCTGCTGCATCAGCTGGCGGTCGCCGTCGAGGGTGATGGGAGGCGAGGGCAGGCGCTGCAGGCGCAGGCCCTGCTCCTCGGCAGGGGCGGCATAGAGCTCGGCCAGATCGTCCAGCAGCGCCGACAGCTCCATGGGAGCGAACGCGGAACGCCTGGCGCCGGCCTCGATCTCGGCGATCCGCAGCAGCGCCTCGAACACCGCGGTCACCCCGTCCAGGTCGGCGACGGCGCGGTCGATCGCCGCCCGCATCTCGCCCGCCCCCGGCGCATGCAGGGCGGCGTCCTCCAGGCGGGCGCGGGCGCGGGTGATCGGGGTGCGCAGGTCGTGGGCGATGCTGTTCGAGACCTGCCGCACCCCGTCCATCAGCCGGGCGATCCGGTCCAGCATGTCGTTGATGGTTTCCGCCACCCGGTCGAACTCGTCGCCGCTGCCCGACAGCGGCACGCGCTGCGACAGGTCGCCGGCGGCGATCGAGCGTGTGGTGCGGGCGACGTTGCGCACCATGCGCCGGAACAGGGAGCGCACCACGAACGCGCCGCTCAGGCCCAGCACGCCGACCATCAGCATGGCCCAGACCAGGGTGTCGGTCAGCAGCCGCCGCAGGATCACGCGCGCCCGCACGTCGCGGCCGACCAGCAGCCGGAACCCGCCGGGCAGCGAGAAGGCGTGCACCTCGGCCAGGCCGCGCTCGCCGGCGCGCGAGATCGCGAGCTGGTAGGTGACGTCGGCGCGCAGGACGTCGCGTGGCCAATTGACCAGGTTGCCGGCGATGCGTGCGCCGGTGGCGTCGACCATCAGGTAGAGCGCGTCGTCATCGACGTTGTCGGCCAGGCGCTGCTGGATGGTCTCGGCCAGCGCCGGAAGGCCGCCCGCGGTCCATTGTTCGGACAGGGCACGCGCATCGGTGTCGATCTGCGCGTCCACCTCGCGCTCCAGCAGGCCGATGGTCGCCCACCAGATGAAGCTCATGAACACCACCGCGCTGAGCATGAACAGCAGCGCGTAGACCAGCGCCAGCCGCAGGCTGGCGGAGCGGAGGATGTCGCTGCGACGTCCGCGCCGCCGGACGGACGGCTCGCTCCGGCCGCCTGGCCTGGACGGGGCCGCCGCCGCGGCAGCCCTATTCGTCACGCAGCATGTAGCCGGCGTTGCGCACGGTGTGGATCAGCGGTCGGGGGAACGGCTTGTCGATCTTCTGCCGCAGGCGCGACACGTGGACGTCGATCACGTTGGTCTGCGGGTCGAAATGGTAGTCCCACACCCCTTCGAGCAGCATGGTGCGCGTCACCACCTGCCCGGCATGGCGCATGAGGTACTCGAGCAGCCGGAACTCGCGCGGCTGCAGGTCGATCTTCTGCCCGCCGCGTCGCACCAGGCGCGACAGCAGGTCCATCTCCAGGTCGCTGACAACCAGGCGCGTGGTCGGGCCGCCCTCGCCCTTGCCGCGACGCCCGAGCGCCTCGATCCGGGCCAGCAGCTCGGAGAACGCGAACGGCTTGGTTAGGTAGTCGTCGCCGCCGGCCTTGAGGCCCGCCACCCGCTCGTCCACCTGCGCCAGCGCCGACAGCACCAGGACGGGCGTGCGGTTGTTCTGCGCGCGGATGGTTTCCAGCAGGTGCAGGCCGTCGATGCCGCCGGGCAGCATGCGGTCCAGGATGATGGTGTCGAAGCTTTCGCTCACCGCCATGAACAGCCCGTCCTTGCCGTTGTCGGCCTGGTCGACCACGTGGCCGGCCTCCTTCAGGCCCTTGGCGACGAAGCCGCGGACGGTTTGATCATCCTCGACCAGCAGGATGCGCATCGTTGGGCCTTCTCCGGCAGGACCGCATGGGCGGGTACCGCACGGTGCGCCCGCCCGGTGGGACTTGTCCATCTGGGGTTCCGCCACGGCTTGTGCCGACGGCGCCGGTCCGGCCGGTCGCTTCGACCGGAACCAGGCTGCCGGGTCCTGGCTCTGCCGCGCGTGCTGTCATGAGATGGCGTCACGGACCAGTCGGCTGGGCGGAGCCCAGCGCCGTTGGCCTCAGTCCGGCTTGTCCGACGGTGCCGCGTCCGGCCGTGCGGGCGGGGAACGGGTTGCCGGGGGTGCCGGGGCGAGCAGCGTCGCCAGTTCCTGCAGCTCGTTCGAGGCGGCCGCCGCGGCCATCGCCTCGATCGCCCGGAACGCGGCGAGCACCGCCCCGCCGGTCTCCGTCAGGCGGCTGCCGCCGCCCGACGGGCCACCCGTGCTGGTGGTTACCAGCGGCATCCTGAAGGACGTGTTCATCTCCTCGACCAGGTCCCAGGCACGTTTGTAGCTCATGGTCATCGCCCGGCTGGCCGCGGAGATCGAGCCGGTGTCGCGGATCGCCTCCAGCAGCTCCGCCCGGCCGGGGCCGATCGCGATGCCGCCTTCCAGGATCACTCGCAGATGCAGCCCCAGGCGGTCCGGGTGGCGGAGCTTGGGCAAGACGGGAGCCTTATCGTCCGGTTCGGAGGCGATCCTAGCCGGACACCCGGCTCGTGTCTCCGGTCGCCGGGTCCGGCGGCATCGGCTCCGGCCGCGACGAGATCAGAGATCGAACTCGAGGCTCGCCAGCACCGTCCGCGGCGCACCGAGATAGGCGGTGTCGGCACCCGGGCTGCCCACGATGTTGCCGTCCGCGATCGAGGAATAATAGTGCGTGTCGGTCACGTTGATCGCGCCGAGCCTTGCGATCACCGCATGGTGCAGCACGCGGCTCGCGTAGCGGATGCCCAGGTCGAGCGTCGCGTATTGCGGGGCAAAGGAGTTGTTGGTGTCGGTCGCCGCGCGCTCGCTCTCGTAGTGCACGCTGCCGGTGAGGGCGAGCCCGTGCAGGAAGACGGGATGGAAGTCGAGCGTCACGTCGGTCTTCCATTGCGGAACGCCGACGATCATCCCGCCTTCGGTCGCGGGATTGCCCGAGTTGAGCAACCGCGCGTCGATGAAGGTGAAGCCGCCGAGCACGCTCAGCGACGGCAGGAGGTTTCCCTGCGCGAAGGTCTCGAACCCCTGGTCGCGCTGCTCGCCGATCACCTGGAAGACGTTGTCGGCGAGCGTGTTCGCGTAAGGCCGCGTCATGCGGAACGCGTCGGCGGTCAGCAGCAGGTCGGCGACCGGCGCGTACTTGACGCCGGCCTGGAACATCTCGTCGTGGTAAGGGGCCAGGAAGGCGTTGGCGTTGATTGCGGTGGTGGGCGCCTGGTCGCTTTCCTCGACGCTGCTGGCATAGGTGAAGTAGGCGGTGACCTTGGAGGTGGGGGTCCAGATCCCGCTCACCGTCGGGCTGAACGCGCCGTTCGCGTCGCCGGTGCTCGTCACCGCGTCCTTGACGCTGTAGCTGGCCGAGCGGAGGAAGGATTCGCTGAACACCGCCTGGATCGCCCAGTGGTTGTCGATGTGCAGCGTGTCGCCCTCGATGATCGACTGCTGGAACAGGTCGCCCGCGAGATACTGCCGGCCGTGCGATGGGATCGGCACGGTGCCGAAGATCGCCGGGTTGGTCAGGTTCGACTTGCCGAGCGTGGTCATGATCGAGCTGCTGTAGTTGTACTGGTCGTTGACGAAGCCGTTGGTGCCGAGGCTCAGGTCGTTGCGCATGCCGGCGACCGTCACGTGCCCGTTGAGCGAGGCCTCGTTGCTGCCGTCGGTGAAGTGCGGGACGGCGGTGAAGTTCTTCGTCGTCGTGTAGTCGCCGCGATTGTCGGTCAGCGTGTTGGTGATGCCGAACAGGTTGCGCTGCGCGTCCTGGTAGAGGCCGCCGAGCTCGAGATGCCAGTCGTTGCCGAAATCGTGGAGGATCTTCACCAGCCCGGTGTCGGTGACGAGATCGGTGCCGGCCCCCGGCTGGCCCAGGCCGCGCTGCGTCGGATCGGGTGCCGCGGGCAGGATCGTGCTCCTGTTCGTCGAGCTCGTGCTGGCGCCGTCGTAGACGATGCTGCCCGGCAGGCCGTAGCCGCTGTCCTCGTAGTGGCTGCCGTCGACCTCCATCACCGTGTCGGCGTCCAGATGGATGTCGAGATCCGCGCTGCCGAGCGTGCGGTCGGCGAAGCTGCCGTCCACGAAGCTTTGGCCCTCGCCATGCACGAGGTCGATCCGGTAGCCGAGCCAGCCGTTCGCGCCAACGCGGCCGCCGACGTCGCCTTCGGTGGTGAACAGCCCGTCGCTCGCGTAGCTGCCGACCAGGCGGGCGAGCGGCGTGTCGGTGGGACGCTTGAGGATGTAGTCGAACACGCCGGCCGGTGTTTCCGGTCCGAACAGCGCGCCGCCGAGCCCGTTCAGCACCTGGATGCTGTCGAGGTTCTCGACCGGGATCGCGGTGGTGCCGATGATGTTGAGGCCGTCGAGCCGCGTGTTCTCGGTGATCGAGCCCTGGAAGCCCAAGGATTGCGGGCGCGAAACCTCGAGCCCCTGCTGGTCGCGCACCTCGACCGAGGGCAGGGCGCGGAGCGCGTCGTTCAGCGTGCGCAGTTGCTGGTTGACCAGGAAATCCTGCGTCAGCACCGTGACCGACACCGGCGCCGTCAGGATCGGCGTCTGGCCCAGCGGCCCCAACTGCGCGGTGCCGGCATGGAACTGCGCGATCGACGCGTAGGGCGCCGTGCCGCGCACGGTGATCGTTTCGTCGGGACTGCCGCCAGGCGTCCCGGGTCCGGCAGGCGACGTCGGCGCGGATGTCGTGACAGCCGGTGCGGCGGCGGCCGGGGGCTGGACGGCATCGGTTGCGGCGCGGGCGGTCGCGGCGGGCACGCCGACGGTCAGCAATCCGGCAAAGAGCCGCGTCGATCTGCGAGTCATGGTCCAGCCTCATCCCGGCGGCGTCCTATTCGGACGGATATAACGCCGTTGATGGCACCACAGCGCGCGAGACGCGGATCCATCCACCCCACCCTTCGGTTTATGGCGCCGTGTGTCCGCTACAGCACAGGAGGTGCCGCACGGTCACTGCCGGGTGATCAAGGGCACGCGGTTCCACCAGCGCGGCTTGCGGATCCGTTCGCGCTCGAAGGTGA
Source organism: uncultured Acetobacteraceae bacterium (assembly GCA_964249735.1). Classification (GTDB taxonomy): domain Bacteria; phylum Pseudomonadota; class Alphaproteobacteria; order Acetobacterales; family Acetobacteraceae; genus Lichenicola. The sequence continues at coordinate 3,164 of CAXUDP010000077.1, read as the reverse complement.
ACAGGCCCGAGCCGATGATCACCAGGGACCCCGCAATCATCCAGACGTCGATGCCGATGCCGAACAGCAACGCGTCGAGAGCGACCGCCCACAGCATCTGGCTGTACTGCGGCGGCGCCACCTGGCTCGCGGGCGCATGCTCGGAGGCCAGCAGCAGCAGCGCGGTGCCGAGCGCCGACAACAGGCCGTAGCCCAGCACGAACCCGAGCTCGGGCGCGGTGGCAGCACCAGATGCGGGCTGGCGATCAGGAAGCTGGCCGCGATGGGCCCGACCACGCCGGCGCCGTAGAGCGAGATCCGCTTCTCCGTGGGGCCGAGCCCGCGCAGGATGACGATGGTCACCGCGGCAGCGAGCGCGCCCAGGATCGCCGACAGGTGGCCGAAGGTGAACGGCTCGATGCCGGGACGCAGTACGATCAGCACGCCGGCGAAGCCGGTCAGCACCGCCGACCAGCGTCGCCAGCCGACCGCCTCCTCGAGGAAGACCACCGACAGTACGGTGACGAAGGCCGGCATCAGGAACAGCAGTGCCATCGCCTCGGCCATCGACAGCCGGGTGAAGGCGATCACCGAGAACACGGAGCCCGCCACGGCGGCGACGGCGCGCAGGCACCACATCAACCGGTTCCGGCTGCGCAGCAGGTCGCTCCAGCGTTCGTCTGGCCGCTTGACCATCGGCACCGCCGCCAGCCCCAGCACCGCGCCCGCGAACACCACCTCGAATGGCGGCAGCGCGCCGTGCAGCAGCTTCACCGAGGCGTCGCTCAGCGAATAGGCAAGGTAGGCCGCGAACGCCAGCAGCACCCCGCGTGCGGGATTGCCCGCGCGGACCGGTGCGGCGTCGGCGACGTGCACGTGCCGGGACCCTAGCTGGGTCCCTCCGTCCGCCGGCCGACCACCACCAGAACGTCCACCGGCTTGCCGTGGCGCGACAGCGCCAGCCGGATCGAGGAGCCGGGTGCCGCCGCGGCGACGGTGCGGATCAGGCCGCGGTTGGACTCGACGTGCTCGCCGTTGACCGTCTGCACCACGTCGCCCGGATGCAGCCCGGCCCGCTGGCCCGGACCGCCCTTGTCCACCGACACGATCGTGACCCCGCCGCCGGCCGCGTTCTCCAGCGTGACGCCGAGCCAGCCGCGGTCGATGTGCCCCTTGGCGCGCAGCTGCTCGACGATCGGCGCCACCAGCTCCGACGGGATGGAGAAGCCGATGCCGACCGAGCCGCCGCCGGGCGACACGAAGGCGGTGTTCAGCGCCACCACCTCGCCGCGCATGTTGAAGGAGGGGCCACCGGAGTTGCCCGGGTTGATCGGCGCGTCGAGCTGCAGGAAGTCGTCGAACAGGCCGGCGCCGATATCGCGGCCGCGTGCCGACACGATGCCGGCGGTGACCGACGAGCCGAGCCCGAACGGGTTGCCGGCCGCCAGCACCCAGTCGCCGATCTGCACGTCCTGGCTCCGGCCCCAGGTGACGAAGGCGAGCTTGTGGTCGGTCTTGACCTGGATCACCGCGATGTCGGTGAGCTCGTCCGAGCCCAGCACCTTGGCCGGCAGCTCGGTGCCGTCGGAGAACGACACGGTGATGTTGTCGGCCTGGCCGACCACGTGGTTGTTGGTGACGATCACGCCCGAAGGGTCGATCACGAAGCCCGATCCGGCGCCCAGCATCTGCTCGCGGTGGGTACGCATGCGGTCGCGGAACTGCTTCTCGAACGGTGTGCCGCGCAGCGCCGCCGGCACCTTCAGCTTGGCGTCCGCCGCCGCGTCGTCCACCTCCTGCGTGACGGCGATGTTGACCACCGCCGGCACCACGCGTCGCACCAGCGGCGCGAAGGTGAGCGGACCGCTCTGCACCAGCACCGGGTTCTCGTCCGCCTGGGCCGCCGACGCCGGCGCGGCAATGGCGGCGCACAACAACAGGACCGCCGCGGCTGCCGGCCACCGAGGGCGACGCAAGGGTCCTGGTTCGGTCATGCAGCCTGGGTCCTCGGGCGATCGGCGGGCATCCTAGAACCAGAACCGGAACGGGACTCACCGGGACGGCCCACCTGTTGCGTTATGGGCGCGGCTGTGGCCCCGAAGACGCGTTCGGCGGAAGGCCGCCTGGATCCTCCGGCCAGTCGTGCCTCGGGTAGCGGCCGCGCATGTCGCGCCGCATGTCGGCCCAGCCGCCACGCCAGAACCCGCCGAGGTCGGCGGTGATCGCCGCCGGCCGCCCCGCCGGCGACAGCAGCGACACCTGCAGACGCACCCTGCCGTCCGCCAGCACCGGCAGGGTCCGGGTGCCGTAGAAGTCCTGCGCCCGCGACGAGGCGGTCGGCACCGCGCCGGTGTAGTCGATCGCGACGCGCCGGCTGGGCAGCACCAGATGCATCGGCAGCGCCCGGTCCAGCCGCTCCCGGTCCGGACGGGCCAGCCGACGCAGCAGCAGAGCATGAAGGTCCAGCCCGGCCAGCTCGGGCAGCCGGGACAGTCCGGGGAGGTGCGGCGCCAGCCAATCCTGCACGGTGGCGGCGAGTGCGGCGTCGCCGAAATCGGGCAGGGTCGAGTCGTCGCCGTCCAGCCCGCGCAGCAGCGCCACCCGGGCCTGGAGCTGCCGGGCGGCGTCGGTCCAGTCCAGGACGGCGCCGAGCCTGGCCGATGCGGCATCCGCCAGCAGCCGGGCGGTCTCGTCGGGATCGGCGGGCAGGATGCGGTCGGACAGCACCAGCTGGCCCAGCCGCCGGCGACGCCGGCTCACCACCGCGCCGCTGACCGGGTCGACCGCGTTCTCGACCTGCTCGTTCGTGCGGGCGATCAGGGCAGGCGGCAGCCGGTCCGGGTCGAGCGGCACGGCCAGGGTGATCCGGGCGGCGTCGCGCACGTGCAGCGCCGCCACCGCAAGCAGCCGGCTGCCGGCCAGCCGGTCGTCGCGCGGCAGCCTGGCGCCGCCGCCGCCAGACAGGCGGAACGAGCCAATGTCGCCGCGTCCCTGCGCCACCCGGTCCGGGAAGCCGGCCGCGACCAGGGCGGCGAGGTCGCCTTCCGCGGGCGCGGTCGTGCGCAGCCGGGCGCGGTAGCCGGAGGCGGCCTGGCGGATCCGGTGCAGCGCGCCGCGGTCGGCGTCGGCGGAACCGCGTCCCGCCAGCAGCTCCAGGCGCAGCGCGAGGTCGGCCGGCGGATCGG
>CAXUDP010000076.1:1347-18152 GCA_964249735.1 uncultured Acetobacteraceae bacterium | reverse complement strand
GACGAGTACGCGCTGTTCCCGGGCTGGTTCGCCAAGCCCGGCTTCCGCAAGCGGATCGCCTGGAGCTACATCGACGCGCGCGACCTGGGCGAGATCGTCCGGCTCGGGGTCGAGACCGACGGCCTCGGCTACCAGGTGTTCAACGCGGTCAACGACCATTCCTCGTCGGACCTGCCGACGGCGGAACTGCTGCGCCGCTTCTACCCAGACGTGCCCGTGCGCGGCGAGATGGGCGAGTTCGAGAGCCTGCTGTCGAACCGGAAGGCGCGCGAGATGCTCGGCTTTCGCGAGAACCACAACTGGCGCTCCTACGTGAAGACCGAGACCTGATCATCCCCTGCCTGAACCAAGGAGTGCCTTCATGACGACGCAACGAATCGTGGTGGCGGTGCATACCGGACCGGTGACGGTGGCACCCCTGAACGCGCTGGCGCCGGAGCTGATCCCCGGCGTGCGGCTGGTCAACCTGGTCGACGACAGTCTGCTGAAAGACACCATGGCGGCGGGCCGCGTGACCCCCGCCGTCACCCGGCGCCTCGCCCAGTACATGACCATCGGGCAGGAGATGGGTGCCGACATGATCCTGAACTGCTGCTCGTCGGTGGGCGAGGCGGCGGAGGTGGCGGCACAGCTGCTCGACGTGCCGATGCTCAAGATCGACGTGGCGATGGCGGAGGAGGCGGTCAGGCGGGCCAGCCGGATCGGCGTCGCGGCCACGGTGCAGACCACGCTCGACCCGACGGCCCGGCTGATCGAGCGCACCGCGGGGCTGGCCGGCAAGCAGGTGCGGGTGGTCAAGCGCCTGTGCGCCGGCGCGTTCGAGGCGCTGCTGGCCGGCGACAGCGCCCAGCACGACGCGATCGTGTCGCGCGAGCTGGTGGCGCTGGCGGCCGAGGTCGACCTCATCGTCCTGGCGCAGGTCTCGATGGGCCGGGTCGCCGACGGGCTCGGCGACGCCGTCGCCATCCCGGTGCTGACCAGCCCGCGCCTGGGGATGGAGCGCCTGGCGGAACGGCTGGCGCTGCTCGACGAACCGGCGCGCGACGCCGCCTGAGCGGCTCAGGCCCGGTGCGCGTGAACCGGCGCTTGCTGCCCGTCCGTCAGGTCGGAGAGCTTGAAGTGCTGCACCAGGTCCTGCACCTGCGCCTGCGTCAGCAGCCGCGGGTTCAGGCCGCGCAGCAGCAGGTAAAGCCGTGCGGTTTCCTCCAGCTCCTCGGTGGCGTTGACCGCGGCCTCCAGCGTGGTTCCGGCCACCACCGGGCCGTGGTTGGCCAGCAGCACCGCGGCGTGTCGTCCGCCCAGCGCACGGATGGCACCGGCGACCGCCGGGTCGCCCGGACGGTAGTACGGCACGAGGGCGGTGCGGCCGACGCGCATCACCGAGTAGGCGGTCAGCGGCGGCAGCACCGACGCCGGATCGATCTCCGGCAGCATGGACACGGCAACGGAGTGGGTGGAGTGCAGGTGCACGATGGCACCAGCACCCCCCCGCGTCTCGTAGAGCGCCTGGTGCAGCGGGATCTCCTTGGTCGGCGCGTCGCCGGAGATCACCCGTCCGTCCGGGTCGAGCCGGGTCAGCCGGGCCGGGTCGAGGAAGCCGAGCGAGGAGTCGGTCGGCGTGCACAGCAGCCCGCCATCCTCCAGGCGTATGCTGATGTTGCCCGATGAGCCGTGCGTCAGGCCGCGCTCGAACAGCGAGCGGGCGAACAGGCAGATCTGCTCGCGCAGCCTCGTCTCGTCCATGACCTCGTCCCCTGCCCCGCGCGGGCTCCTGGGCGCCGCCGCCCTCTTCATCCGCTGCCCGGTCCGGCCCATCCTGGCGCCGGGTGCACGACCGGGCAAGGCGTCCGGAACCGGATCAGGCGAACCTCGCAAGGAACCACCATGAGCGGGCAGGACACGACGATGCGGTGCGCGGTGATCGGCCTGGGCTCGATGGGCGGCGGGATGGCGACGTCGCTGCTGCGTGCCGGCTTTGCCGTGGCCGGTTACGACGTCAACCCGGCGGCCCGCGACCGGTTCGCGAAGGAGGGGGTGCGGATCGGCGCCACCCCGGCGGAAGCCTCGGCCGAGGCCGACTGCGTGATCGCGGTGGTGGTGAACGCCGACCAGACCGAGGCGGTGCTGTTCGGGGACGATGGCTGTGCGGCGCGCATGAAGCCGGGCGCGGTGTTCGTGTCCTCGGCCACCATGGCGCCGGACCGCGCGCGGGCGCTGTCGGCCAGGCTGGAGGCGACCGGCCGGCATTATCTCGACGCGCCGATGAGCGGCGGGTCGACGCGGGCCGCGGATGGGCAGCTCACCATGCTGGCCTCGGGCAGCCCGGCCGCCTTTGCCGCCGCGCGGCCGGCACTCGAGGCGATGACCGCGACGCTCTACGAGCTGGGCGACGAGGCGGGGCTGGGAGCCGCGTTCAAGATGGTCAACCAGCTGCTGGCCGGCGTGCACATCGCCGCCGCCTGCGAGGCGATCGCGTTCGCGGCGAAGCAGGGCCTGGATCTCCGCCGTGTATACGAGGTGATCACCAAGTCGGCGGGCAGCAGCTGGATGTTCGAGAACCGCATCCCGCACGTGCTCGACGGCGACTACCAGCCGCGAAGTGCCGTCGACATCTTCACCAAGGACCTCGGCATCGTGCTGGACATGGCGCGTGCGCAGCGCTTCCCCGTCCCGGTGGCGGGTGCGGCGCTGCAGATGTTCCTGATGACCGCCGCCGCCGGCATGGGCGGGGACGACGACGCATCGGTCGCCCGACTGTATGCGCAGGTCGCGGGCCTGTCGCTGCCGCAGCCGAACGAGGAACGCTGAGCATGCCGCGCTTCGCCGCCAACCTGACCCTGATGTTCACCGAGCTGCCCTTCGCCGACCGCTTCGACGCGGCGGCGGCGGCCGGCTTCACCGCAGTCGAGTTCCTGTTCCCGTATTCGCTGGAGCCCGACGCGGTGGCGGAGCGGCTCGATCGCAACCGGCTCGATCTCGCGCTGTTCAACATGCCGCCGGGGAACTGGGAGTCCGGCGACCGCGGGCTTGCCGCGCTGCCGGCACGGGCCGCGGAGTTCGAGGCCGGCCTCGCCACCGCGTTGCGCTACGCGGACGCGTGCGGTGCCAAGCGGCTGCACCTGATGGCGGGCATGGCGGACAAGGCGGATCCGGCGGCGCTGCGCCGCTACCGCGACTCCGTCACCCGCGCCGCCGAGGCGCTGGGCGCGCAGGGGATCGAGCTGGTTCTGGAACCGATCAACGGCCGCGACATGCCGGGCTACTTCCTGAACGACTTCGAGTGGGCTGCGGACTTCATCGAGGAGCTCGGCCTGCCGAACCTCCGCCTGCAGTTCGACCTGTACCACCGGCAGATCCTGCACGGCGACGTGGTGATGGCGCTGCGACGCATGATGCCGACCATCGGCCACGTGCAGGTCGCCAGCGTGCCGTCGCGCAACGAGCCGGACGGCGAGGAGCTGAACTGGCCGTTCCTGTTCGGCGAGCTCGACCGGCTCGGCTACGAAGGCTTCGTCGGCTGCGAATACCGCCCGCGCGGCCGAACGGAGGACGGGCTCGGCTGGTTCGCGCCCTATGCCGGGCGGCGCGACGGTGCGGGAGCGGCGCCATGAGCCTCCGCCTCGGCTGCATCGCCGATGACTACACCGGCGCCTCCGACCTCGCCAACATGCTGCGCCGGAACGGGCTGCGCACGGTGCAGACCATCGGCATACCCAGGTCGTCGCTGGCGCTGCCGGAGGTCGACGCGGTGGTGGTGTCGCTGAAGAGCCGCTCGATCGAGGCGGAGCGCGCGGTGTCGCTGTCGCTGGAGGCAGAACAATGGCTGCGCGGGCGCGGCGCGGGCCACGTGCTGTTCAAGATCTGCTCGACCTTCGACTCCACCGACGCCGGCAACATCGGCCCGGTGATCGACGCGCTGCGGGACCGGGCCGGCGCCGGCCCGGTGCTGGTCAACCCGGCGTTTCCGGAGACCGGGCGCAGCGTGTTCGAGGGATACCTGTTCGTGAACGGCGTGCCGCTGCACGAAAGTCCGCTCAAGGACCACCCGCTCAACCCGATGCGCGACTCCAGCCTGGTGCGTGTGCTGCAGCGGCAGAGCCGGGCGCCGGTCCGGCTGATCCCGTTCGCGACGGTCGAGCAGGGCTCGCAAGCGGTGCGCGAGGCGCTGGCGGCGATGCCGGACGCGGGTGCGGTCATCATCGACGCGGTGGCGGCGCGCCATCTCGACGTGCTGGGACAGGCGGCGCTGGCGGATCCGCTGTCGGCCGGCGCGTCCGGCCTCGGCGCCGGGCTGGCCCGCGCCCTGGTTGCCCGCGACGGGATCCCTCCGCCCACCGAGGCGGCCGATGCGCCCCGCGACCGGAAGGCCGGGCGCAGCGCGATCCTGGCCGGCAGTTGCTCGACCGCGACCCGGCAGCAGATCGCCGCGGCGGAGGCGGCCGGGATCGCCTGCCACCGGCTCGACGTGCGGCGCCTGCTGGAAGGCGCCGCCGAGGCGGTGGTGGCCGAGGCGCTGCGCTGGACCGGCGAACGGATCGACGCCGGCCCGGTGCTGGTCGCCAGCAGCGACACCCCGGACGCGGTGCAGGCGATGCAGCGCAGCCACGGCGGCGCCGCGGCAGGCCATGCGGTCGAGCAGGCGCTGGCCGCGATCGCCGACGGGCTGCTGGCGGAAGGCTTGGGCCGGCTGGTGGTGGCCGGCGGCGAAACCTCCGGTGCGGTGGTGGACCGGCTCGGGCTGGAGGCGTTCCTGGTGGGCGACGAGATCGCGCCCGGTGTGCCGGTGCTGCGCACCACAGGCGCTCGTCATCCCGGCCTGTCGGTGGCGCTGAAGTCGGGCAATTTCGGCGGCGAGGACTTCTTCACCCGCGCCCTGTCGATGCTGGACTGACGCCCCCGCACGACAGGGATCGCGTCGCCGGCTCCGGACGCGCCGATGGTGGGAAACACGTCGTTCTTCACCTGAATGCGGTTGGACATCCCGGCCGGCACCACCGATGCCGAGCCCGCCGGACAGCTCAGGCGGCGCGGCGTCCGGCAGGCGCACCGTCCTGCTCCGGCGCCGTCATTGGTCCGGCACCCCGGGGAAGCCGCAGGGCGGCGAGGAACAGGATCCCGTGGAGGGCGCACAGGAGGGCGAAGGCGGCAACGAACGCGTCCGGCCTCGCTGCGGGCGCGGACGCCGCGGCGAGACGCCAGCCCAGGAACGTCGCGCACAGCGTCGTCAGGGTCGGTCCACCCAATCTTTGAACGATGTTCATGGCCGTGGTCGCCATGGGCAGGTCCTGCCGCCGGACGGACGCGTAGCCGGCGGTGATCGAGGGGATGCCGATGGCGCTCAGGCCGACGCCGCGGACAAACAGGGACGCGGCCAGCATCGGCAGGACGACGCCGTGGCCGGCCAGATACAGGAACGGCAGGGTTCCGGCCAGGGCCAGGAATGCCCCTGCCGCCGCGAGCCGGCGGATGCCGAGGCGCGTGGTCAGCGCGCCCAGGAACGGATAGGTGCACATCATGCCGAGGCCGAGCGGCGCCATCAGCCAGCCGGTTCTGGCGGGCAGGGTCCCGCATTGTCGGATCAGGTAGATCGGGACCAGCATCTGGCCGGCGAAGCCGACGCCGTTCACCAGGAACATGGCGACGACGGCGGTGGAGAAGCCCCTCCCCTTGAGCAGCCGCAGGTCGATCAGCGCCGCATCGGGCCGCCGCAGGGCCCTGCGGCAGAACAGGGCGAGCAGGACGAGCGACAGGGCGAGTGCCAGCTCGCCCGTCCGCCGGTCCCCGTGGCCGGATCCGTACAGAAACAACGCCAGGGCGGGCGAGAGCAGGGCGAGCCCGAGGAAGTCGAGGCTGCGCGGGCTCGTCTCGCCACGGTCGTCGGGCAGGAACAGGACGGCCAGGCCGATCGCCAGCGCGCCCACCGGAAGATTGACCAGGAACAGCCAGCGCCACGAGGCGAACTGCAGGATGGCGCCGGCGAGAACCGGGCCGAGCAGCGGCGCCAGCAGCACCGGCATGGCGGCGAAGCCCACCACACGCGCCATGTGCCGTCCGGCGGCGCGCGCGATCAGCATCTGCGCCATCGGCGCCAGCAGGCCGCCGCTCATGCCCTGGAGGATGCGGAAGGCGACCAGCGCGTTCGCGGACCAGGCCAGCCCGCACAAGGCGGAGGACAGCGTGAACGCGGCGAAGCAGCGCAGGTAGAGCGCCTTGGCGCCGATGCAGCCGACCAGCCAGCCGCTCAGCGGCAGGGTCAGCGCGAGCGCCAGCAGGTAGCCGCTGGTCACCCACTGGATGCCGGACAGGCTGGCGTGCAGGTCGCGCGCCAGGCTGGACAGCGACACGTTCACCATCGTCGCGTCGAGCTGCGACAGGAAGGAGCCGATCGCCGCGATGCCGGCGATCCGCCAGATGGCCGGGTCCATTCCGGCATCCGGGTCTGGCGTCGCAACCGTCGCCGCGACCGGCGCCCTGCCCTCCATCAGGCGTACCGCGCGTCCAGCAGGTCGAGGATCTCCGCGGTGGTGCCGGTCTCGCCCAGGCGGGGGAACACCTTGTCGACGCTGTTTGCGTGCAGCGCGGCGTCCATGTCGGTCATGGCGTCGACGGCGAGGGTGACGTTGAAGCCGAGCTCGTGGGCCTGCCGGGCGGTCGACTCCACGCCCATGCTGGTGGCAACGCCGGCGATCACGAGCTGCGAAACGTTTCGCGTCCGCAGATGCGCCTCGAGGCCGGTCCCGGTGAAGGCGCCGGCGGTCCGCTTCGTCACCAGGTGGTCGTCCGGCTGCCGGTCGAGCTCGGGCACCAGGTCGGCGAAGCTGTCGGGAAGGTTTCCGCGGAAGCGGGCCTGCTCGGTGCGCCCGGGCGGCACCCCGGCAACGTTCACCAGCACGACCGGCAAGCCGTGCCGGCGGAAGGCGGCGGCGAGGTCGCGCGATCGCCGCACCACCTCGGCAACCGGGTGGACGGTGGGAAGCGAGACGATCCCGCGCTGCAGGTCGATGACGACCAGCGCGGTCGCGTCGTCGAGGATGGTCAGCGGCATGACGTTGCTCCTTGTCCGGTCGAAGGAAATGGTGCGGCCCCGACCGTCAGGACCCGGCGAGGCGCCTGAGCAGGACCAGCGCATGCGCGAGCTGGTCCTGCTCGCCCGGCGACAGGCTCCTGGCGATGGCGCGGAACAGCCAGTCCTCGCGTGCCAGGCGGGCGGCATCGATCCGTGCCCGGCAGGACGGGGTGAGCGACAGCATGGTCCGCCGCCCGTCCTTCGGGTCGGGGATGCCGCTCACGAGACCGGCCGCTTCCAGGACGGCGACCGTGGCGCCCATCGATTGCGGCCGCACGCCCTGCTCCCGGGCCAAGCTGGTCACGGTCGCGGTTCCGACCCGGTCCAGGTGGCCGAGCACGGTGACCTGTGAGGAGGTCAGGTCCCCGAAGGCGGCGCGGTCCTGCATCCGCCGCTTGAGCTGGCCGATCAGGACGCGCAGCTCGCCGGCGAGGGCGGCGGTGCGGGTGGTGCCAGGATCGTCGTCCACGGTCATGTAGCCGGCCTAGCATATACAAAGGAAACTACAAAGCTTCCTTTGTATCTGAGGCTGGCGGTTCGCAGCGGCGGATGCACGATGTAGGACAAGGGATCGCAGCGGATGCGGTCCGGACGAGCCGGACCGGCTGGAGGGGAGCAGATGAACCGCAAAGCGCGTCGTGTCACGGCAGGATCGGACAGGATCGCGGCCGCCGATGCTCCGGGTCCGCCGCCGTTGCTGGCGCTTGCCCAGGCCGCCTGCCGAAACGGGCGGCTGGAGGAGGCCGACGGGCTGTGCGTGCGCCACCTCGCCGCGGTGCCGGGACACGCCCAGGCGCTGTACCTGCGCGGCGAGGTCGCGCGGCTCGGGGAACGGCCGAGCGACGCGATCGGGCATTTCCAGGCGGCACTCGCCACCGCGCCCGCGGTCGCCGCCATCCATGACGGGCTCGCGGAGGCCTACCGGTCGGTCGGGCAAGCTGTGGAGGCGGAGCGCCATTACCGGCGCGTCGCCGAGCTGCGGCCGGGCGCGGTGACGCTGCTGAACCTCGGCAACGCCCTGATGGATCTCGGTCGCCCGGCCGATGCCGCCGCGACCTACCGCTCCGCCTTGCGCGCCGATGCGCGCCTGCCGGAGCTGCATTATGCCCTCGGCACCGCGCTGGGCGCGCTGCAACAACGCCAGGCGGTGGACGCCTTTGCCCGGGCGGTCGCGCTGCGGCCGGATTTCGTGCCCGCGCATGAAGGGCTGGTCGAGGCCTGGCTTGCCGCGGGCGACCCGGACGCGGCGCTGCGCGCGGCCTGCCGGGCGCTGGGACGCGTCGACACCACCCGGCTGCGCGTGCTGTTCGTCGACTGCGTGCGCGACGCGATGCCGACGGCGGAGATGGATGGGCTGGCGGAGACGATGCGGCGTGCCCTGGCCGAGCGCTGGACCCGGCCGCAGGAGCTGGCCCGAGCGGCCTGCACGGTCGCCGCCCTGCGTCGGCCGCTCGACCCGCGCGACGAGCCGCTGCACACCCTGCTGGACCTGGCGCCGGTGTGTCACCGGGAGGTCGAGCAGGCGCTGACCCGGCAGCGGAGCGCCCTGCTGGACGCGGTCGTGTCCGGCGCGGTTCCGGCCGGGGGGCTGGCGACGGCCTGCGCCCTGGCGCGGCAAGGCTTCGTCAACGAGTACGCCTGGTCCTGCACGTCCGGAGAGACCGACCGGGTCGCGCTGCTTTGCGACGGCGTCCGCAGCGCCCTGGACGGCGGGACGGTGCCGGCGGACATGGCGCTCGCGGTCATCGCGATGTACCGGCCGCTTGGCGGGCTGGCCGATGCCGAGCGCCTGCTGGACCGGGCCTGGCCGACGGAGGTCGGGGCGCTGCTCGCACAGCAGGTCCGGGAACCGGCGGAGGAGCAGCGGCTGCGCGGCGCCATCCGTCGCGCGACGCCGATCGAGGACGCGGTGTCGCAGGCGGTGCGCGACCAGTACGAGACCAACCCGTATCCGCGCTGGATGGCCACGATCGACGCCATGCAGCGGATCCGGCTCGGCGACTGGCTCCGCGCGCGGTTCCCCAGCGCGCCGGCGGCGCCGCTGCCGGAGGGCCGGATCCTGGAGGTGCTGGTGGCCGGCTGCGGCACCGGGCAGCACGCGGTGGAAACGGTGCGCGGGCTGGCGGACGTGTCCGTGCTGGCGATCGACCTGAGCCTTGCCAGCCTGGCCTATGCGACGCGGATCACCGCGTCGCTCGGCGTGGGCGGGATCGAGTACGCGCAGGGCGACCTGCTGCAGGCGGCGCGGCTCGGCCGCACCTTCGACCTGATCGCGGCGGGCGGCGTGCTGCACCACATGGCCGATCCCTGGACTGGCTGGCGCGCCCTGCTCGAGCCGCTCCGTCCGGGCGGGGTGATGAACGTGCTGCTCTACACGGAGCGCGGCCGCGGCGACGTGCGGGCGGCGCGGGACTGGATCGCCGGGCAGGGCTACAAGCCGACGCCGGAGGGGATCCGGTCCTGCCGACACGACCTGATGGCGCGGCCCGAGGACTGGGCGGTGCGTTTGTCGGACAGCCCGGACTGCTGCTCGGCCAGCGGATGCCGGGACCTGCTGTTCCACGTGCAGGAGGGCGCCGTGACCCTGCCGGAGGTGGCACGCTTCCTCCAGGCGGAGGGGCTGCGGCTGCTCGGCGTCGACGTCGCGGCGGCCACCGAGCAGGCGTTCAGGGACCGCAACCCGGGTGCCGGCGAGGATGCGCTGCGCGACCTGTCGCGCTGGGAGCTGTTCGAGGCGGAGAACCCGCGCTGCTTCGCCGGGATGCTGAACCTTTGGGTGCAGAAGGGCCCGGCCGCCGCCCCGGCCTGACCGGGGGCCTAATCCGTCCGGGCTTTTCGCCTGCCGCTGCCAGGGCTACTTCATGGCCCTGGATCAGCGAAAGGTGCGTCGTGTCCACGCCAGGCTTCTCCGAGCAGACCAGCGCGCTGCTGTCCCAGGCCAGCCTGGCGTGCAGCCGACGCGGCACCCAGCTGACCGAGCTGCGACGCAAGGTGCTCGGCCTGGTCCTCGACAGCGACGGGCCGGCCGGCGCCTACGACCTGCTGGACCGCCTGCGCGCCCACCACAAGGGCGCAGCACCACCCACCGTCTACCGTGCCCTGGACTTCCTGCTGGAGCAGGGGCTGATCCACAAGGTCGAGCGCCTGTCGGCGTTTGTCGGGTGCGTGCACCGCAACGACCACGACCATCCGCACGCCGCGCAGTTCCTGATCTGCACACGCTGCGGCCAGGTCACCGAGCTCGAGGACACCGGCGTCAACCGCGCCCTGGTCGAGGCGGCGCGCCGCAGCGGCTTCCGCCTCACCCGCGCCACCGTGGAAGCGGAAGGCATCTGCGCCGCGTGCGCATCCGCAGCCGTGACGATGTAGGGCGTAGCCGGTCCGGCAACTCCGGACGGCAGCGGCCTTGGCCGGCAAGGCTGATGGCTGGGGGGTGCCGATCCAGGCGGGTGCTTGCGGCGCTGCAAGCGGACCGCTGGAAGGCCGGACCGGCACGACCGGCGGGCGGGCGGGCGGGACGACGGGGAAGGATCGAGGCGATGGTCGGGCCCGGGGCGGCGCTGCTGAGAGGCATGTTCCAGGCGGCGGTCGCGTCGGTATCGGCGGACCTGTGCCTGCCGCCGTCCCTGCCCCCGCCGCCGCGCGGACGGACAATCGTGGTGGGGGCAGGCAAGGCGGCGGCGGCCATGGCGGGCGCGGTGGAGGCGCACTGGCCGGCGGGCGCGCCGCTGGACGGGCTGGTGGTCACCCGCTACGGGCACGGCGTCGGCCCGCTCGCCCGCATCGCGGTGGTCGAAGCGGGGCATCCGGTGCCGGACGCGGCTGGCCGCGACGCCGCCTGGCGGATGCTGGAGCTGGTGCGCGGCCTGGGCCGAGACGATCTCGTGCTGTGCCTGATGTCGGGCGGCGCGTCGTCGCTGCTGGGGTTGCCGGCGGCGGGGATCGACCTCGCGGCCAAGCAGGCGGTCGGGCGCGCGCTGCTGCGCAGCGGGGCGCCGATCGGCGAGATGAACACGGTGCGCAAGCACCTGTCGGCGATCAAGGGCGGCCGGCTGGCGCAGGCGGCGGCACCGGCAGAGGTGCTCACGCTGGTGGTGTCCGACGTGCCGGGGGACGACCCGTCGGTGATCGGCTCCGGACCCACGGTTCCGGACCCGACCACGCTGGCCGATGCGCGCGCGGTGCTGGCGCGGCGGAGGATCGCGGTGCCGGAGGCGGTGGGGGTGCTGCTGCGCGATCCGGCGGCGGAAACGCCCAAGCCCGGCGACATGGCGTTCGACCGGGCCCGGACAGTGGTAATCGCCACGCCGCAGGTGGCGCTGGAGGCGGCAGCGGAGGTGGCGCGGCAGGCCGGGGTCGTGCCGCTGATCCTGGGCAACGCGATCGAGGGCGAGGCGGTGGAGGTGGCGCGGGTGATGGCCGGCATCGCCCGGCAATGCGCGGCGCACGGCCAGCCGGCGGCGGGCCCATGCGTGCTGATCTCCGGCGGCGAGACCACGGTGACGGTGCGCGGCGGCGGGCGGGGCGGGCGCAACGCGGAGTTTCTGCTCGGCCTGGCGGTGGCGCTGGACGGGCATCCCGGCATCCACGCGATCGCCTGCGACACCGACGGGATCGACGGCACGGAGGACAATGCCGGCGCGCTGCTGTCGCCGGACAGCCTGTCGCGGGCACAGGCGTTGGGCCTGTCGGCGCGGGACAGGCTCGGGGACAATGACGGTTACGGTTTCTTCGAGCGGCTGGGCGACCTGGTGACCACCGGCCCGACCCGGACCAACGTTAACGACTTCCGCGCGATCCTGGTCACCGGGTAGATCCGGAACGAGGTCAGCTGTGTCAGGGAGGCTGTTACTCAGGCTATTGCAGTGGACGCTTGAAAACGACTCCCGTGACGTCCACACTCTCGGCATGGTCGGGGGGCCGACCCGGGTAGATCAACCCCCCTCCCAGACTTAGGCTACAGGTTCGGCAGGTACTTCAGGACGGTGGCGACCGCCTGGAGTACCCCGGCCACCGCGCCCAGAAGCGCAATGACCTGCCTGACTGTAAGCCTTCGCGGCTTGCCCATACGGACACTCCCCGAGGCGCAGACCCTGCTTGAGGAGCCCTACGGCCCCGAAGGGCGCAGGGCTGCTACGGGAGCCGCGGAGGCAGTATGACAGTCCAACCGACGTCGTCACAACCAGGACAGGGACCGCTTTGCGCTCAACTCGGTCCTGGCGGAGGTTTGGACACGTGCTCGAACGCGGACCCCACGGGCTGGTGTGTAAACCACGATTTTCGCACCACTATTTGAGCTCTACCCGGATTTCCAAACGCCGGGTTTAGCCAACATTAACGCGCTTTTCGAAGTCCATGGAGTTGAGGATAGCTCAGTTGTGCAATCTGCTCGGCTCGTGGACCCTTGATGTCTGCACCAAGCTGCGACCACCAAGGCTGCTACTCCAGTTCATCAGCAATTGAGGTGCTCATGCACAAACGGTATATGCACACCGTGACAGATCGTGCCCGACGAGGATTGGACTCGAGACTATGTTAGATATCGCGTTCGGAGACGACAGCCGATCAACTGCAGTAACTGAACTACTCGCTGCGCTGAAGCCTCTAAACCTAAGCGGGAGCCTTTACCTCGGTTATCCTATCCTCAAGACTTCTGAAGGTATGGTCAAGTTGGATGCACTGTTGACTTGCATCGAGTATGGAGTCGTAGCTTTTGACTTGACAACTGACTTCGGTGCGATGGGCGCTGATTGGGAAGAAAGCGCAGAGAACATACAAAGCGACATTGCCGTTGGTATAGAAACAAAGCTTCTACAGCACAGAGATCTACGGCAAGGCCGTAATTTGGCTTTTAATGTCCATGTTATCAGCCTAGTTCCCGAATCCGCATTGTCTCCGAAGAACGAAGAAATTCTTGTTGCTTCAAGAAGTAAATTGCCATCAGTTCTCCATGAATTTTCGGCCATCCGACCAGAACTACTCGAATATATAAATGCCTCCTTCCAAACGACAACTACATTGCGGCCGAAAAAGAAGCGTATATCCGTAACGAATCCGACGTCTAAAGGCGGAGTTTTGAAGGAAATCGAGAAAAAGATCGCCAATCTGGATCGTTGGCAGAAGAAGGCAGCAATTGAGTTTCCTGAAGGGCCACAACGCATACGCGGTTTGGCAGGTTCAGGAAAGACAATCGTCCTTGCCCAGAAGGCTGCTTTGCTTCACGCCAAATATCCGGAGTGGGACATTTGCGTGACCTTCAACACCCGCTCGTTGTATCAGCAATTTCAATCACTGATTCGACGCTTCTCTTTTGAAATCAATGGTGAAGACCCAGACTGGGATAAGATAAAGATCCTTCATGCCTGGGGCAGCCTATCCAGTCCCGGGGTATATTCCGAAATCGCGAAGACTAATGGGGCAGTTCCTCGCGATTTTTCCTACGCCAAAGCCAAATACGGAATGGGCCTCTCCTTTTCTGGCGTGTGCCAAGAGCTAGCCAGCGAACTTCACGGCCGACCAGTGAAGCCGATGTTCGATGTCATACTCATCGACGAAGCGCAGGACCTTCCAATTGAATTCTTCGAGATTGTCTATAGATCAACTCGTTCTCCTAAGCGCGTCGTCTGGGCCTATGATGAGCTTCAGAATTTAGGCGACTACACCATGCCACCTGCCGAGGTTCTCTTTGGAAAAGACGGTAACGGTCAAGCGAACGTAAGACTTGAAAATCGGCAAGACCAACCACAACAAGACATCATTCTTCGAGTATGCTATCGGAACACACCCTGGGCACTAGCGGTCGCCCATGCTCTAGGATTTGGAATTTACAGATCGGAAGGGCTGGTCCAGATGTTCGATGAAATCGAACTCTGGAATGAGATCGGTTATAAAGTAAAATCCGGTAGCTTGTCGTTTGGTAAGCCTGTTTCCCTTATTCGTAGTCCTGACTGCTCTCCTGCTTACTTCACGCAATACATGACAGCTAAGGATGCTGTAAAAACCAAGACCTTCGACAGCCGAGAGAACGAGGCGGAATGGATCGCCAAGGAGATCAAAAAGAATCTTTCGCGAGACGAGCTTGAGTATGATGACATACTAATCGTTATAGCCGACCCACTTTCCGCACGCAGCATCGCGGCGGTAATGATGCGAGCATTGAAAGCGATCGGCTTGGATTCGCATCTTGCCGGTGTGACTGCAAGCCGTGATCTCCTTTTTACGGAAGATTCAATTGCACTGACGAGCATACATCGTGCCAAGGGCAATGAAGCCCCAATGGTTTACGTCTTGGGTGCCGAGAGTTGCTTTCGAGGATACGACCTCAGTCGCAAGCGCAACATCTTATTCACCGCGATTACACGCTCACGCGCCTGGGTTAGAATAAGCGGTATTGGCGCTGACATGGGATATTTAGCGACTGAGATTACGGCAGCTGAGGCAAGCAAGTTTCAACTGGGTTTCACATACCCTACTGAGGGTGAAATCAAGAAGCTTAAGCGTATTCACCGGGACAGGTCTGTCGATGAGAAGGCCTCAATCGCGCGTGACATTGAAGGCGCACAGCGATTGCTCAAAATGATTGAAGACGGCGACCTATCTCCTGACACATTACCCGATAGTATCCAGAGCATTCTTCGTAGTTCTCTTTCTTAGAACCATGAACCCTACATCACTATCGAGATCAATTACGGACTTCGTGTATTCATTGCTGAAGACAGAGACAGCGATGGATGTCTGCTCTCATATAGCGCGAACGTCCGGTAGTTCTTCACTTATATCCTGGGATAGCCCGCCTCGCGAGGAACGCTTTCCGCATGATCAGTTTGGGACACTTATAGAATACTGTTACTTCTTGAACAACAGACAATACTCAGCAGTGCTTAATGATGGTTCCTTGTTGCAAATGTCTTACAAGATCAAGCAAAGAAAAGTGGTGTGGCATCGTCTCTCGTATCATCCATGTCCCGTGGCTCTAGACACTGAAGAGCTTGAAGGTGTCGCCCTAGCCGACTTCATCGAGAATATGGATGCTGGAAGCCTCAAGACACGCGTTCGGGCTCGATCAGCTATACGCTTCGACTACGATCCCGGAGAAGCGCGCGCTGACCACCCAGCATCCCACATGACACTTAACGAGGCATCCTGCCGTATACCGGTGAAGTTCAGCCTCAGCCCTAAAAGCTTTGTGGGTTTCGTATTCTCCAACTTCTACCCGAAACTCTGGGAATCGATACCCGCGCTCCATGCTCTCCCGGATGACGCTCTATCACCCTGCATCACCGCTGACGATATGAAAAAGCTTCACCTCCATCGTCTCAAATGACCGTATGAATGCTGAACAACAGCCACCGGATGTCCGCTTGCCCGCACCGTCTTCGCCAGACCGGACAGTCCGCTCCCGGCCAGAAGCCGCGATCATTACGGCCTAGTCGCTTCTGCCCACAGGACAAGCACTCACGGCGCCTTCGCTCGCCGAGTCGCCTGCGCCCGCTCCAGGGAGGCCGCGCTGCGACGTTCCTCCCGCAGCACCTCAATCGTCGGCTGCCACCAGCCGCGCGCCAACTCGGCCAAGTCGGGTACTGTCCGTGCGGGCCAGGCCTGAACCAGTTCGGCATGGCTCGGCCTGCGCCACCCCGCCCAGATCAGCGCGGCTCCGTCCGGAACGATGCCGGGATAGAAGCGGGCGGCGATGGCAGGCTCGACGAGCTCGCCGGTGATCGCCTCGAACACGACGGGTCCGGCGTGGGTCATCAGCACGCGGCCGGGTGGCGGCAGCGCGTCCTCCGGCACGGGGTAGCGGTGCCGGCGGCGTTCGGCAGCCTCCGCCCGCCTGTCCGCGTGCCCGGGGGAGGCCTTGCGGCTTTCCTCGCGCGCCCGTCGCTCCTCGGGCTCGGCCAGGCGGGCGGCCTCCTCGATGGCGGGCCAGCGTCGGCGCAGCTCCTCGTATGACCGGAACGGCAGGCGCCACAGCTTCGCGGCCGGGTCCCACCGGGCCCAGGGCACCGTCCGCAGCTCGGCGATGACGGCCCGCGAATACGGCGTCCGGACCGCGAGGTCGTCGGCGACCTCCAGGTAGGGGCTGGTGATCGGCTCGAACGCGAAGGCGTCGCGGCCACGCTGGTCGGCGAAGGCCAGCACGCCCGGCCAGTCCCGGCTCGCCCAGGCGGTCAGGCGTCGCTCCGCCGTCGTGCCCGGCACGAACCAGGCTCGGAGATCGTCGCGCCACCGGGCGCTGGGGAAGGCTTCCCGGAAGCGCTCCACGGTCATGCGGTCATACGGGAAGGCCGCCGTGGCTCCGGGTGCGCCGTCGCCATCGCCCTGCTGCGTCGCGCTGAACTCCGTCGTGGCCTCGCCCACCGGTCCGTTCCTCTCCTGGGCTGCACCGTTCACCGCTTTTCGCATCCCGCGCGCAGTGTCCGGCAGCGGGGGGGGAGCGTTGCGTGCCCGTCCTCCCGGCCGCAGGACAACCGGCGCAGCGGATCCTACTCGACGACCGGCTCCGACGCGTTCTGCTTCACCTTCACCGCCGGCACCAGCGTGGCAAGCAGCAGGGTCAGCACGGTCGTCGCGAAGACCGCCCAGAAGGTGAGGTGCAGCGACTGCCCCAATGCCGCGCGCACGGCGCCGTCGCGTGCGACCCGGCCGGGCTGGTCGAGCAGCTGCCGGATGGCCTCGAAGTCGGCCGCGCCGTTGCCGCCGTGGCGGGCGAGGCTGAGGTTCAGCACGCCGCCGAACACGG
>CAXUDP010000076.1:0-1247 GCA_964249735.1 uncultured Acetobacteraceae bacterium | reverse complement strand
GCGCCGTTGCCGCCGTGGCGGGCGAGGCTGAGGTTCAGCACGCCGCCGAACACGGTGGCGCCGAGCGTGCTCCCGAGGTTGCGCGAGAAGATGTTGGATGCGGTCGCCGAGCCGCGCTCGGCCCAGCCGACGCTGCCCTGGATCAGCACGATGGCCGCGGTGCTGAGGAACCCCATCCCGAGCCCCATCACCAGCGAGCCGACACCCGCCACGGCCGGCGCCGTGCCCGGCTTCAGGACGAGAAAGGCCAGCGCTCCGGCCGGAAGCAGCGCGGCGCCGAACAGGAGGGTGGCGCGCAGGCCGAAGCGGCCGAAGTTGCGTGCGGCCACCGTGGCGCCGATCGGCCAGCCGAGCACCATGACGGTCAGCGTGAACCCCGCGACCAGCGCGGAGCGGCCCATCACGCCCTGGACGAACATGGGCAGGAAGGTGGTCAGGCCGATGATCGCCATGCCGCTGAGCAGGGTCGTGATGTTGGTCGCAGCGATCAGGGGGCGCGCCCACAGCGAGAAGGCGAGCATGGGGTCGCGGGCCCGCCGCTCCTGCCAAACGAACGACGCCGCGCCGAGCACGAACACGACGCCAGCCCGGACCGCCGTCAGGCCGCCGCCGACGGTGCCAGCCTCCGTGATGGCCAGCATCAGGGCAGCGATCGTCAGCGCGAACAACGCGGCACCCGCCACGTCCAGGCTGCGGACCCCGTGTGCCACGTCCTCCCGCAGGAAGGCGGCGAAGCCCGCCGCGGCTGCGAGGCCGATCGGCAGGTTGATCCAGAAGATCCAGCCCCAGCTCAGGTGCTGGATGATCAGCCCGCCGGCCAGCGGGCCGAGAACCGACGAGATGCCCCACACGCTGGCCAGCCAGCCCTGGATCCGCCCCCGCTCCTCAACCGAGTAAAGGTCGCCGACCACGGTGAGCGAGACCGGCTGGATGGCGCCCGCGCCCACGCCCTGCAGCAGGCGGAACGCGATCAGCGACGACATGGACCAGGCGAAGCCGCACAGCGTCGAGCCGAGAAGGAACACCGCGATCCCGACCAGAAGCACCGGCTTGCGGCCGTACAGGTCGGCGAGCTTGCCGAACACCACGGTGGTTGCGGTCTGGGTCAGCAGGAAGGACGAGAACACCCAGGCATACAGGTGCAGGTCGCCGAGCTGGCCCGCGATCTGCGGCATGGCGGTCGAGACGATGGTGGCCTCGATCGCGATCATGAACATCGCGGCGATGACGGAGGCCAGGACCAGCGG
>CAXUDP010000075.1:0-18370 GCA_964249735.1 uncultured Acetobacteraceae bacterium | reverse complement strand
CAAGCTGGTGACGCGGGACAACGTCAACAGCTATGTCGGCTGGACCAACCACTAGAGCGCGCTGTCCGGATGCCGGCCCGCCTCGCGGCGGGCCGGCTCGGGTCGTCAATGCGGGAGGACGAGCCGGTAGATCGCGCCGGGGCCCTTGAGAAGGGCGTAGAGCTCGCCGTTGCGGTCCTCGCCCATGCGGAAGTCGGACCGGGTGCCCTCGCCGACCGGCGACTGGTTCAGGGAGGTGTAGGTGACGCCGCGGTACTGCAGCGGGATCGAGAACACCTCCATCGCCGTCGACAACGGGGCGTTGGCGTTGATCGCGAACAGCTTGCCCTCGACGAACTCGGTGAACACGTAGATCCCGCGATACTGCGGCGCCAGCGAGCCCTGGTAGAGGAAGCCGCTGCCGATGCCGCTCGCGACCGTCCCGCCGTCCCGCGCGTCGTCGCTGTGGTCGTACTCGGCGATCGGATAGCTGAAGCCGTTGGCGGCATCGCCCGCCGGGACGGGATAGTCTGAATAATCGTTCTTGCCGCCCGGGCTTCCGGCGCCCGTGCCGGTGGCGAAGGTTCCTTCCCGCTGCTGCCAGCCGTAGTTGGCGCCCCGGGCTCCGAGGTTGACCTCCTCGACCTGGTTCTGGCCGATGTCGTCGATGAACATCCGGCCCTGGCCGCCGATCTCCCAGCTGAACTGCTGCGGGTTGCGCAGGCCGTATGCCCATACCAGAGGGGCCGCCGACGCCATGGTCCGGAACGGGTTGTCGGCGGGAATGCCCCACTTGGCGCCGTTCGTTCCGGTGAGCGGGTTGATTCGCAGGATCTTGCCGAGCGGCGAGGTGATGTTCTGGCCGTTGCCGCGCGGGTCGTTGCCGTCGCCGCCGTCGCCGAAGCCGACGTACAGGTTGCCGTAGTCCGGCGAGCCGAGCCGGGCGTTCGGATTGAAGCGGATGACCCCGCCATTGTGGTTCGAGGCGAACTTGCCGACCCGCAGGACCTCGCGCGAGGTGCCGGCGAAGGTCGTCGCGAACGGATTGCTCGCGGTCCATTCGCGAATTACCTGGTGATGATCGGCGTCGTCGTTGGCGAGGAAGTCCGGAACCCCGCTCGAACGGTTGGCGCTGTAGGCGGTGTAGAACTTGCCATAGCCGGGCCTGGACGGAGTGCCGGCGAAGTTCGGGTGGAACGCCACGCCGACCAGTCCTTCCTCGCCCGTGGGCGAGATGATCGAAAGCCCCTGCGTGCGCAGGTCCAGATACGGCGTCACGCGCGAACCGTCCGCGCTGATGCGGTAGATGATCCCGACCATGTCGATCACGAACAGGTCGGTCGTGTTGTCCGGAGCCTGTGTCAGGAACTGGACGCGTGCCGAACTTCCGTCCGCGTGTCTAGGAAGTGTGACGAAGTCCTGGAGCGCGATCACGGCGCCCGACGGCGTGGCCTTGGGAAGCAACGGTTCCGAAAGGGGAACAGGCGATGCGTGTCCGGAACGGTTGCCGACAAGCAGCGCAACAAGAGCGGCCGCCGCAGTTGCGGCGCAACGGGTTGGGTTCATTGTTTCTCTCCCTGAACGTCGTGGACCCTGTCCCATCGGGAAGCTTCTTACAAATCACATATGTTTTGCATGCAACATGCGAAGGTTCATGCCTGGCTTCGGGATGGCGCTTTCGCTTCGACGCTTGATAGATTTTCGTTGCACGCAACGATTATGCCGGAACGATGCGATCTGCATGACGATGCGGGCGGGGTTGACGCCGCGCAACAACCGGTGAAGGGTGTCATGCAAAAGCTGTTCGTATCCGAAACCATCTTCGGCAACCGCGCTGCGGGCAACCGAGCGGGAAATCCTGTTTCAGCGAATCGAGAAGGTCCGTCGCCGACAAGCCGTGATCCCGACCGGCAGGAACGCTCAGTCTTCCTTCGAGTGGAAACCAATCGGCAGCCCGAGTGATGCGAGGCCAAGCAGCACCGGTCCTGCTCCGCATGCTGTCGATGCCAGGCTGGTGCCCTACAAGCTGCCGAAGCTGACCAGCCTTGCACCGCCCGAAGGATCGGTGGCGTCACACAGGACCTGGACTGCCTGTCCGGTCCGGAACCCGGCGATCATGCCGCCCCGAGGATAGCTGACGATCGTCCCGCTTCGGGTGTGGAACGCGATCTGCGGATGCGATCCGCCCTCCCACGAAGCCTAGCGCGTCGGGCGCAGAAGGCGGTCCGGGCGGATCGAGGCGAGCCAGGCGGCGGGGCCGGAGCCGGGTTGCGCGATGTCGCGCGAGGCCAGCACCAGCGCGACGCGGCCCTGCAGGTTCCACAGCGGCAGCAGCCCGACTCCGCCCTGCGCGACCGGCACCCGGCTGTCGGCGGAGTTGTCGCGGTTGTCGCCCATGACGAACAGGTGGCCGGCCGGCACCAGCACCTCCGGCGTGTCGTCCAGCGGCCCGTCGGCCCAGCGCTTCAGGACCTCGTGGGTGCGGCCGCCGGGCAGGGTCTCGTCGTAGCGTTCGACCGGGCGGTCGGTGCCGTCGGCCATCTCCTCCGGGCCAGGGCCCTCGTCGCGCCAGTCGACCTCCTGGCCGTTCAGCCACAGCCTGCCGCGTTGCATGCGGACGCGGTCGCCCGGCAGGCCGATCACCCGCTTGACCCAGGTGACGCCGGGCTCGGCCGGGCCGCGGAACACGACGATGTCGCCGCGACGCGGCAGCGCGCCCCACAGGCGGCCGCCGTGCTGGCCGAGCCGGTCGCCGAACGGCAGCGAGGCGGTGCTGTAGCCATAGGCGAACGGCTCGGCCAGCATGCGGTCGCCGATCAGCAGGGTGGGCTGCATCGAGCCGGACACGACGCTGAACGAGGCCGCGAGCCCGGTGCGCGCGAGGCAGACCAGGAGCAGGATCAGGGCGGTCTCGACGGCAGGCCGGTGCCATCCCGTGCGCATCTCGTTTCCTCCGCGAGTCGTTCCGGATACGATCATCCGGCGGCGGGATGCAGCGGTCGAGTTAACACGGGGTAAGGCCACGGGCGGTGCCGGGCCTGCTCGAGCCGCGTCGGCCGAGTTGCGATGCTGCATGCCATGAGGAATGGGGTTCCCCTTCAACCGCCCGTGGGCTGACGACTCCTGGCCGACACGGATCGTGGGCCCTAGCGGGGGCGTGCGTCGGTGACGAGCCTGACGACCTAGGCGCTGGCCGCGCTGGCCGGGCCCGCGTTCCCGTGGGGCACGATCGCCATGGACGTGCTGGGCTCGTTCGTGATCGGGTTGTTCGGCACCCTGACCGCGACCGATGGGCGCTTCGCCGCCTCGTTCGACGTCCGGACCTGCGTGATGGTGGGCCTGTACGGCGGCTTCACCACCTTCTCCTCGTTCAGCCTGCAGACGCTGGAGCTGCTGCGCGACGGCCGTGCGCCGGCAACCTGTCATACTGCTTGCCGGGGAGCCGGTTTCGATTATGCTCGTATCCGGCGTGAAACCGACAACAGATCGGTTGCAGCGCCAGGAGGGGCGACGTGCTCGCGGCGAACGACATCGCGAAATCCTTCGGCGGCGTGCGCGTGCTCGCCGGCATCGACCTTGCGGTCGCGCCGGGCGAGCTGCGCGCGATCCTGGGCGAGAACGGGGCCGGCAAGTCCACCCTGATGAAGATCCTGGCCGGCCACGAGCAGCCGGACGAAGGGCGCATCGTGCTGGACGGCACGGCGGTCCGCTTCGCCGGTGCGGCCGACGCGGAGCGGCAGGGCGTGGTGCTGGTGCCGCAGGAGCAGCTGCTCGCAGGGCAGCTGACGGTGGCGGAGAACCTGTTCCTGGGCCGCGAGGTACGGCGGGGGCCGTTCCTCGACCGCGGCGCGATGCGCCGGGTCGCGTCGGAGCGGCTGGCAGCACTCGGATGCAGGGTCCCGCCGGAGGCGACGGTGGGCCGGCTGTCGGTGGCCGAGCGGCAGATGGTGCAGATCGCGCGCGCGTTGATGGTGCCGCACCGGGTGGTGATCCTCGACGAGCCGACCGCGGTGCTGACGCCGCACGAGGTCGAGGCGCTGTTCCGGGTGCTGGCGGGGCTCAAGGTGCTGGGCGTGGCGATGCTGTACATCTCGCACCGGCTGGCCGAGGTGGAGGCGATCGCCGACAGCGTCACCGTGCTGCGCGACGGGCGGCACGTGGCGTCGCGCCCGGCGGCGGGCCTGGGCCAGCACGAGATGGCGCGGCTGATGGTGGGACGCGACATGTCGGCGCTGTTCCCGCCCAGGCCGCCGAGGCCTGCGGCCGGGCCCATGCTGGCAGTCACGGAGGCGACGGTGCCGGGCTTCGTCGAGCGGGCCAGCTTCGCGGTGGCGCCGGGCGAGATCCTGGGCTTCGCAGGCCTGGTGGGGGCGGGGCGGACCGAACTGTTCGAGGGGCTGATCGGGCTGCGGCCGGCGGTGGTCGGACGGGTCGAGGTGGACGGGGCGGCGACGGCGATCGGCTCGCCGCGTGCGGCGCTGGCGGCCGGGATCGCCTACCTGACCGAGGATCGCAAGGGCAAGGGCCTGCTGCTCGGGCGCGACATGGCCACCAACCTAACCCTGGCATCGCCGTTCCGGCGCTATGGGCTGCTCGACCTCGTGCGCGAGCATGAGGCGATGCGGACGGCGAAGCGGGAGTTCGACATACGCGCCGGCCGGGACGACGTGCTGGCGGGCCACCTGTCCGGCGGCAACCAGCAGAAGCTGATGCTGGCCAAGTCGATGCTGAGCCGCCCGCGCATCCTGGTCGTCGACGAGCCGACACGGGGCATCGACATCGGCACCAAGGCGCAGATCTACCGGTTCGTGGCGGCACTTGCGGCGGAAGGCACCGCGGTGGTGGTGATCTCGTCCGAGATGGCGGAGCTGATCGGGCTGTGCCACCGGGTGCTGGTGATGCGTCGCGGGCGGATCGTGGCCGAGCTCGCCGGCGAGGACCTCACCGAGGACGGGATCGTGGTGCACGCCACCGGCGTCGGGGAGCTTGCGGCGTGAGCGGGTCCGCGGCCCTGCCCGAGCGGGACGTGCCCGGCCCGTTGCGCCGGCGGCTGCCCGATCCGGCGGCGCTGGCGCCGTTCGCGGCCCTGGCGCTGCTGGTGGTGCTGGGCGTGCTGCTCAACCCGCGCTTCATCGCGATCGAGAACATCGTCAACGTCGTCACCCGGGCGTCCATGATCGCGGTGATCGGGATCGGCGCCACCTTCGTGATCGCCGCCGGTGGGCTGGACCTGTCGGTGGGCTCGATGTCGGCCTTCGTGGGGGCGGGCGGCATCCTGCTGGCGAACGGGCTGGCGCCGCACGGCTTCGCGCTGGCGCTGCTGGCGGGTGCCGGCGCGATGGTGGTGGGGGGCGCGTTGTGCGGGCTCGCCAACGGCGTGGTGATCACCGCAGGAAGGCTGGAAGCGTTCATCGTCACGCTGGGCTCG
Source organism: uncultured Acetobacteraceae bacterium (assembly GCA_964249735.1). Classification (GTDB taxonomy): domain Bacteria; phylum Pseudomonadota; class Alphaproteobacteria; order Acetobacterales; family Acetobacteraceae; genus Lichenicola. The sequence continues at coordinate 12,963 of CAXUDP010000075.1, read as the reverse complement.
ATGGGCATCTTCCGTGCGCTGGTCACGTATCTCGCGCAGGGCGGCTCGGTGTCGCTCGATCCGGACGCCATGCAGGAGCTGGCGCGGCCGGTGTATTTCGGCACCGTGCTCGGCGTGCCAGTACCGGTGCTGGTGTTCGTGGGGCTGGCGGTGCTGGCGTCGGTGGTGCTGCACCGCACGCCGTTCGGCCGGCACTGCGTGGCGATCGGCGCCAGCGAGGAGGTGGCGCGCTATTCCGCGGTGGCGATCGGCCGGGTGCGGACGCTGACCTATGTGATCCAGGGTGCCTGCGTCGGCATCGCCACGCTGCTCTACGTGCCGCGCCTGAGCTCGGTGACGCCGACCTCGGGGCTGCTGTGGGAGCTCGAGGCGATCACCGCGGTGGTGATCGGCGGCACGCCGCTGCGCGGCGGGTCGGGGCGGGTGTGGGGCACCGTGGCCGGCGCGCTGGTGCTGGAGGTGGTGGCCAACATCATGGTGCTGTCGAACGTCGTCAGCGAGTACCTGATCGGCGCGGTGCAGGGCGTGATCATCATCGTCGCCATGCTGGTGCAACGAAGCCTCAGGCGGAACTGAGGCACGGGGGAGAAGACAGAGATGCGAACCACGGTGCTGCTGGCGGCCCTGATGCTGCCCCTTGCCGCCGCCAAGGCCGCGGCTCCGGCGCATGTCACCATCGCGGTGTCGGTGCCGACCGCCGACCATGGCTGGACCGGCGGCGTGCTGTACGACGCCAAGCAGGAGGCGGCCGCCCTGGAGCACGCGTATCCGGGGCTCACCGTGATCGTGAAGTCGTCGGCCAGCGCTGCCGACCAGGCGAGCGCGCTGGAGGACCTCAGCGCCGGCAGCAGGCCGGACGCGCTGGTGGTGCTGCCCTACGACTCCGCCCAGCTCACCGGGGCGGTGCGACGGGTCAAGCAGAACGGGACGTTCATCGCCGTGGTGGACCGCGGGCTGACCGACCCGTCGATCCAGGACGTGTATGTCGCCGGCAACAACACCGAATACGGCGTGGTGTCGGGCAAGTACTTCGTGCAGGCGCTCGGCGGGCACGGCGACGTGGTGGTGATGCGCGGCATCCCGACGGTGGTGGACACGCAGCGCGTGGACGGGTTCCAGCACGCGATCGCCGGTTCCGGCGTGAAGGTGCTGGACATGCAGTTCGCCAACTGGAGCCGCGACCAGGGCTTCCGGGTGATGCAGGACTTCCTGGCCAAGCACCCGCACATCGACGCGGTGTGGGCGGCGGACGACGACGTGGCGCAGGGCGCGCTGCGCGCGATCGGACAGGCCAAGCGCACCGACATCCGCTTCGTGGTCGGCGGCGCCGGCATGAAGGAGGTGATCAAGGGCGTGATGGACGGCAACGTGACCATGCCGATCGACGTGTCCTACCCGCCCGCCATGGTCAAGACGGCGATGGACCTGACGGCTGCACACTTCATGGCCAACGCGGCGGTGCGCGGCACGCTGCTGCTGTCGACGGTGCTGATCACCAAGGACAATGCCCGGGAGTACTACGACCCGAACTCGCCGTTCTGAGAGCACGTCCGACAATGCGCTGTGCCGGCGATCCGACGCGCCTTTCTGTGCTTCCGGTGCTCACGGCCAGGAGGCCGCTCCGCTCCGGTTCTCGAAAGACATGCCGGCCGTGCCGCGCCAGCGCGCCACTCTCGCTCGGCACACCCCATTCTCGAACGTGCTCTGCGCGGAGGCTGCCATGAAGACGTTGAAGGGGCCTGGGCTGTTTCTCGGGCAGTTCGCCGGTGATGCGGCACCGTTCAACTCGCTCGCCGCGATTGCCGCGTGGGCCAAGGGGTGCGGCTTCGAGGGGGTGCAGATCCCGAGCTGGGACAGGCGGCTGTTCGACCTGCGCCTGGCCGCGGACAGCGACGCTTATTGCGACGAGGTGCGCGGCACGCTTGCCGAGGCGGGGGTCGCGCTGACCGAGCTGTCCACGCACCTGCAGGGCCAGCTCGTCGCGGTGCATCCCGCCTATGACACCCTGGTGGACGGGTTCGCCGACCCGTCGGTGCGCGGACGGCCGGCGGCGCGACAGGAATGGGCGGTCGAGCAGCTCCATCTGGCGGCGCGCGCCTCGCGCCGGCTGGGCCTGTCGGCGCACGCGACGTTTTCCGGCGCCCTGGCCTGGCCGTTCCTGTACCCGTTCCCGCAGCGGCCGCCGGGGCTGGTGGAGGCGGCGTTCGACGAGCTCGCGTCGCGCTGGCGGCCGATCCTGGACGCGTTCGACGCAGCCGGCTGCGACGTGTGCTTCGAGCTGCACCCGAGCGAGGACCTGCACGACGGGGTGACCTTCGAGATGCTGCTCGACCGCGTGGGCGGGCATCCGCGCTGCAACATCCTGTACGACCCGAGCCACTTCGTGCTGCAGGTCATGGACCATGTCGGCTTCATCGAGGTGTATCACCAACGGATCCGGGCGTTCCACGTCAAGGACGCGGAGTACCGGCCGAGCGCGCGCTCGGGGGTGTATGGCGGCTACCAGAACTGGATCGATCGCCCCGGCCGGTTCCGCTCGCTCGGCGACGGCCAGGTGGACCTGACCGCCGTGTTCTCCGCCCTGACGCGGCACGATTTCGACGGCTGGGCCGTGCTGGAATGGGAATGCTGCATGAAGGATGCCGAGGTGGGCGCGCGGGAAGGGGCGGCGCTGATACGACGCCACATCATCCCGGTGACGGGGCGGGCGTTCGACGACTTCGTGTCCGGCGGCACCGACGGCGACGCGAACCGGCGGATGCTCGGTCTGTGAGCGGGCGGCGGCTCAGGCTGGGCATGGTCGGCGGCGGGCAGGGCTCGTTCATCGGCGCGGTGCACCGGATCGCGGCGCGGCTCGACGACCGCTACGAGCTGGTCGCAGGCGCGTTCTCGTCGGATGGGGAGCGCAGCCGTGCCTCCGCGCACGTGCTGCACGTTTCTCCCGACCGCGCCTATGACGGTTATGCCGAGATGGCCGTGCTGGAGGCGGCGCGGGAGGACCGGATCGACGTGGTGTCGGTGGTCACGCCCAACGACAGCCACGTGGCGATCTGCCGCGCGTTCCTGGAGCACGGCATCCCGGTGATCTGCGACAAGCCGCTGGCGACCACCCTGTCCGATGCGCGCGATCTGCGCGAGGCGGTGCGGGCATCGGGGCTGCCGTTCGTGCTCACCCACAACTACAGCGGCTATCCGATGGTGCGGGAAGCGCGTGCGCTGGTGCGAGGCGGTGCGCTCGGCAGGGTCCGGGTGGTGCAGGTGGAATATGCGCAGGACTGGCTCGCGACCGACCTGGAGGCGAGCGGGCAGAAGCAGGCGGCCTGGCGCACCGACCCGTCCCGCTCGGGTCCGGCCGGCAGCGTCGGCGACATCGGCACGCACGCGCACCACCTGGCCGGCTTCGTGTCCGGGCTGCGGGTGGAGAGCCTGCTGGCCGACCTGTCCTCGTTCGTGCCCGGCCGCCGGCTCGACGACGACGCGCGCGTGCTGCTGCGCTTCGCCGGCGGCGCACGGGGCGCGCTGTGGTGCAGCCAGGTCGCGGTCGGGCACGAGAACGGGCTCAGGCTGCGCGTGTTCGGCGAGCAAGGCGGGCTGGACTGGTCGCAGGAGCATCCGAACCAGCTCCGCGTGACACGGCTCGGCGAGGCGCCGCGCATCCTGCATCGCGGGCTGGGCGGTCTGTCGGAGGGGGCGGCTCGCGCGACGCGCATCCCGGCCGGGCACCCGGAAGGGTATCTCGAAGGCTTCGCGCAGATCTACGCGGATGCCGCGGACCTCCTGGAAGGACGGGGCGATCTGGAAGGACGGGGCGATCCGGACGGGCTGCCCGGGATCGAGGACGGGGTCGCGGGCGTCGCGTTCATCGAGGCGGTGGTGGCGTCGGGACGGGGCGGAGGGGTGTGGACCGCGCTCGACGCGTGACCGCGACGGCAGCGCCGCGCACGAGTGCCTGTCGGCCCGCCAACGCGATCCCCGCGGCTCGATTACCGGGGTGACGCTGCGGCCTCGGCGGGGGGTGGTGGCGGCCAGAGCAGCAGGGCGGTGTCGACCAGCCGGTCCAGTTCGGCACGCGGCACGCCGTGCCCGGCCTGCAGGCTCATCCCCTGGCTGACCGCCATCAGGAAGCGGGCGAGGACGCCCGGCGTGGTTCCGGTCGGCAGGTCCGCGTCGCGTTCCGCGCGTTCGAGGCGGGCCACCAAGGCGGCCTCCGCGGCGGCGATGCGCGACGTCACCTCGGCACGCACCGGCTCCGCCTCGGTTCCGCAGGCCACCGAGTGCATCACGGCGAGGCAGCCGGCCGGTGCGTCGGGCCCGGCGCAGCCGTCCAGCGCGCCACGCAGGACGCGTTCGGCAACGTCGCGGGAGGTGGGCGCGTCCAGGGCCGCGACGAAGGCGGCGCGCCGCTCGTCCTGGTAAAGGTCGAGCGCCTTGCGGAACAGCGCCTCCTTGTTGCCGAAGGCCGCGTACAGGCTGGGGCGGTTGATGCCCATGGCGGCGGTGAGGTCGCTCAGGGAGGTGCCCTCGTAGCCCTTGCGCCGGAACATGGCGAGGGCGGCCCGCAGGGCGGCGTCGGCGCAGAACCCGCGTGGCCGGCCGGGCAGGGAACGTGTCGGCATGTCCATGGCCCGGACGATAGGGAGGCTGTCTTGCCGTTGTCGACCCAAAGGCGCCGGCTTGACGCGGCGAGGACGGCCTCCTAGCTTTCTACCGCACGGTACAGAATAACTCCGGGGCAGCGGGCTCCTGGAGTTGGAGAAGGAGGAACGTCATGCCCAAGCTCGATGGAAAGGTCGCCCTGATCAGCGGCGGCACCAGCGGTATCGGCGCGGCAACGGCGAAGCTGTTCCAGGCCGAAGGCGCCACGGTGATCGTGACGGGCTCCAACCCGCAGACGCTGGAGGCGGCGCAGGCCGCGCTGCCCGGCATCGAGGTGGTCGCCTCCGACGCCGGCGACGCCGCCGCGACCGCCGTCCTGGTGGACGGGGTGAAGTCCCGCCACGGCCGCATCGACGTGCTGTTCGTCAACGCCGGCGTCGCCCGGTTCGCGCCGGTCGGGGCGGTGGACGAGGCGGCGTTCGACTTCCAGTTCGACATCAACGTCCGCGGCGTGTTCTTCCTGCTCAAGCATGCGGCACCGGTGCTGTCCGACGGCGGCTCCGTGATCCTGACCGGCTCGACCGCGGGGTCGATGGGTGGCGAGATGCGCACCGTGTATGCGGCCAGCAAGGCGGCGCTGCGCTCGTTCGGCCGCACCTTCGCGTCCGAGCTGTCGTCCCGCCGGATCCGGGTCAACACCATCAGCCCCGGCCCGATCGAGACCCCCATCTTCGGCAAGATCGGCCTGACGGCGGAACAGCTGAGCGGCATGACCACGTCCATGCTGGACAGCATTCCGTTGCACCGGGTCGGACAGACGGACGAGGTCGCGCGGGCGGCATTGTTCCTCGCCTCCGACGACTCGTCGTTCACCACCGGCGCCGAGCTGTTCGTCGACGGCGGCATGGCCAGCGTGTGACGCCGCTCCGCACCCGGTCCCTTGTGCGGGCGGGTGCGACCGGCTAGCGTTCGCATTGCATCGGCAGCTGGCTGACCCCAACGCCAACCTGCCCGCCCGGGCGAGGTGGCGTCCCGTCCAGGGAGATGCGGCCGTTCCGGCAAACCACGGGATCACGCCGCCTGTTCCCATGACGAACGGCCGGACCTCTCCCCGCCTGTGGAGCCGACCGTGTTCGACGTGCTCGCCTTTCCAGTCCCGTCCTCCTGCCCGGTCGAGGCGCGCCTGCGCGCGCCGGTGTCGGTCGGTGCGGGGGACAAGGCCGAGTTCGTCTGCTTCGGCCGCACCGAGCACCTGCGCCGGCCGCGCCGCTGCGGCTGGCACCTGGCGCTGCATCTCGGCCGGGGCGGAAGCTGGACCCACCTGTACCGGGTCGTGGCCGAGCCCGGCGGCGGGGTGACGGTGCTGCTCGAGCGCGCGGTCGAGGGCGACGCGCGACAACAGCTGCGCGCCTGGGCCCGCGTGCGCGGGGCAGGAACGGGTTCGCCGCTGCTGCCCCCTTCCGATCCGCGCCCAGGGCTGCGAGGCTAGGGGCTCTCGGCACGATCCTGGAAGGACGCTCCCTGATGACCGCCGCCTCTCCTGCCCCCGCCATCGTCACGGTCACGCTCAACCCGGCGATCGACCACACCATCCGGCTGGACGAGCTGGTGCCGGGCACGGTGCACCGGGCGCGCTCCTCGGTGCGACAGGCCGGCGGCAAGGGAATCAACGTCGCCGGCTGCCTGTCCGACTGGCGGCAGGCGCACGAGCCGCCGATCATCGCCACCGGCTTCCTGGGCGGCAGCAACGCCGCGACCTTCGAGGACTTCCTCGACGCCAAGGAGATCACCGACCGCTTCGTGCGCATCCCCGGCCACACCCGCAACAACATCAAGCTGCTGGACGAGGCGGCCGGCGACACCACCGACATCAACCTGCCGGGCTTGATGCCGCTGCCGGTGCACTTGGCGCAGCTGCGCACGGTGCTGGCGACCGAGGCGGGGCCGGGCGCGATCGTGGTGCTGTCGGGCAGCCTGCCGCCCGGCATGCCGCACAACGCGTACGGCGAGATCATCGCCGCGCTCAACCGGCAGGGGGCGCGGGTGATCCTGGACACCGGCGGCAAGCCGCTGCGCGAGGTGCTGCGCGGCGACCCGGACACCCTGCCCTGGGCGATCAAGCCGAACCAGGAGGAGCTGGAGGAAAGCTCCGGGCAGAGCTTCTCCGACATCCGGCAGATGGCGGAAGCGGCGCACGCGCTGTGCAATCGCGGCATCGGGCTGGTGGTGATCTCGCGCGGCGCCGAGGGGGCGCTGTTCGTCAGTGAGCGCCACGCCCTGCTTGGCCGGCCGCCGATCCTGCAGGTGCCGGTCACGGTGGGCGCCGGCGACGCGCTGGTGGCGGGGCTGGTGGCGGCGCTGGTGGAGAAGTCCGAGCCGGAGCGGGTGGCACGCATGGCGCTTTCCTTCGCGGCGGCCAAGCTCGGGCAGGAAGGGCCGACGCTGCCGGACCGGGAAGCGGTGCTGGCGCAGTTCGACGCCATGGCGATCGAGCGGCTGGACGCGTCGTTCGCGGCGTGAGCCGCCAGCCCGGTTACTCGGGCGCCGCCAGCTCGATCCGCTCCAGCGCTTCCCACGGGCCGCCGAGATAGCGCCACAGGCGCAGCGCCGCTCCTTCGGTGTCGAACGGCACGAAGCCGGCAACGAGCCGTTCCAGGGTCGCGCGCGCCTGCTCCGGCGACACCTTGTTCTGGACCGTGACGTGCGGCCGGTAGCCCTGACGGTCCTGCGGCGTCAGCCAGGGCGTCCAGTCGCGGGCCAGCCCGGCGCGCAGCGCGGACAGGGCCGGGCTGTCGAGCCGGACGCCGACCCCGCGCCCAAGCGGGAACGGCGCCTGCACCCGCACCGCCGGCCGGGTGGCGGTGACGGCGCGCAGCCGGCGCAGGATCGCGGGCGTCTCGGTGCCGGGCAGGGCGTGGAACAGCGAGACGTGCGCCGGCACCAGGTTGCGTTCGGGCGGGAAGTGCCGGTTGCGCAGCGACTGGAACAGGTCCTGCGCCGGCTGCGCCAGCTCCAGGGTGAGGATCAGCGGCGCCCGCCCGTCGCCTGGTGGTACCGGATCGGGCGCGCCGCCGTGTTCGTGTTGCGTGGTCATGGGGCCCATGGTAGACGCCCGGCAACAATCTAGGCGGGCCTGTTTCCGCAAAAAATCGAAGGAAAGCGCAAGAGTGAGCCCGGGCGCCACGACAGTCCAGACCGTCAACGCGGCCGGCGGCGTGGCTGGCCGCTACGCGACTGCGCTGTACGAGCTGGCCGACGAGCGTCGTGCGCTGGACGAGGCGGTGGACCAGGCCGACGCCCTCGGCCGGCTGATCGACCAGAGCTCCCCGCTGCGCGCCCTGCTGGCCAACCCGGTGCTCGACGTGGCGCAGGGCCGCGACGCGGTGCTGGCGGCGATGGCGGCGCAGGGCTTCGGTACGCTGCTGCAGCATTTCGTGGGCGTGGTCGCGAACAACCGGCGCCTGTCCGAGCTGCGCGCGATCCTGGCCGGCTTCGCCGCCCTGGTGGCGGCGCGTCGCGGCATCGTGGTCGCCGAGGTGGCGAGCGCCCATCCGCTGACCGACCTGCAGCGCACCCAGCTGCTGGCCCGGCTGACCGAGGCCGGCTATGGTCGGGTCGACATACAGGAGCGGGTGGACCGCACCCTGCTCGGCGGTCTGGTGGTGCGCGTCGGCGCCCGCCTGTACGATGCGAGCCTGCGCTCGCGCCTCGCCCGCCTGCACTACGCCATGAAGGAAGCCTGAAGCGATGGAGATCCGTCCCGCCGAGATTTCGGACATCCTGAAGCGGCAGATCGCCAACTTCGACAGCGAAAGCGACATCGCCGAGACCGGCACCGTGCTGTCGGTCGGCGACGGAATCGCGCGCGTGTTCGGGCTGCAGAACGTGATGTCCGGCGAGATGGTCGAGTTCCCGGGTGCGGGCGTGCGCGGCATGGCGCTGAACCTGGAGGCGGACAACGTCGGCATCGTCATCTTCGGCGACGACCGCGCGATCCGCGAGGGCGACACCGTGTCCCGCACCGGCACGGTGGTGGACGTGCCGGTGGGCCGCGGCCTGCTCGGCCGCGTGGTGGATGGGCTCGGCAACCCGATCGACGGCAAGGGACCGCTGGAGAACGTCGAGCGGCGCCGCGCCGAGGTGAAGGCGCCGGGCATCATGCCGCGCCAGTCGGTCAGCGAGCCGATGCAGACCGGGATCAAGTCGATCGACGCCCTGGTGCCGATCGGCCGCGGCCAGCGCGAGCTGATCATCGGCGACCGCCAGACCGGCAAGACCGCGATCCTGCTCGACACCTTCATCGCGCAGAAGCCGGTGAACGCGCTCGGCGACGAGAAGAAGTCGCTCTACTGCATCTACGTGGCGATCGGGCAGAAGCGCTCCACGGTGGCGCAGATCGTGCGCACGCTGGAGGAGAACGGGGCGATGGAGTACTCCATCGTAGTCGCGGCCACCGCGTCCGAGCCGGCGCCGATGCAGTACCTCGCCCCCTACACCGGGGCGGCGATGGGCGAGTTCTTCCGCGACAACGGCATGCACGCGCTGATCGCCTATGACGACCTGAGCAAGCAGGCGGTGGCGTACCGGCAGATGTCGCTGCTGCTGCGCCGTCCGCCGGCGCGCGAAGCGTATCCGGGCGACGTGTTCTACCTCCATTCGCGCCTGCTGGAGCGGGCGGCGAAGATGTCGGACGCGCATGGCGGCGGCTCGCTGACGGCGCTGCCGGTGATCGAGACACAGGCCGGCGACGTGTCGGCCTACATCCCGACCAACGTGATCTCCATCACCGACGGCCAGATCTTCCTGGAAACCGAGCTGTTCTTCCGCGGCATCCGTCCGGCGGTGAACGTCGGCGGCTCGGTGTCGCGCGTGGGATCGGCGGCGCAGATCAAGGCGATGAAGCAGGTCGCTGGCAAGATCAAGCTGGAGCTGGCGCAGTACCGCGAGATGGCGGCGTTCTCGCAGTTCGCGTCGGATCTCGACGCCGCGACCCAGGCGCAGCTCGGACGCGGCGCCCGCCTGACCGAGCTGCTGAAGCAGCCGCAGAACACGCCGTACCCGGTGCAGGAAACGGTGGCGGTGCTGTTCGCCGGCACGCGCGGGTTCCTCGACAAGGTGCCGGTGGACAAGGTGGTCGGCTACGAGCGGCAGATGCTGGGCGAGCTGCGCGCGAGCGACACCGGCATCCTCGATGCGATCCGAGACGCGCGCGAGATCAAGAAGGACGTCGAGGAGAAGCTGTCGGCGTTCCTGACCGACTTCACCCGACGCTTCACCCAGGGCTGATGCGCCGATGCCGTCGCTGAAGGAGCTGCGGGCGCGGATCACCAGCGTCAAGTCGACGCGCAAGATCACCAGCGCCATGAAGATGGTGGCGGCGGCGAAGCTGCGCCGGGCGCAGAGCCGGGCGGAGGCGGCGCGGCCCTATGCGGAAGCGATGCAGCGCATGCTGGCCGAGCTCGCCCGCAACAGCGCCGGCCGCGAGGGGGCGCCGAAGCTGCTGGTCGGCACCGGCCGGGACCAGGTGCATCTCCTGATCTCGGTCACCAGCGACCGCGGCCTGGCCGGCGGCTTCAACGCCAACATCGGCCGCGCCACGCGACGCCTGGTGCAGCGGCTGGAGGGCGAGGGCAAGACGGTCAAGCTGCTGCCCGTGGGCCGCAAGGGCGGCGATTATCTGTCGCGCGAGTATCGCGACCGGATCATCGACCGCATTCCTGGCTCCGCCGGCAAGGACGTGGCGTTCTCCGCTGCCGCCGAGCTGGGCGAGCGGGTGACGGCGATGCTGGAGCGCGGCGAGTTCGACGTCGCCACCCTGGTGTTCAACCGTTTCAACAACGTGATGTCGCAGACGCCGACCGAGATCCAGCTGGTGCCGCTGGCGCTGCCGTCCAACGACAACGAGCACGGCGCGCCGGGCGACGCGTCCTACGAGTTCGAGCCGGACGAGGAGACCATCCTGGCCCGGCTGCTGCCGCGCAACCTCGGCATCCAGCTGTACCGGGCGATGCTGGAAAGTGCGGCAGGCGAGCAGGGGGCGCGCATGACGGCGATGGACAGCGCCACCCGCAACGCCGGCAAGGCGATCGACCGGCTGACGCAGAACTACAACCGCACGCGACAGGCCAACATCACCACCGAACTCATCGAGATCATCGCCGGCGCCGAAGCCGTCTGATCTCCGCCCGCAGGAGCTCCAACCCATGTCAACCACGCTCGAGGCGCCTGCCGCCCCGTCGCCCAACGCGGGCCGCAACATCGTCGGCCGTGTCATCCAGGTGAAGGGGCCTGTGGTCGACGTGCAGTTCGAGGGCGAGCTGCCCTACATCCAGAACGCGCTCACCTGCCAGGTGGGCGAGCTGAAGCTGGTGCTGGAGGTCGCGCAGGAGATCGGCGAGCGCGAGGTGCGCTGCATCGCCATGGACTCCACCGACGGGCTGGTGCGCGGCACCGAGGTGCGCGACACCGGGGCGGCGATCCAGGTGCCGGTGGGTCCGGGCACGCTGGGCCGGATCCTGAACGTGATCGGCGAGCCGATCGACGAGCGCGGCCCGGTGGTCGCCGCCAAGTACTACGGGATCCACCGCGACGCGCCGTCCTTCGAGGAGCAGGCCGCGTCGTCGGAGATCCTGGTCACCGGCATCAAGGTGGTCGACCTGCTCTGCCCGTACCTGAAGGGTGGCAAGATCGGCCTGTTCGGCGGCGCCGGGGTCGGCAAGACGGTGCTGATCCAGGAGCTGATCAATAACATCGCCAAGGCGCATGGCGGCGTGTCGGTGTTCGCCGGCGTCGGCGAGCGCACCCGCGAGGGCAACGACCTGTACCACGAGATGATCGACGCGGGCGTGATCAAGCTCGGCGAGAACACCACCGAGGGCTCCAAGGTGGCGCTGGTGTATGGCCAGATGAACGAGCCGCCAGGGGCGCGGGCGCGCGTGGCGCTGAGCGGCCTGTCGCTCGCCGAGTACTTCCGCGACGAGGAAGGACAGGACGTGCTGTTCTTCGTCGACAACATCTTCCGCTTCACCCAGGCCGGCTCCGAGGTGTCGGCGCTGCTGGGCCGCATCCCGTCGGCGGTGGGCTACCAGCCGACGCTGGCCACCGACATGGGGGCGCTGCAGGAGCGCATCACCTCGACCAGGAAGGGCTCGATCACCTCGGTGCAGGCGATCTACGTGCCGGCCGACGACCTGACCGACCCGGCGCCGGCGACCTCGTTCGCCCATCTCGACGCCACCACGGTGCTGAACCGCTCGATCGCCGAGCTCGGCATCTATCCGGCGGTGGACCCGCTGGACTCCACCTCGCGCTCGCTCGACCCGAAGATCGTCGGCGAGGAGCACTACCAGGTCGCCCGCGACGTGCAGCGCATCCTGCAGAGCTACAAGTCGCTGCAGGACATCATCGCCATCCTGGGCATGGACGAGCTGTCGGAGGACGACAAGCAGACCGTGGCTCGTGCGCGCCGCCTGCAGCGGTTCCTGTCTCAGCCGTTCCACGTCGCCGAGGTGTTCACCGGGGCGCCCGGCAAGCTGGTGTCGATCGAGGACACGGTGCGCTCGTTCAAGGCGATCATCGCCGGCGAGCACGACGACCTGCCGGAAAGCGCGTTCTACATGGTCGGCTCGATCGACGAGGCGGTCGAGAAGGCGCGCGCGATGAAGGACAAGGGCTGAAGCTCCATGCCGATCGACGTCGAGATCGTCAGCCCGGAGAAGCGCCTGCTGGCGCGCGCCGTTGACATGGTGGTGATGCCGGGCTCGGAAGGCGACCTCGCCGCCATGCCGGAGCACGCGCCGACCATCGTGCTGCTGCGCGGCGGCGTGGTGTCGCTGCACCAGGGCAGCCAGGTGACGGACCGGTTCTTCGTCGCCGGCGGCTTCGCCGAGATCACCCCGGAGCGCTGCACCATCCTGGCCGACAGCGCGGTGCCGGTGGATGGGCTGTCGCGCCAGGAGGGCGAGGCGCGCCTGGCCGAGGCCGAGCAGGCCTACGAGGCGGCGGACAAGTCCGACGTGCCGGCGCTGGAGCCGCTGCTGGAGCGGATCCAGTCCGCCCGCGCCTGGGTGGAGACCGCCGAAGCCGGTTGACGGCCGGCCTCGGTTCGGTACGGATTCCACGGCCTCCGGCCGGCTGATCGGCCGGCGCCTCGCGGCGCCGGAGCCGTCAGTGGCCGTGATGGTCGTCGTGATGCTCGGCCTGCGGGGGATGCTGCGCCGGAGCTGGATGCGGCGCCGGACGCGCGGCCTGGGGTGGTGGTCTCGGTGCCTCGCGCGGCGGCGCCGGGCGTGGCGGCTCCGGTCTCGGCGCCGGACGGGCGGGCGGCTGCGGACGCGGTGCCGGGGCGGCGGGACGCGGAGCGGGTGC